>CAZYPX010000167.1:0-1513 GCA_964649675.1 uncultured Rhodospirillaceae bacterium | reverse complement strand
ACTTGATTCCCAATGTGTTACGGGCTGGCTTGAACGGAAAGAACCCCGTGAAATTGTTCGGAACGGATTACCCGACGCCCGATGGCACAGCCGTTCGCGACTATGTTCATGTGATGGATTTGGCGGCGGCGCATATAGCTGCCTTGCGCTATCTGATGGATGGCGGGACGACCGAGATTTGTAATCTTGGAACCGGAAAAGGTTCGAGCGTTCAAGAAGTTATCGACACCTGCGCTCTGGCGCTCGGCAAGCCCGTGCCTGTCGTGCGCGAGACGCGCCGCGCAGGCGATCCGCCGCGTCTGGTGGCCGACAATACGCATACCAAAGAGTTGATAAATTGGACGCCCCAATCATCACTAAATGACATCGTTCAGTCGGCATTGGCGTGGCATAAACACTTCGCGCCTTAAATCCTCACTATTACAGCTTAGCGATTCTTAAATGGGCGCCATGTTCCGTTAGATGCGCGTTCGAAAAGCTCAAAGCCTGCATCCGGCGCATTAACGTCAATGGGCCACGTGAGGCGCAGGACGGCATGCGTCGCGTTACAGGCCGTCGCGAAGGCGAAAGCTTCGTTGGCGGATTTCGGATGCTCCCCCTTGAAGCAATCAAAAATGACTTTGCCCGTGATAGCGTGCGCGGGCGAACGCAATTCGAGACTCAAAACCCACGGCATCGGACTGCCGGGGTGCGCGTCGTAAATGGCGACGGTGGCGTTTTCCGGCAGCGTTTCAGCGAGGTAGCGGAAGAAAAGCCTTTCTTCCAAGTTCGTCTCGCGAACAAAAGTGCGCGGCATGGCGACCGGCGACACTGCAATGACAAGACACAGAGCGATGGCAATCCGTTTGCGCGGCGCGTACAGGGACAATTTCGGGAAACGGCGCGTGAACCAGCCGCGCGCGAGAAAGAGAAACGCGAGCCATCCCAGTAAACCAACGTGCAAACCGTAACGCCAGAACGATGCGGCGCGTTTGGCTTCGTCGAGCGAAAACGAATTGGCGATGTAGATGAAAAGAAGAAACGCGAAATAGGCGAGTACGATAAACACGGCGGTAATGACGAAGAGATCGGGCTGTGAATTTTCGTTGCGCCATGTCTTGAAATAGACGTGGCTGCCGAAGATCACCGTTGCGAGCAGCATGACGTAATAATGGCCGTGTTTGGCGATGGCGTTGTCCCACATGCCTTTGAGAATGTCGGGGATGACGGCGAAGCGCCATTCGTCGAAGGGCAGTAGCGCGAACTCTACGCCTCCGATATGAACCTTGACGTAATGCGACCACACCGCGTGCAAAGCGGCAGCGGCAAGGCCCATCGCCATGACGTAAGCGACGCGTTTCGGGGAAATATGGGCGCGATGCGAAAGCAGGAAAAGAGCGAGAACGCCCGTTAGCGCGATAATCAAAACAAGGTTGGCTTGCTTGATAGAGACAAGGGCAAGGAAACAGAGGGTGAGGCCGACAACATGCAAAAAGTCATTTTGTGTGGAAGTAAGATAGAAAATTCTCTCCCC
>CAZYPX010000166.1:0-1549 GCA_964649675.1 uncultured Rhodospirillaceae bacterium | reverse complement strand
GCTTGCCGCCCTTGATGCCATCTTCCATAAAATACTGATATTATTGCGGTTTGCTAATGCAGTTAACCATACCCGTTCATGAAATCTTTAGAAAAGTCTTTGCATATTATCGTTGTATGCTAGCAAGTTCATTGTGGAATCGAAATTATGAACGATAAGCCTCCTATCATTATTCTCGGCGGACGTAGCCTCGTCGCGCCTTATCTTATCAAACGGCTTGCTAATGAAAATTTGCGCGCCGATGTCATTTCACGCGGTAAAGTGGATTTGCCGGAAGGTTTCCGATCCATCTCTCTCGAATTGGGCCAGACCGTAGACTGGCACGCGCCGGAAAAAGCGATTGTAATTAGCTTGCTTCCCCTCGGCGTTCTGACGACCAATCTCGCGAGGTTTTCCAAGGCCCAGGCAATCGTCGCGCTCGGCTCCACAAGCCGTTTCAGCAAATGCGCTAGCGGCGATCCCTTTGAACGCGCCATCGCCGAAAATCTGGAAATGGCCGAAAACATTCTCAAACCTTGGTGCGTGAAGAACAAGATCGTTTACACGCTCTTGCGCCCAACGCTGATTTATGACGGCATGAACGACCAAAACATCGCCCGCATCGCGCGTATAATCATGAAGTCGGGATTTTTCCCCGTGGCTGCGCCCGCCAAAGGACTGCGCCAGCCTATTCATGCCGACGACGTGGCCAAGGCCATCATGAATGCGCTCGGCAACGCAAGCGTTTATAACAAATGCCTGAATATCGCCGGCGGACAGGTTCTGCCCTACCGGACGATGGTTGAAACAGTATTTCAGTCGATGGGCAAAAAACCGCGTATCGTGGCTTTGCCTACGCCCGTCCTGCAACGGCTGTTTCAGATGGCCACAAAACTTGGCCTGTTAAATGAATCCGGCTTTGGCTTTGAAGTCTTCAAGCGCATGAACGACGATCTGGTCTTCGATAACGACGAAGGCATGAAGCTTCTGAACTACGCGCCGCGCGAGTTCGAGCCGAAAGTGAAAGTTTCGTAACGCTTAACTCTGCAGCAACCTGCGCAGCAATTCCACGTCTTCGCGGAACGTAGCGTCGTAAGCCGACAATTCCTCGATCTTCTTGACGGCGTGGATCACCGTTGTGTGATCGCGTCCGCCGAACTTGCGGCCGATTTCCGGCAAGCTGCGCGGCGTAAGCTGCTTGGCCAAATACATGGCAACCTGACGCGGTCGCGCCACGGCCCGAGCGCGTCGCGCGGAGTGCATATCTGTCAGCCGGACGTTGTAGTGTTCGGCGACCTTTTTTTGGATTTCGTCGATCGTGATGCGGCGTTCTGTCGAGCGCAATAAATCCGCCAGAACTTCATGCGTCATCTCAATGGATATTGTGCGTCCGACGAGTTGGGCGTGCGCCACGATGCGGTTGAGCGCGCCTTCAAGCTCGCGGATGTTCGACGTGATCTTGTGCGCGAGGAATTCGATGACTTTGTCCGGCACCGAACAGCCAAGTTTCTCTGCTTTTGCCGCTAGAATGCCGAGACGCAATTCGTAATTCGCAGGATGCAGGTCGGCC
>CAZYPX010000165.1:0-1751 GCA_964649675.1 uncultured Rhodospirillaceae bacterium | reverse complement strand
GGCTATGCCCAGTCTCAAGGACCTTAAAAACCGCATCGTCAGCGTTAAATCGACGCGTAAAATCACGTCGGCCATGAAGATGGTCGCGGCCAGCAAGCTGCGCCGCGCCGAGGATCAGGCCAAGGCCGCCCGTCCCTATGCCGAGCGCATGGCCCGTATGATGAGCACGCTGGCCGGCAAGCTCGAAATCAACGAGAACACGCCGAAGCTGATTACAGGCACAGGCAAGGAGGATTCCGTCCTTTTGGTCGTGCTTACGTCCGACCGCGGCCTTTGCGGATTCTTCAACGGCTCGATCGTGCGCGAGGCGCGCAATTTGATCCGTCAGCTCGAAAGCGAAGGCAAAAAGGTCAAGCTTATCTGTGTCGGCCGCAAGGGGCGCGATCTTCTCCGCCGTGACCATGCCGACAAGATTTTGATGACCATCGAAGACATGCCCAAAAAGCTGGGCAACCTCGATATGGTGAATGCGTTAAACGCTAAAATTCTTGAGATGTTCGAATCCGGCGAGATCGACGTCGTCCGCATGGTGTTCAACCGGTATCGTTCGGCCATTTCTCAGGTTGTGACGGTCAAGCAGGTTGTGCCTATCGAATTGCCCAAGGCGGAAGACCACGCGTCCGCCGTTGGCGAGATGCAAGCTCTTTACGAATTGTTCGAGCCAAGCCGCGACGCGATTTTGGAAAAGCTTTTGCCCCGCAGTCTGGCGGTTTCCGTATACGGCGCTTTCCTCGAAAGCTCGGCGGGCGAGCAGGGCGCGCGCATGACGGCGATGGACAACGCGACGCGTAACGCGGGCGAGATGATCGACAAGCTGACGTTGAACTATAACCGCAGCCGTCAGGCCTACATCACGAAGGAACTCATCGAAATCATCTCGGGCGCGGAGGCGGTGTAAAATGGAAAAGCCTTTTATCGCAAACACTCATGAAGAAGCGGCAAAAGCGGCTTTTGAGATATTGCGCCGGAAAGCGTCTGAAAGAGATGACTTGCCATTCGTTAAATGCGAAAGCGTTGCACAGGCACTTGCTGGCTCTAGGCTGGATGATTTTCGGCCTACGCACTTTTACGGGAAAGAAAAAGGCGCGGAGAGTGTTCCTGGTTAACTTTAGCTAAATAATTGCGTTTCTTGTTTAAGAGGAAGAAATCATGAAAGACATCGGTCAGGGTCACATCACGCAGGTTATGGGCGCCGTCGTCGACGTGCAGTTTGAAAAAGGGCTGCCGCCGATTTTGAACGCGTTGACCACTGAAATCGAAGGCCGTCGCCTCGTTCTTGAAGTCGCGCAGCATCTGGGCGAAAGAACCGTCCGTGCCGTCGCAATGGACTCGACAGACGGCATGGTTCGCGGCCAAATGGTCGAAGACACGGGCGCGCCGATCACGATCCCCGTAGGTCCGGAAACGCTTGGCCGCATCATGAACGTCGTGGGCGAAGCTGTCGATGAACGCGGTCCCTTGAAAAGCAAGCGCATGGCCCCCATTCACCGCGAAGCGCCGGAATTCGTCGATCAATCGACAGAAAAGCAAGTTCTCGTCACGGGCATCAAGGTTATCGACCTTCTTGCGCCTTACTCGCGCGGCGGTAAAATCGGTTTGTTCGGCGGGGCTGGCGTTGGCAAAACTGTTATCATTCAAGAACTCATCAACAACATCGCCAAGGCGCACGGCGGTTACTCCGTGTTCGCCGGCGTGGGCGAGCGTATCCGCGAAGGCAATGACCTTTATCACGAAATGATCAGCGCGGGCAT
>CAZYPX010000164.1:0-1782 GCA_964649675.1 uncultured Rhodospirillaceae bacterium | reverse complement strand
GCGTGGCGACGGCGGGCGTTCGTCGCCTGCACGTGACGGCGACGGGGAGCGTGGGCATCGGGACGACCAGCATAGCGCAAGCGTTGCATGTCAATGGCAACATCAATGTTGGCGCGATCACAAACGCTTACTACATCGCGAACAACAAAGTCCTGCACCAGCCTGCGAGCGACACGTTGAGCGTCGGCGTCGGCGCGGGATCTCTGGCGGCGCAAACGGCCACGAATCTGGAAAACACGGCGGTAGGCTATCAAGCTTTGTATAGAACGACCACCGGAAGCGGTAATGCGGCTCTGGGCAACTATTCATTATATAACAACGTGACCGGCGGCTGGAACACGGCTGTCGGGCAGATGGCTCTTTATAACAGCACTGACAACAGCAATACGGCTGTCGGCACGAGCGCGCTACAAAACACCACAGGTTGGAACAACACCGCGTTTGGCTCTAACGCTGGTTATGCCCTGACTTCAGGGGCAAACAACCTTATCCTTGGCAACAACGTTGGAAAAACCGTACTCACGACGGGTTCCAACAACATTTTGATTGGCACGGCAAGCGCGGTCACCACGCCAGCCTCTGGCACCAACAACTTCCTGAATATCGCTAACGTCATCAACGCCGACATAGCCAACGGGCGCGTTGGCATTAATCTTGGAACGACGGTTCCGACATCCAATCCGCTAACTGTCGGTTCGACGGCGACGAACGGCAACGGCGCCTTTCTGACTGGCGCGGGCGTATGGACGAACGCTTCGGACGCGCGTCTCAAAGAAAACGCGCGCGAGGTTCCATATGGCCTTGACGCCTTGATGAAACTTAAGCCCGTCGCCTATGAGATGAAAGGCACCCACGAAAAACAAATCGGCTTTCTCGCGCAAGATGTCGAAAAAGTCGTGCCCGAGGTTGTCTCCGTTACTCAGGAAGGCCGCTATGGCTTGAGCTACGGCAACATGATGGCAGTGGCGGTCAAAGCCGTTCAGGAATTGAAGACTTCGCACGATGGCCAGCAAGCCAAGCTCGACAAACTGATCGAGGAAAACAAAAAACTGCGCAAAGAACTGGAAGCTGTGCGCAAGTCGGCGGCTGACGAAAAAGCGTCAACCAATGAGAGCGTGGATACGAAACTATCCGAAGTTTCGAAAGAACGCGCCCAGCCAAACGCCCTGATCTACGCGGTGATAGTCATGGGCATTCTCATGGTAAGCGGCTTTGCGGTTTGCGGCGTTCTGTTGATGCGCACAAGACGCGAAATGCAGCTTTTAAGGCTGTGATAAAGCTTTGAGAGGCAAACAAAGCGTTCTGTAAGACATATTTTTACCCATTTGAGATGCCTTTATCGTGCCTTGGGTGTGGAATTTTGCGCCAAATCTGCTAAACCGTAACGACGGCAGGGGGTGCTTCCAATCTCCGGAACAGCCATCGATTGAGGCTATAATATGCTGAAAAACAAAACCATTCTTGGCATAACGGGCGTTATGCTGCTTGGGGTCGTTCCCGCCCTTGCTCAGGACTACGCTCCGGCCCCCCGCAAAATGCCCCGCACCCCCGTCGCGCGCGAAACCTTGGCCGACAACAAAAAGCCAGCCGTTCCGCCCTCTCGTACGATTACCGGCGCGGCTACGGTCTTCGACTCGGAACGCTTGCGTGTCAATAACGTCGAAATGCGCTTGTTCGGCATTGTTCCTCCTCATTTATCAACAGCATACGGCCCCCAAGCGCGCGGGGTGCTGGACGCTTTGGCCGCGCAGGGGGCTGTGACGTGCTCAATTCGGGACCGTG
>CAZYPX010000163.1:0-1819 GCA_964649675.1 uncultured Rhodospirillaceae bacterium | reverse complement strand
CCCGCGCCACGGAAGAAATTTCCAACAAAATCGTGACCGTGCAGAACGTTTCGGGCGAGGCCGTTTCCGCCATCCGCAGCATCGGAACGACCATCGAAAAGATCAGCGAAATCTCGGGCATCATATCGAACGCCATCCAGCAGCAGGAACTCGCGACCAAGGAAATTTCCAACAACGTGCAACAAGCCTCCGCCGGAACGAACGAGGTTTCAACCAACATCACCAAGGTGACGCAAGCCGCCTCGGAATCCCGCAACGCGGCGGGCGAAGTTCTGCAGGCCTCCAACGAATTGTCGAAGCAATCCGAATCCTTGCGCGGAGAAATCCTGTCGTTCCTGTCTAATGTCAGGTCAGGCTAAAAGGCATCCCCTCTCACCCTTCCCCAAAAGGGCGGCATAGGGTGGGTATAGGCTTTGCGCACGAATGACATAAGACGGGAAAGAATTCCATATTCTTTCCCGTTTGGTTCATTAAAAAACTTTTTTCAACACCATAACCAGAAAAATGCAAACAAGCCTTTGATAAAAAAGCCATATCGCGTTAAAGCTAAAAAGCGCTCACGTATTAACTTGTTGTGAACCTGTTCTGGCGATAAGAAAGAGTTATGTTGAAGCGAATCTGCGCCTTGTCCTGCTCATGTAAGGACAGGGCCGTTAGAATCTATTGAGGTGAGTTATGCCCGAAACCATTGGCATCGTCGGCGCCGGACGTATGGGGACCTCCATCGCGCAAATGTGCGCTCAAGCAGGCATGAATGTCGTGCTTGTCGATGTCACCGCAAAGTTTCTTGCCAACGCGCTCGCCGGCATCGACTCGGCACTCGACCAAGATGTAGCATCCCGCAAAATAACGCCTCAAACCAAAAACGACATTTTGTCCCGCATCACGTCGGGGACGGACTTTGTGCTCCTCAAAAACTGCCCCGTATGCTTCGAGATCGTTTTGGAGAACGAGCACATCAAGTCCTACATCCACGGAAAGATCTTTGAAAAGGCGGGGCCCAACATCATCCTCGCGACCAATACGGCCACACTGCCCGTCAAGCCCATGGCCGCCCGTTACGGCGCGCCCGAAAATTTCATGGGCATTACCTTCGGTTTCCCGCCGCAAACGGTGTCCGATGTCAAGATCATTCCTTCGCCAAAGACGTCCCAAGCCTCTGTCGCCCGCGTCAGGGCGGTTTTGGAAGCCATAGGGAAAACGCCTGGCGTCGTCGAAGACCGTGAAACGCCGGTGCGCTTTTCGCTTGCGGCGCAGGTTTGGGCCTACATCTCCGTCATGTTGACGACCTTCGTTATGTGGGGATCCGTCGCCTGGATGGATATCGGCAAAGACGCCGCAGCATGGGTCGCTGCCGCCGGCTTGATCACGGGTCTTGGATCGACGGCCTTTTTCGCCTATCTGCTTTTTTCGCTCTTTCACCGCCAAAGCGCGCTCACGCACGCGATGACCGGTCTGGCCGCCAACGATCTGGGAATCGCGGTTCCTCTTCTGGAAAACAGAGACGAATGCGGGGATATGGCCCGCATCATCGAAATTCTTAAAAAAATAACCTTGGAAGTCAACCGCTTGGGCGACGAAGAAACCAAAAAGATGAAAGCCGATGTCGAAAGGCGCGTCTTCCTCGAAAAACTCACGGGCGAGTTCGAGCAGAAAGTCGGGCTGATCGTCAACGAAGTCGCGGCCGAAGCCAAACAACTTCAAGCGAACGCGAAAAGCCTGTCTGAAATGTCGGATCAAACCAACCGTCAAGCCTCCGCCGTGGCCGCCGCGACGGAAGAAGCCTCGGCCAGCGTGCAAACCGTGGCCTCGGCCGCCG
>CAZYPX010000162.1:0-1849 GCA_964649675.1 uncultured Rhodospirillaceae bacterium | reverse complement strand
CGGGTCCGCAGCGTCTATGCCACAAGGCGTTTATCGCCATAGTCGGCAAGCCGACGCCTCCCTTATACCACAAAAGCGCAAGCAAATAACAGAAACCTTTAGAAACCTCCTCTTATCAGAGGCTTAATTAACCATATTTTCCCCCGCACTTGATCTTCGCCCCAGTTCATGGCGTTCTGGACGGGAACTCCTATTCCTGCCGAGGTGATTCCCATGCCGCATGAAGTTTTTGTCGTCGACGACCAGCACCCCGAGGATCTGGCCATGCTGCAAGCCATGTATTCGCGCAGCCCCGCCAGCGTCGTTACGCATCTCGAAAAACTGAAGCAGACCGACAGCGGCAAGTTCATGGACTTATACTACGTCGGTTACGGCCACGCCTCGATCGGCGATTGCGGCTCGACGACGTGTTTTGTCGAACAGGTTTCCATGCTTGTCGCCAAGGCCATTCAAGACAACCCGCTTTACAATGGACAGGAAGCATCGACGCGCTATCTGGATTATTCCAAGCAAAAAATGATCGATCCGTACGATCACAAGGCCAGCGCGGCGATCCAGAACCGCTGGATGGAGCTTTACAATGCCACGCTGCCGCTGCTAGTCGAGGGCCTTGAGCAAGCCTATCCGTTCGACGGCAAGGCATACAAAAGCGAGAAAATTTGGCGCAACACGCTGCAGGCCCGCGCGTTCGACATCGCCCGCAGCCTGTTGCCCATTGGAACAACCACGCTCTTGAGCTGGAGCACTTCGCTCCGCGCCGCGCGCGACAACCTGCGCCGGATGAAACACCATCCGTTGCCGGAAGTGCGCGATGTCGCCCAGACGATTTTCAAAAAGCTTGTCGAGCGTTACCCGCACAGCTTTAAAGGCGATGAGCTTGACATGAAGGCCACGACGCCACGCGACACGTACGCCGGTCAATTTGCAGAGCGCAATCACTTTTTGCGCGCCGACGACGCAATCCGCCGCTATGCGCTGACCGACGCGGAACAACGGAAACTTGAGCAAGGGAGCCTGATCGCGCGCCGCGATTCCATCGATCTTCAGGGCTTGCGCAATTTTGAGAAGGATGCGCTGGCCATGCGGCCGGCCAACACGCCCTTGCCGTGGCGATTGGAATCCTATGGTCGTTATAATTTCCTGTTCCTTCTCGATTTCGGGTCGTTCCGCGACATTCAACGCCACCGCAACGGCGTGTGCCCGATCCCGCTCATCGACGGGCGCTATGGCATGCATCCATGGTATAAGGCTCAATTCGCGGCGCACCTATCCAAGGACGAAAACAAAAAGCTATTGGCGGACATCGCGGAGCAGTTCAACGCCATCGCGCACCTGGACAAAAAAGGCGTGGTCGTCACGCCCATGAGCAACCAATACCTATACCCGATGGGGACGATGGGGCTCACGCATGTGAGCTATTCGGTTCCGGAGACCGTGTACGTGGGCGAATTGCGCTCAGGCAAAACGGTGCATCCTTCGCTTCGTCCCGTCGCGCAGAATATGCTGAAGGTTCTGGACGAAGACCTGCCCGGCATGGCGCTGCACGGCGATATGGACGAAGACAGCTGGACCGCCAAACGCGGCGAGCAGACGATCTCGGCAAAAGCAGGATAATTTCAGGAAAAAGCGTAAATTATACGAATATAAACATCATGAAGCGTGAGGCCAAAGGACGGAAGCGTGCTCGCGGCCGCGAGCACCAGCAAGGCGCAGATCAACCCGTACTCGACAGCCGTCGTGCCGACATCCTCACGCAAAAACCGCTCAAACATTGTCTTGGCCTCTTCCCATTTCTCAGAACCATTATACGCCCTCCCCCTTGAAAAGGCCGTTATCTTTACCGGCAATT
>CAZYPX010000161.1:0-1906 GCA_964649675.1 uncultured Rhodospirillaceae bacterium | reverse complement strand
CTGATGGATTTTTCTTCTCAATTGTTGCAGTACTTTGTTCTGCCATATTATTCCAACTGTCCTTTTGCATCTCGCGCGTTTCGCTCCGCACATCCGAAAAACCGACCGCCTCCGGCAGGCAAACGTCAAACCCCGTCACGGCGCATGCCTTCGCCAACTCATTCAAACGCGCAAACCTTCGCATAGTCTTGCTGCCCAAAGTGACGGCCAGATTGATAACCTGCCACCCCGCCACCTGCTTCAGCCTGAGCGGCAAGGCCCCCGTCAAACATTCGTCATCCGGATGCGGCGACAACATCAATACGCATTTCTTCCCAAGATCGCGCGGTGGGCATACGCCAGCCTTTATTTCCACGGCCTTCACGTCAGGAACAGGCAATTTCTGCTCTAATAAGCCTGAAAATCCGTTGACATATAAAAGATAAGGATCGGGCATGGTTAAACAGCCTTGAAAGTTGTCTTCGGAGTACAATATAGACTATTTAATCTCGCGTCATCTTTGTCAAAAGGCCTTTTATGATCGACTTCCTTCCTTTCCTGAAAATTGCGCCGTTGTTCATGATCGCCCTGATGTCGCCGGGGCCGGATTTCATGCTGGTCAGCAGCCTGTCGCTCGCGCGCGGGCGCATGTCGGGCTTTCAGGGCGCGCTCGGGATCGCGGGCGGCATCATGGTCTATACGGCGCTCAGCATGTGGGGCCTCGCGCTCGTCTTCCAAAGAATGGCGTTGCTGATGACGGCGGTAAAAATCGCGGGCGGTCTTTACCTGTGCTACCTCGGCATCTTGTTGTGGCGTTCGACGCTGACGAAGAAAAACGACGCTTCGGACGATCCCACGCCCGACGCGCCCCCTAAAAACCGCCGCAACGCTTTCGTCATGGGCCTGTTCACCAATCTCGCCAACCCGAA
The DNA here is from genome assembly GCA_964649675.1 of uncultured Rhodospirillaceae bacterium. Lineage (GTDB taxonomy): Bacteria > Pseudomonadota > Alphaproteobacteria > UBA9219 > UBA9219 > CAZVCG01. Next base: position 998 of record CAZYPX010000161.1, on the reverse strand, counting down.
GGCCATCGCGTTTTTCGCCAGCGTCTTCGCCCTCGCCCTTACGCCCGACACCAACACGCCCACAAAACTTGTGACCGTAATATTATGCACATTGATGACCGTCGGCTGGTTCGGCTTCGTCGCGCTTGCGCTTTCGACGCCCCGCCTCCGCGCGCGTTATCGGCAATGGAGCAAGGCCATCGACCGCGTTTGCGGCTCGCTTTTGCTGCTGTTCGGGATCAAGTTGATCTTCGCGCGAAATTAAAGAACATACGATCCCGAATACCGCCACTGGTTACGCACCCAACAGCCTACGGATCACTTCCACAGCCACGCCGCGCCGCGCATCCCGCTTAGGGGACCGTGCTTGGCCGGAACGAACTTCGTGGTTATTTTTTCCGTATAGACGTACTTCCCCCACCGCTTCGGGACCTCGTCATAAAGCCCCGGCAGCGCGTTCAGGCTTCCGCTCACCACAATAACTTCGGGATCAAACGTGTGGATCGCGGCCGCCATCGCCTTGGCGACCACCTCATAATAACGATCAAGCGCTCCCAAAGCATTCGGATCATGCGCCTCCGCGCGTTCGCCTATCGTCTTCGCATCAGCCTCCTCGCCGGTCATAAAGGCGTAAAGCCGCGCCAACGCGCCGCCGCTAATGGCCTTTTCGATACAGCCGTTCTGTTTGCAGCCGCACGACGCGACAGGTCCATCGGCTTCCTCGCGAAAAGGCAAAGGCACATGCCCGATTTCAGCGGCCAGCCCGTTTGCGCCTTCGACAAGGTGGCCGCCTACCACAAACCCGCCGCCCACGCCGGTGCCCAACGTCAACCCGAAAACCGAGGAATAACCTTTGCCCGCGCCGTCTATGGCTTCGGCAAGCGCCATGCAATTCGCATCGTTCGCCATACGGACGGCGCGCCCCAATCTGTCCGACACATCGCGCCGCAGAGTTTTGCCTTGACGGAAACGCATATTCGGCGACGCGTCGACAAGCTCGCCATGGACGACACGTCCGG
>CAZYPX010000160.1:0-1993 GCA_964649675.1 uncultured Rhodospirillaceae bacterium | reverse complement strand
TGGCTCATTTGTTAGGTTAACGAGAGGCTGGGAAGGCGACAAGAAATGGAAAAAACCCCTCAAAAATTCTTTCCCGTGTCGTGGGAAGAGCTGCACCGCAACGCCAAGGCTTTGGCGTGGAAGCTGCTCGATCTGGGGCCATGGCAAGGCGTTATTGCCGTTACGCGCGGCGGGCTAGTTCCGGCGGCGGTCGTTGCGCGAGAATTGGATATTCGCGTCATAGAGACCGTTTCTGTCGTGGGTTATGAACCGGACGATTCGAAACCGCAGGCGGCTGAGGAAGCCAAGGTCGTCAAGCATGCCGCTAATGTAGGCGATGGGGAGGGATGGCTGGTCGTCGACGATTTGGTCGATACGGGGCGTACGGCGGACGTTTTGCGCAAGCTGATGCCCAAGGCACATTTCGCAACGGTTTACGCCAAGCCGCTTGGCATGCCGCTGGTCGATACGTTTATGACGGAAGTCAGTCAGGATACATGGATTTATTTTCCGTGGGATATCGAGCCCCAATTCGCACACCCGATCGCAACGCAGAAGAAAAATCCAAAATAACATGAAAGAAAAAACCCCAACCATCCGCCTGCAACCCGCGCGGCATAAACGCGTGATGAAGGGCCATCCGTGGGTTTATTCGAACGAAGTCGTTATGGACGGCGCGGCCAAAACGCACGAAGCCGGCGCGCTTGCGAAGTTCACAACGCATGACGGGCAGGTTATTGGCGTGGGGAGCTTTAATCCGCATACGCTCATCGCGGGACGCATTTTTTCGCGGGAGCCGTTGGCGACGATCGATTCCGCGTGGTTTCAGCGGCTTTTTGAGAATGCGCTGGCGTTGCGCGAGAAAGTGATCCCCGAGTCATATTATCGACTTGTTCATGCCGAAGGCGATGGCTTGCCAGGATTGATCGTAGACCGTTTCGGCGATTACTTAAGCGTACAGCTCAACACAGCTGGGGTTCAAAAGCTGTGGCTGGAGATCGAGGGCGCGTTGATTAACGCGCTTAATCCCAAGGCCATCGTTCTGCACAACGAAAGTTCGGTGCGGGCGCTGGAAGGTCTGGAGCGCAAGGTTGATGTGGCGCGCGGGTCTATCGACGGGCCTGTCGAGGTGCGCGCAAACGGTCTTGTGTATTATGCCGATTTGGTCGGCGGGCAAAAGACGGGATGGTATTTCGATCAGCGCGACAACCATGCGCTCGTGGCTCGGTTTGCGAAGGGAGAGCGCGTTTTGGATCTGTATTGCCACGCGGGCGGATTCGGTTTGTTGGCGGCGAAAGAAGGGGCAACCGAAGTTATCGGCGTGGATTCCTCACAGCCTGCTTTGGATTTGGCACATAAAGCGGCGGCCCATAACGGTTTGTCGTCTGTTTGCGCGTGGCGCAACGCGGATGTGTTCGAGGAACTGGAACGGCTCGGCGCGGCGAAGGAAAAGTTTGGCGTCGTGATCGCCGATCCGCCGCCGTTCGTGAAATCGCGCAAGGATATCATGAGCGGAGGACGCGGTTACCGCAAGCTGGCGCGGTTGTCGGCCAACGTGACGGCGGCGGGTGGGCTTTTGTTCATCGCATCGTGCAGCCATAACATGAGCTTGGAGCAATTCACCGAAGAAACGGCGAAAGGTTTATCCGAGGCGCATCGCGAAGGTCGCATTCTCTACACCGTGTTCGCCGCACCCGATCACCCCGTGCATCCGCACTTGTCGGAAAGCGCGTATTTGAAGGGGTTGTTGGTGAAACTTAACTAACTCGCCTTTTCGAAATGAGCCGCGAGTTCGAGGTGCGTGGACCATAAAAACTGATCGACGGGCTGAAGGGCTTTGAGCGTGTAGCCGCCTTGCGTGAGGATGCGCGCGTCGCGCGCGAAGGAAGGCGGATCGCAGCTGATCGCGACAACGATCGGCACGGAGCTGTTCGCGAGTTGTGACGCCAAGGCTGTCGCGCCGCCGCGCGGCGGGTCGAATATAATCGCATCAAACGTGTTAAGTTCCGCCGTT
>CAZYPX010000159.1:0-2068 GCA_964649675.1 uncultured Rhodospirillaceae bacterium | reverse complement strand
TCGCCGGCGCCTTCGTCCTTGGTTTCGTGGCCGTCAACGCCAATGGCGATGTCCTCCGACTGGGCGTGCACGTAAATCTGCACGTCGGCCCACTGCCAGTGAAAGCCCTTTTGGGCGTAGCCGATTTCGCGCACGGCCTCGCGCGCGGCATGTTCCATCTCGCGCGGCGTGATGGAATCGGGGCCGCGCACTTCGCCAGCGATGACGATGCGGTTGGTCGTGGCCAGCGTTTCGATGGCGACGCGGCTGTGCGGATCTATTTTCAGGAAATCGTCGACGATCGAATCCGAAATGCGGTCGCAGACTTTGTCGGGATGCCCTTCGCCAACGGATTCCGACGTGAAAAGATAACGGTTTTGCTTATTGTCCAACATGGCGATTCCAGTCCGGTTAGATTGTTTTAAAAGAGAGGCGAACACAGCACGAAACGTTCGGAGGATCAAGACGCTTTTCGCCGCGGCTTTTTCGGATATTTATCGAAAAAACTGCATCAGGAATCGGCCATCGTCTTAACCAGCTCATAAATCTTGCGCCTCTGCTTCGTATCCGTGATGCGGTAGTACGCCCTGATAAGCTCAAGCGCATCCCTGCGCTGAAGCATATCCCTGTCTTCCTGAGGCGGCCCTTCGAATGCGGCCTGTTCGTTGTCGCTCATGCCCATGCGGCGCGGATCGGGCGAAGGCGCTTCCGGAAAATCCTCGAAGAAATAGGAAACCGGAACCTTGAGAATTCTGCTGAAATGGTAGAGGCGGCTGGCGGCCAGACGATTGGTGCCGCGCTCGTATTTCTGGATTTGCTGAAAGGTGAGCCCGCAAATCTTTCCCAATTGCTCCTGACTCATCCCAAGCAAGTTGCGCCGCAACCGCAAGCGCGCGCCGACATGGATATCGACCGGATCGGGATGGTCGCTCCGCCGAAGAGGCTTTTGCGCTTGATCGTCAGACATGGGGGATCCTTAAGGGCATACTTTCGTGTGCATACTTATGTATGACCAATACCCCAGACCACGCGGCTTGTTAACTTTTTTCACGACATTCCTGCGCCTTATGGTCGCTTTCTCAACGCCAGAGCCAAAAGCGCCGCAGCAAGAGCCATCATCCAGAAAAACAAGTCCTTATATATGGCATACAGCGTCGGATGGCCTAAGGGTTTGGGCAAAGAGGTGTCTATAAAGCCTTGTTTTTCATAACCCGCTCGCACCCTGACACGCCCGTAGGCGTCCACCACGGCGTTCACGCCCATGTTGGCGACACGGACAAGCGGCAAGCCCTCCTCGATCGCGCGGACGCGCACGATGACAAAATGCTGGGCAGGGCCGGTCGTCCCTTCGTACCACGCGTCGTTGGTCACGTTCAAAATCCATTCCGGACGATCGTCCTTCAGGGCCACGGCTCCCGGAAAAATCGCCTCGTAACACACCAAGGGGCTGAACGGCGGCAAGCCATCGAGCCGCAGCGTCATAAGGCCTATCCCCGGCGTGAAGTCAGCGACGGCCGCGACGGCCCGAAACGGCAGAAAACGGCGGAACGGCACATATTCGCCAAACGGCACCAGATGAAACTTCGCGTAACCTGCCGTCACGCGTCCTGTCCAGTCGATATCGACGAGCGCGTTGTAGTAATGCAACGCGCCGTCCGGCTCGACGCCGCGCTGCACGACGCCCGTCAACAGGCTTTGGCCCTCTGTCAAGCCTTCCGCGATCGCGCGGCGGCGCGGCATGTCCTCCACCAAATAAAACGACGTCGCCGTTTCCGGCCAAATGAACGCGCGCAACGATGCGTCCCTGACCGCGAACGAAAGATCCATCAAACGCTTGAAGTTTTTCTCGCGTTCCTCCTCCCTCCATTTGTCCGCTTGACGGATCGCCGGCTGGACAAGGCGCAAACGCGCGTCCGCCCAGTCGTCCGCAGGAGCGCGCGCGAGTCGCGCCAGCCCCCACGCCGCAACGCCCGCGAAAACCAGAAGGGTCAGCGAGAAAACCGTCACGGCCGTCCTGCTGCGGACGGGACGGGCCAGCAAGGCGGGCGCGACCGACAAAAGAGACGTAAGCAACGTAAGCCCATAGATC
>CAZYPX010000158.1:0-2131 GCA_964649675.1 uncultured Rhodospirillaceae bacterium | reverse complement strand
CGCCGCGAACGGCTTGACGACATCATCCAGAAACGCCTGACGGAAATCGAGCACGCAATGGCGTATGCCGAGGTGATCGGCCACGCGGCGTGCGTCGTCGACATAGTTTCCGCCCCCGCACACCGCCGGGCCTGTTGCGGGGGCGCTTTCGTAAAGGCGCAGCGTGATGCCCACGACCTCGTGCCCCTGCTCCTTCAGCAACACCGCCGCGACAGAGCTATCCACCCCGCCGGACATGGCGACGGCGACTAACCCTTCGCGCTTGGCGATATAAGAACCGCGATCAGTCATAAAAGACGGGATATCCCAAAACCCTTCGCCCCTGCCATATCAAAAACAAGGGCAGGATTGAAAATCAACCCCGCCCCTTTTTTGCCGTTATCAAAAAGCCGTTGAGCGGCGCCAAGCCGTATCTATCACGCCAGATGGCTCTTTATCATCCAGATCGTTTTGTCAAATCCGGCCATGATGCCGACCAAAAGATCCTGCGTCACGAGATCGTCGATGTCGTCGGCGTAATCTTCGGCTTCGACCAGACGATCGCGGACCTTCATCATATCCTGCATATAGTCCTTGAGCATGGCTTTGCTGTCCATGGGCTTAGTGCTGGCTTCCTTAAGCGCCGTGTTTTTAAGAAACGCCGCCATGCCGCCGTCAACCAAAGGCCCCAGCATACGGATGCGCTCGGCGATTTCGTCGGCGGTGTCGGGCATTTCCTTGTACTGCGTTTCAAAGAACGCATGCAGCGGCCCGAACATCGGCCCCGTCACGTTCCAGTGATAGACGTGCGCTTTAACCGCCAAAACGTAAACGTCACTGAGAATCCGTGTCAGAATTCTGGCCATCTCCGATGATGACGCCGTTTTTTTCGATCCTTTAGCCATGTCGCCCTCCTTTATAAGTTTAGAAACACTCTAAATGTTGGGAGCGGCGCTGTAAAGGCCCGCCCCCGACGGAACACTGCGATTGAACAGCCTAGCACAACCGGCCGCGCTCGATCACTTAAGCTTTTCCACGGCTCGTTTGATGCGCGCGCAGGCCTCCTTCAGGTCTTCCGTCGCCGTCGCGTAGGAAATGCGGAAGTACGGGCTCAAGCCGAAGGCGGAACCCGCCACGGCCGCCACGCCCTCGGATTCGAGGAAATATTCCACCACGTCATCGTCCGACGACAGCTCGTTCCCTCCGGGCGTCATCTTGCCCAGCAGGCCAACGCAGCTCGGGAAGACATAAAACGCGCCCTCGGGACTGGCGCACGAAAGACCGGGGACGGCGTTCAGCATGTCCACGACCATGTCGCGCCGCGCCTTGAACGTCTTGACCTGTTCCGCAAGAAAATCCTGAGGGCCGTTAAGCGCCGCGACCGCCGCCGCCTGGCTGATCGAGCAAGGGTTGCTGGTCGAATGCCCCTGAACCTCGGCCATCTTTTTGATCAACGGCTCCGGACCGCCGGCATAGCCGATGCGCCAGCCCGTCATGTTGTAGGCCTTGGAGACGCCGTTCATGGTCAGCGTCCTTTCAAAAAGCTCCGGCACGATTTGGGCTATCGTCGCGAACTGAAAGCCGTCATAGACGATGTGCTCGTAAATGTCGTCGCTCAGAACCCAAACCTGCGGATGCCTGAGCAACACGCCGCCAAGCGCCTTGAGCTCCTCGCGCGCATACGCAGCGCCGGAAGGGTTGCTGGGCGAATTCAGGATAAGCCACTTGGTGCGAGGCGTGATGGCCTTTTCCAGATCTTCGGGGCGCATTTTGAAGCCGTTTTCGGCCTTCGTCGGCACGAAAACAGGCACGCCTTCGGCCAAGTTGACCATATCGGGATAAGAAACCCAATACGGCGCGGGAATGAGAACCTCGTCGCCCGCGCCCACCGTGACCATAATGGCGTTGTAAAGAACCTGTTTGCCGCCCGAACACACGATGATCTGGTTCGGCTTGTAGTTCAGGCCGTTTTCCCGCTTAAACTTCTCCGCGACCGCGCCTTTGAGTTCCGGCGTTCCGTCCACGGCCGTGTATTTCGTGTCGCCACGCGCGATCGCCGCGCACGCCGCTTCCTTCACATGATTAGGCGTATCGAAGTCGGGCTCCCCCGCCGCAAGGCCGATGACATCCTTGCCGGCCGCCTTGAGCTCCT
>CAZYPX010000157.1:0-2162 GCA_964649675.1 uncultured Rhodospirillaceae bacterium | reverse complement strand
TAAAGGTTAACAGACTCTAATTCCTTCTGCCTCAGTTTTCGGGGAGAACGTCAAAAGGACCCTAAAATCTTAAAACTTCTAAACGCTCTTTGCCGCAAGCAAGCTCGCCAAGAGAAAAAACACGCCTTTGTAAAGTGCAATTTATGATTTTAGCCCGAAAGCCAAGGGTTTCTCTTCGGCTTTGGGCGTTTCGCCCAAAAGATCGGCGCGTTGGCAGGGCCAATCTATAATGTGAAGCCTTCCCTGAAGGTCTTCGACCATGGCCGTGCAGGATTCCACCCAATCTCCGTCGTTACAGTAAAGGACCTTGCCGATCATGCGCATGTCGGTCTGATGGATGTGTCCACATACGACGCCATCGACCCCGTGCCGCCGCGCCGCTTCGGCAACGACAGTCTCAAACGCGCTGATGTGTTCCATGGCGTTTTTGACCTTGTGCTTGACATAGGCCGAAAGCGACCAATACGAAAAGCCGAGCTTGCGGCGGACGAAATTAAAGGCGGCGTTGATTTGCAGGAGAAGCGTGTAGGCCGAGTCGCCAAGCTTGGCCAGCCATTTTGCGCAACGTATAAAGGCATCGAATTGATCGCCATGAACAATAAGCAGTCTTTGACCTTTAAGCGTGGTGTGAATGGCTTCGTTGGTCAAAAGCACGCCGCCGAACGTCAAGCCGCAATATGAGCGCACAGCTTCATCGTGGTTACCAGGAATGTAAAAAACGCTCGTCCCTTTGCGGGCGCACCGTAAAATCTTTTGAACCACGTCGTTGTGTTCCTGTGGCCAATACCAGCGTTTACGAAGCTGCCAGAAATCGACAATATCGCCCACGAGATACAGGTAGTCGCACTGAATGTGCCGAATAAAATCAAGAAACTTTTCCGCCTGACATCCTCGCGATCCGAGGTGAATGTCGGACACCCAGACTGCCCGATATCGCAAGACGGGATGTCCGTCTTTAGGGTCATATGTCCGGAATCCGGGAACCGGCGATATGTTTTCCGTGAGGGAATCTTTTGGATTCATGCCCGATCAGCTTAATGGGAGCGCCTGACAAAACAAGGTTATCACGCATAAATAAAGGAATCGTTAGGCTTCGTGCGCGCCAAGATAATACCTTGTTCTGTCAAAACAAAACGTATGTTTAATCTCGGTCAGCTACAGACCGGCTGCGGTCATTCCTTCAACGCGCAACGTGGGAGCGTTGAACGGATATGTGAAAGCGAGATCGTTTGCCGCTGTGGCGGACTGAAACATATTTTTAAGGTTGCCAGCGATCGTCATTTCCGTGACAGGGAAGGTTATGTTTCCGTTTTCTATCCAGAACCCGCGAGCTGCGCGGCTGTAGTCACCTGTTACGCCGTTTACGCCTGATCCCATCAATTCGGTTACGTAAAAACCCTGGCTTATGTCACGGATCAATTCTTCAGGTGTTGACTGGCCGTTTTCGATGTAAAGATTGCTTGGCGATGGGTGAGGAACGCCGCCTGGCGAGCGGTTGGCGTGAGCCGTACTCTTAAGGCCCAATTGGCGCGCAGAACTTAAGTCCAGTAACCACGTTTGTAATACGCCTTTATCGACAATGGCGCTCCGTGCTGGCAATAAGCCTTCATCGTCGAAAGGACGAGAGAGAAGGCCGCGCGGCATCAAAGGATCGTCAATGATGTTTATGGTCGGAGCGAATACCTGCCTCCCGAGGCACTGTTTCAAAAAGCTTGTGCCTCTGGCTATGCTGGATCCCGATATCGCTCCCGCAAAATGCGCCAGCAGCGTATTGGAAACGCGGGCATCAAAGACGACCGGAACATGCATCGTCGGCATTTTGCGCGCGCCCATATTGCGTACAGCTCGTTCGCCTGCTTTTATTCCAATACTGGAGGCCGAGGGCAGATCGGCTTCGTGCAGGCACGAGATATAATCGTAATCGCGCTCCATAGACGTGCCTTCGCCCGCCAAAACCGAAGCGCTCAGGCTATAAGCCGTGCGGATATAGTGTCCGGCAAACCCGTTGCTGGCCGCAACGACAACAAGAGTTTCGCTTGCGCCGGCGTCCGCGCTTTCGCACATCGTCACGCCTTTAACGGCAAGGGCGGCGTCTTCGGCCTCGCGGGCTTTGGCAATGAGGTTCGGGGCGGTGGCGTTATAACCGTCCGCCAGATCGAGTT
>CAZYPX010000156.1:0-2190 GCA_964649675.1 uncultured Rhodospirillaceae bacterium | reverse complement strand
ACACTTAGCCCAGCCGGACACTCTTATTCTAGGCGGTGATCACCAGACGCTTACCTTTTTTCAGGATTAACCAGTCCTTTAGGAAAGCCGGAAACTTTTACCGTTGTCATTATGTTTGACGGATCGGCGTGGAACTTAGGGTGTTCCGTAACAATCTCTATTATGAGAGGCATATCATTAATTGTGATAGTCGTTTTGGCTTTGACGGCAGAGGCTAAATCGTCACAAAAGTCATTCTCTTTGGGTGCTGGTGGAACACCCTCAAAGTTTGTCATGCCGGGTTGAACCGTATGGCCCTCCTCTTCGAGGCATTTTGCCATAACAATGAGGTTATCGACGATACTTTGTGCGGCTACAAATTCACTTTTAATTATCTGCGCATCTGTGACGGTCATCTTAATGGCCTACTTTTGAAAATCGTGCGTATGTATATCTCAATTTATTCAAAAACCCATTCGTTAGAAATGTTCTTATTTTAGTTTATTGGTTAACTTACAGATAGCAGGGTTTTTAGGGCGTTCGATACATCGGCTTGCTTCAGCAACGACTCTCCGATCAGGAAGCAATTTACCCCTACGTTTTTCAGGCGTTTAATGTCGTCGGGCGTGGAAATGCCGCTTTCGCCGACGATGAGTCGGTCTTTTGGAACCAGGGGCGCGAGTTCTTCCGTGGTAGCCAAATCTGTTTTAAGCGTTTTCAGGTTGCGGTTGTTGATGCCAATCATGCCTGAAGGCAGGCGCAAGGCGCGGTCGAGTTCTTCGCAGCTATGCACTTCAATCAAGACATCCATGCCGTAATCGACAGCTGCGGCGTGCAAGTCGATGGCCAGCGCAATGTCGTCCATGGCTGCCATAATGATCAGGATGCAATCCGCTCCGATGGCGCGCGCTTCGGCGACCTGATAGGTGTCGAGCATGAAATCCTTGCGCAAGACAGGAAGGGTGGAGGCCTCGCGGGCTTCGATCAGGTGCATGTTGCGGCCCTGAAAATAGGGCTCGTCGGTCAATACCGACAAGCAAGCGGCGCCGCCTTCCTCATAGGCTTGGGCAAGCTTGATGGGCGAGAAACTGGGGCGGATTAGGCCAGCCGAGGGCGAGGACTTCTTGATTTCGGCGATAATTCCAACGCCTGTTAAATCCGCCTTGGCTTTCAGAGCTTTGGCAAAACTGCGGGGCGGCGGAGCCTTGCGGGCTTTGGCGTCCAATTCAGCGAATGAGGTGTTAAGCTTGAGGTTGGCGATATGCGCGCATTTGTCGGCGCAGATTTGGACTAGCTTGTTGATCATGCGGCGAGCCTGTTCGTCGTGTTGATTAAAGCTTCAAGCTTACGTTTTGCTGCGCCGCTGTCGATGGCTCCGGACGCAATTTCAAGGCCTTGGATCATGCTTTTGGCTTTGCCGGCAACGACAAGGGCCGCTGCGGCGTTTATCAGGACTATGTCGCGGTATGAACCATGTTTGCCGTCCAATAAACGGCGGATAGCGTCGGCATTGACGGCCGCATCCCCGCCTTTCAGGTCTTCAAGGCGCGCACGGGGAACATTTACGTCTTCCGGAGTAAGTGTGAACTGGTTGATTTTTCCGTGATCAAGTTCGACAACCGTTGTGGGACCAATAGTCGAAACTTCATCCAGACCATCCTTGCCAAGACCTTCGCCGTGGACGAACCAGACACGCTCGCTCTGTAAATTCAGCAAAACTTCAGCCATGGCGCGCAGCCAACGCGAGTCATAAACGCCGATCATCTGTCGTTTGACGTTTGCAGGGTTGGTTAGAGGGCCGAGCAGGTTGAAAATCGTGCGGACGCCCAATTCACGGCGCACGTCCACGACATGCCGCATCGCGGGATGGTGGCGCGGCGCAAAGAGAAAGACGATGCCGACTTCGTTCAGGCATTGCTCCAGCGCTTCCCATTCGGGTTCCAGATTGATGCCAAGTTTGCCGAGCGTGTCGGAAGATCCGGAAAGACTTGTGGCTGCGCGGTTCCCGTGTTTGGCAACAGGCACGCCGCAGCCTGCGACCACCAAAGCCGTAGCCGTTGAAACGTTGAGCGTGCCGTGACCGTCGCCCCCTGTGCCGACAATATCGATAGCTTCGGGCGGGGCCGATATCGCGCGCATATTGGAACGCATGGAACGGACGGCGCCTAATATTTCGTCTGTGGCTTCGCCTTTGTTGCGTAAGCCGAGAAG
>CAZYPX010000155.1:0-2244 GCA_964649675.1 uncultured Rhodospirillaceae bacterium | reverse complement strand
CAATAATCCTGACGATAAAAATTTTCGCGTCTGGCGACGGCGGCGCTGCGTTCCGTGCCGCCGTCTTTGCGCCAGTTAACATCCCAAAAGCGTAGATCGCCATGACGCGCCGCCGCCCTGAGGCCGCATGCGTTCACTTGGTCAAGATCTTTCCAGCGCGAGATGCCAAGGCTTGTCGCCAGCGTATCAAAGCCGTTTTCATGCGCATAAAGCGCAGCGCGTTCGAGGCGCATGGAAAAGCATTGCGTGCAGCGTTTGCCGCGCTCAGGCTCGTCTTCAAGGCCTTTGACGCGGGCCATCCAGTTTTCGTTGTCGTAATCGGCGTCGATGAACGGCACGCCCAGTTTATCGGCGAAGCGCTTATTATGCTCTTTGCGCTTTTCGTATTCCTCGCGGGGATAGATGTTGGGATTGTAGAAATAGACGGCGAATTCCGCGCCGGCCTCATGCAACGACTCGATGATGCCGCCCGAACACGGCGCACAGCAGCAATGGAGCAGGAGTTTGCCTGCGCCCGGGATGGCCTTGTTTTCAGTCACGCGCGTCATGCGCGTTTATACCAAGCCCCATAGAGTCTTGGCTACCCTTCTTCCTGGTTAACGCCGTGAACCTGCGCGCGCATTTGAGCCAACAGGACGTCGATTTTGCCGCCGCTGCGGGAAAGGATCGAGGCGTATTCCTCGCGTTTCGTTATGCTTTGGCTGACGCCCTCAATGACGACATCGACAATGGCGAACGCGCCGTCCTTGTTTCGAATGCGCCACTCCACCTTTGTGGGCTGCGATCTGTCAGGGTGCATGATCTGGCTCATGACGATATAATTCGTGTCGCTTTCGCGTCTCGTGCTGATGATGAGCGATTTTCTTCCCTTTTGGTTGGCCAGGCGGTCGGCGTACATTTTCACGACCGTGTATTCAAAAAGCTTGAGGTACTCTTGCTGTTGCTGCGGCGTGGCGGCATTCCATTCCCTTCCCAAGGCAAAACGCGCAATGGTTGGCAGATCAAAATATTTGCGCAAGATGTCACGGAATTTTTCTTTTTGTTGATCCAGCGTCAGGGCTTCATCATTGATGACATCGAGGGTTTCCTTGCCCATGTTCTGGACGAAGGATCCCTCCGGCGTTTGAATGGCCTGCATTGACCGGTTTGTTAACGCCTCTCCCGGCGTAACCGCCCTGGCCGGCGTTAAAGCGCCAACAAGACAAACAAGAATAAACCCCCAAACGAAGACTCGCAGAGCCTGACGCATGGCCGCCCCCTATACGTTTTTTTCGATGAATTAACTCAGACCCAATTATCATTATAACATAATGTCCCAAAATTTTGCCGGGATTATGACGCATTCAAAACATTAGATTGAACGATATAATGCGGTTAATATCTTTTTATCTAGGTATAAAGCTCCATGCTTTATAGGCCTTGTTTCCTCTTTTTGGGACACGTTTGCTCAGCCTTCTTTGCGCTAATTGTTCCTGCGCATGCTGAAAAGCATTGCCGTAAAGCGTCATAAAGAGATAAACGCGTCCAGCTTCATCAACGGGATCAGGCTGATTAGGGAGATTTTGCTGCATGTTTCTGTAGATACGCAATTTCTTTTTATGCCTTTTACTTCTATAAGCCATTGTTTACTCCAGTTCTCATATAAACTTTCGCACAGCCACAACAGCGTTCAAGCCACCGAACGCGAAGGAGTTATTCAGCGCGACGTTAATCGGCATCGCACGCGCCGTGTTCGGCACATAATCGAGATCGCATTCAGGATCGGGGCCAAGATAATTAACCGTCGGCGGCGCTTTGTCGTTCGTTATCGCCATGATCGTAGCCAGCATTTCCAGCGCCCCTGCTGCACCAAGAGCGTGACCAAACATGGATTTGCTGGAAGAAATCGCCAGCCTTTTCGCCTTGTCGCCGAACACCTGTTTTATCACCGCCGTTTCGGTGAGATCGTTAATGCGCGTGCCGGTGCCGTGCGCGTTGATGTAATCGACATCTTCCGGTTTGAGACCGGAATCCTTAAGCGCGTTTGTGACCGCGCGCGCCGCGCCGTTTACGTCGGGCGTCGTTAAGTCTTTGGCGTCGGAACTCATGCCGAAGCCGAGAAACTCGCCATAGATTTTCGCGCCGCGCGCCTGCGCAGATTCCAGCGTTTCCAGCACGAACATCGCCGCGCCTTCGCCGATCACCATGCCCGCGCGATTGATCGAGAACGGTCGGCATATGTCAGGAGCCATCACGCGCAAAGCT
>CAZYPX010000154.1:0-2308 GCA_964649675.1 uncultured Rhodospirillaceae bacterium | reverse complement strand
CGAGAAGCAGACGGCAATGTCCGGCTTGAGACTAAAAATCTATAAAATGGCCAATGAACATTTGAACGCGCTCAACGCCGCTCTGCCAGGGCGGAACTACCGCATAGCCGTTGTTAATTTCACGCCCGAGGGATCGCGCTTGGGGATCGGTATGACGAACCAAATGGACATGGTCAGCGGTGGGCGTGGAGCGCTTGCAAAAACCATGATGGCCGAGATGACCGCAATGGACGACTCCGGTGCGCCTTTCGAACGTTCCGAAAAACTCATCATGACGGCGCGGGTCGTTCTCGCGGCGGTTCCCCCCATGGCGGCGCCCACGGGCAATCAGGCGCGCTAAAGACACGCTCCTCGGGTTTTCGCGGCTATTATGCGCGAACGCCTGTTTGGCATACCCAGACACATGGGGGGCGCGGGGCGCCCTGCCTGAACATTGATGGAGAATGGTCGATCCATGCTTACCGCTGAAACCCTTGCGCCCTTAAACGGCAAAAAACCGCAAAGCGCTGTTATCCTTTTGCATGGCCTTGGGGACAGTGGAGCTGGCCTTATCGACATCGGCTCGTTGTGGCGAACGGGCTTGCCGGATACCGAATTTCTGGCGCCGAACGCTCCTTTTCCCTGCGATATGGCCCCCTTCGGTTACCAATGGTTCAGCGCCAGAGACTGGTCGCCTCCGGTCGTTCTGGAAGGCGTGAAAAAAGCCGCCCCCTACCTTGATGACTACATCGATCACGTCATGGATACGCGTGGGCTGGAGGCAGGCCGTATCGCCCTTGTCGGCTTTTCACAAGGCACGATGATGAGCCTTTACGTTGCCCCGCGCCGTGCTCAAGCGCTTGCGGGCGTCGTAGGATATTCAGGAGCCTTGATAGGCCGTGAAGAATTGAAAAAAGAAAAAAAATCCTCTCCTCCCGTTTTGCTTATCCACGGCATGCTTGACGAGGTCGTACCCTATTCCGCCATGACGCACGCGCTTGGTGGCCTGCAGGACGTGAACATTCACGTCGACGCCATCGGACGGCCAGAACTTTATCACAGCATAGACAACTTCGGACTGACGGAAGGCTTGACGTTCCTGAGGCGTGCGCTTCTTTAGCGTGAGATAAGAATCCTTTCGAGGGAAAACCACGCTTAAGGCCTATGTTGAGCTAAACATAAATCGCGTGAACTATCGATATCCTCCGCATGCGCTTTGGTCCCATATTGTATCGACAACATGTGTGCCCTGCAGTTCCCATGTGCCACCTTTGCACTGATACAGGTGAGACCATACGAGTTTTTCACCACATTGGTTTGACGTATCGTAATACTGTGGACCTCTAATAATCGTTTTGTCTCCAGCCGCAGGCAAGCTCACGTTGACTGTTTTGCCTTGATGGGCAAACGTACTCGTTGACGATGGACAATTAATTCCGCCAAACAGCGGCACCCAGCTGGTACCGTTGCATCCTTCGAATGTGGGCGGGTTCGTCGTGTCATTGATCCGCAACGACCCCATTATTTGCTGCGTACATGTGTTGAGGGAACGATCCCGAACCACTTTGATATAACCGTTCACATCCAACTTCGTGACGGGATTCAAGGTTCCGATGCCGACCTTTCCGTCAGGCATGATCATGATATGCGTATGCCCTGCGGCTCCTATCGGCATGGGACCGGAAGCCGAATTCAGGCCCTCTTGCGCCATCGCTTGCGTGACCGATAAAAGCATAAGCCCGCATACGGCTATAAATCTAAACGGAAAAGACATGACCACACCTTTCTCATAATGGGCACTAAGGATCGTTTTTTCGAACAGAATTTAGAGCTGCGAACGTTAAATATACGTAAACGCTGGCTCGAGCGCGAGGAACCAGCTTTTCCAACTTTTTGCGCGAAGCCTGCCTCCTGTTTCCATATTTTTTTGGGCTCGCCCGGATCGGCGTCGGTTTGTTCTGCTGCGATTGTTTGATCCGTCGAACTGTCGAATCCAGAACGATGTCGACAGTTCACCCGGAATACGGCGCGACACGCGTACAATCCTATCCGCGCTATGGTGTGAGAGCGTCAAATAATTTGGCACGGGCAAACCCGCTTCCTTCCACCATTGGCTGGGTTTAGCAATCTGGATAACTAGTTAAGGCCCCCTTGGGTTTAGAGCGGTGTGCGATGTTAATACACTTTTAGCATTTAGGCGCTAGATAATCTAATGTTTCGCCTCCATCAGTATCTAAGGAGCATCGTTATGATGTGTTTCGCCTTACGCTTAACATGACGTTCTCCCCGAAAACTGAGGCAGAAGGAATTAGAGTCTGTTAACCTTTAA
>CAZYPX010000153.1:0-2331 GCA_964649675.1 uncultured Rhodospirillaceae bacterium | reverse complement strand
CCTCCGTGGCATAGCCTTCATCCCCGAAACGCTTTTGATTGAAAGATCGGTCACGGCGGGATGGGGGCCGCGTCCAGTGCGTCACCTCATGGGCGAGAACCGAATAATAGCTTTCAGCATCGCGAAAGGTCTGCAGCTCTGGCATTTGCACAAAATCGGCGTCGGTCCTGTAGAAAGCGCGGCTGCCGCCGTAGTTGATCCGCGCGCCGGTCGCGGCGAAAAACCTTTCGGCGGATTCCACGCGCTCAAAGGCCGTTGTATGTTCGGGCTCCACACGGGCGTAATAGTGGGCGGGCAAGCCCTCGATCTGCTCCACGTTGAACACCGTGTACCCTCGCATGAAGAGGATTGCTTTTTCGATGTCCTCGCCGTTGGCGTCCTGAACGGTCTTCTTGAACCTGTCGGCGAAGACCACGAGGGTTCCCTTTTCCCCTTTCCGGACATGGGCGCAGAGCTTCGAGGCTTGCTTGAAGGTCATCCAGATAGGCGCGTCATAGCCCTTTTCGAGCGAGGTTGCCCAAAGCATCAGAACATTGACGCCACGGTAACGCTCCCCGTTTGCCCGCAGGGGCCGCGAGACGGGTCCCGCCGCATGGCCTGCCTGCCACGGTTGATGCCAGGTCAGGTTTCCGCGCTCAAGGTCGGCCAAAATCTTGTTGGTCACGCGGGTGTAAACGTCTTCTTTGTCGCTCATGGGAACGGCTCGCTGGCAAAAGTGGGCCTTCGCAAGCTTGGACAAAGAGAAGACGGCGGTCAAGACGCCTCGAAAAGGGGCCTGCTCACGAAACGGAATAAATCGTTCGCCAGGAGATGTTGGGCTCGACAATGGAAAAGCTGGCTTGTGCTCTAGGAAAAAGAAAAGCTTGACGGACGCGCGTTTTGCTTATCAATTCAGGGGGTCTTGGATGATTTCTAACCCCCGTTTCCCACTATGAAGCCTTCCCTTCTCCCGCCTGTCATTTATCTCCTCGTTGCTCTCCTGGCCGCCCTTCCCGTCACTGCCAAAGAGGCTGCGCCCGTTGTCTCGCCAAGTGTCACGCAGGGCGGGCTGACCTGTTTCACCATCAAACCAACGGCCAAAGAAAAAGAACCGCCAAGCTGCGATAGTCTGTGCGGCGAACGGAAGGCGGCTTGCACCGGCGTCACGAACGGAGCCATGAACCCGCCAACCGCTTGCGGCGATCCTGCTCCGCCGAATTTCGCCCTCTGCCGTTGCTGCAAGGCAGGCGGACAATGAAGCGGTCGGAAAAAGTTCTGCTGGCGCTGGTCTTGTGCCTGTGGGCATTCAACGCACAAGCGGCGGAAAAACGCACTCTGGACAGCATCTGCTCAAGCGACGAGAACGCCGCGGACTGGGACACCATCATGCAGTGCGTCGCCAATACATGGAAGCGCGGGCCTTACTTTTTCGGATCATCTTCCGACACTTGCGACGCCAACCACAAAGGCCTTTTGCAATGGACGGGAACGGATTTCAAAGCCTGTGAAAACGGCACGGCTTGGACCTCTTTCGGAAGCAGCACGAGTTACCTTGGCGCGGCCACAGCCACCACCAACCCGCAACGCTCCGGAGCGGCAAACACAGGTCTGGTCAGCTTGACGGCGACGAGTGTGGGCGTTGTCGTCACGGGCACCGAGCAAATGCGCGTCACCTCGAGCGGCACCGGAATCGGCACGACAGCGCCCGCCCAATGGCTACATGTCTATCATGCGACGAACGATAGCATCGCGCAGTTTGAATCTGGTGACGCCTTGGCGCAGATATTGACGAAAGACAACACGGCGACAACTTACTTCGGAAATCAGGGTACAACGGCGTTTATGGGCCAGACATCGGGTATCAGCGCGAACAACCTGAACGTAAGCAGCGCGGGCGCCGTGGGTGTCGGGACAACGACAATTAGCCACAAACTTTCCGTTTACGATACCGACACGACGGCAAGCCGTGCGGGCGTGTACGTGGCGCAAAGCGGCGGCATCACAGGCACGGGCTATGGTTCTTACATTACCAAAACCGGCACATCGACGACAAACGTGGGCGGCTATTTCTCGGCCTCGGGCGCGATGGCCAACTACGGCCTGCTCGTAGCGGCGAGCAGCGCCGCCGCCGGCGGACCGGCGACGAACGTTGGCGGTGACTTCTCGGCCTCGGGCGCAGCGAACAACTATGGCCTGCTCGTAGCGGCAGGCAACGTTGGCATCGGGACGACGACGCCGAACGCGAACTCTATCCTCGACCTCAGTGGCGCGACGAACGCCTTGCTCCTCCCCACGGGTACGACAGGCAACCGCCCGACGGCCTCGGCAGGTATGATCCGTCACAACTCGAAC
>CAZYPX010000152.1:0-2376 GCA_964649675.1 uncultured Rhodospirillaceae bacterium | reverse complement strand
AGTTTATCTATGCCGACGAATCGCGCCACGCCAGGTTGAACGGATCGGGCCTCATCCTTGCCAACGCGCCTTGGCAAATCGATCAGGCCATCGCGCAATCTTTCGAATCGTTGCATCGCGGACTCGCAACAAAACATCAAAACAGCGTCATCAAATGGCTGAGCGCGTAACTTTCCGCTAGATTTAGAAAGAGCGTAAACAAAAGGTAAAGACAAAATTAAAAAAGCGTAAACGAATCGCCGCAACGCGTGATTTGTCGGCGAGAACAAGAACGATCCGCTTGTCAAGTTAAATAAAATGAGTTATGTTTCTTGACTGTGGATAAATTTTTTCGCAGCGCAAAAAGTAATTTGGTCCGGTTCAGCATCATTGAATTCGCGTGTTTACCTCTTAAGAGAAAAACAATGGCCGAGTCCATTAGCAACATAGCCTCTCCAGTCTCGATGGCCGCGCAACAGCGCGCCGCGATGGCGCCTGCGCCGAAAGAGCCTGAGGCTTCAGGAGCCGCGCCCGCTCTTTCCACACAACCGGTTTCGCCTTCCTTCCGTTTCGACCCGACAGCGGGCGTAATGATAACGGAGTATTTCAACAGCAACGGCGAAGTGCAGACCCAATTGCCATCGGCTGCTTCCATCGCTTACATGCGCGCAGGACTATCGCCAACGGGCATGCCGCGCGAGCACGCCGAGCCTGCGGCTCAAGCCGCGGAGCAGGAAGCAAAAGCAGTCGTAGCCTGAAGTTTACCCTCGTGAAGAGACTGACCGCCCGCATCATGGGCGGTTTTTTTATGCGCAAAAAAGAGCGCGCACGTTGCGCGCTCTCATATCTAAACGTTGCTTAGGCCTTCTTCACAATCCCGGCCTTCGCCAGCGCCTTGGCGTGAACCGCCAGCACGCGCACGAAGCCTTCGGAATCGACGTGATCGAACGAGCCTTCCTTTTCCATCGAGCTGTCGAGGGAATAGAGGTTGTGCGGCACGTCGGTGATCGACATGTACGTCACCACGCCCTTATAAAGGCTGACGGTGACCGTGCCTGTCGCCAGTTCCGTGACTTCATTGACAGCCGAAAAGATCATCCGCGAGCACAGATCGTTGTAATAGCTTTGATAGACCTGTTTCGCGAATATCTGCCCGAAGCTTTGGAACAAATCCAAAGCCCGCTTATCGAGCAGCAATTGCAGCAACAAGCCATAACACGTGCCGAGCAATTCCATGCCGGGTTGTTCGTACACGCCGCGCGACTTGATGCCGACGAACCGGTTTTCGACCATGTGCATGCCGATGCCAACGCCGTGCTTGCCCGCGATCTTGTTCGCCACCAAAAACGCCTTGAGCGCATCGACGGGCTCGCCGTTGATCATCACCGGACGGCCTTTTTCGAACCTCACCGTAAACGTTTCCTGTTGGTCCGGCGCGTCCTTGGCCCACACGCCCATTTCCGGCGTGACGGTATAGGCCGACGATTCCAACGACTCGAGCTTGCCCGCCTCGTGCGTCAGGCCGAGCAGATTGGCATCCGTCGAATACGGTTTTTCCCGTGTCGCCTTGATGGGCAAGCCGTGCTGTTCGCAGTAATCGATCATCTGCGACCGCCCGCCGAACCTGTCGAGAAACGCCTGATCCCGCCACGGGGCATAAACTGTCATGGAAGGCTCGAGCATGTTCGTGATGATCTGGAACCGCACCTGATCGTTGCCGCGTCCCGTCGCGCCATGCGCCAGAACCTTGAGGCCTTTCTTTTTCACCGCAGGCAACGCGCCCGCCGTTGTGACTTGCCGGCCCAAGCCGCACACGTTCCAATAACGGCTTTCATAGTTGGATTGAATTTGGATGCCTTTCAATCCTGCTTCGGCGATTTCCTTTTGCAACGGCAAGCCGACGAAATCGACCGCGCCGCACGCGCGCATTCTTTTTTCAATCGCGCTAAAATCCGTTTCATCGGGTTGGGCAAGGTCAGCCGTAAAACATATGACCTTCACGCCGTTTTCGGTCAACCAGTGCGTGATCGTGCAGCTATCGAGGCCGCCCGAGGCCAGAAAACCGATGGTTTGGCCTTTAAGTTCTTTAACGTTCATGGATGTCTCCTTAAGTGTTCGTTTTAAGCCCAACGCCCGGACGCGTTGCATGACGTCAGGGAATTTCATGTCGATTTTTAGGGAAATGCCTGACTAACAGGCGCGCAAATGTGTGCGGCACTAGCCGCGTCGGCGGGCCAGAAAAAGAACGGAAAAAGGCTGCGCTGTGTTCGTCATAATGCGGTGATTATAGCGTACCGTTGAGAAAACTCAACGGATAAAAAACGCGTTTCTATTTATAGCCATTTAACCTTTCATTGAGCCAAACTGCCGCAGCGAGGGGGACACAATAAAAAAGGC
>CAZYPX010000151.1:0-2416 GCA_964649675.1 uncultured Rhodospirillaceae bacterium | reverse complement strand
GCCGAAGAGCGGCAGAAGGTCATCCAGTGCTTCGGTCGCTTTCCTCACCGCAACAAGGCTCTTGGCCGCAACACGACGCCCGAGGAAGCCGAGTACATGGCGCAAGTCAAGCAGGAAATCTGATCGTGCGTTTGGCCCGCGCGTCATATAAAAAAGGCCTTTGGGCCGAAGCCCTGTGCCGTTTGTCTCTGCGGCTTCGCGGCTATCGCGTTCTCGCCTCGCGTTACCGTTCGAAAATAGGGGAAATCGACATCATCGCGGCGCGAGGAAAAACCCTATTGTTTATCGAGGTAAAAGCGCGGCCAACCTATGCGAAAGGCAGCGAGGCGATTACCCGCCGCCAACAAGAGCGGCTTCAACGCGCGGCGGCCGAATTTTTGGCCCATCACCCGCGTTTTGGAAGCTATGCTCACCGTTTCGACGCCATGATTGTAAGGCCGTGGCGTTGGCCCGCGCATATTTCCGGTGCATGGGAGCCTCCATTGCGCTAGGGTAATTGGATGAAGTCAAACATGGACGCCATACGTATATTGCGCGCTGCGGGGGAACAGCCCGACGATGGCCTTGATCTGGCCGAAACTGCACTTGCTCTGGCTGCGCTTGACGCTCCCGACAAGGACATGGAGCCGTACAGGAGTCATTTGCGGGAACTGGTCGAAGGCGTGCGGAACGAAGGAACGGCGTCGAAGCTTGACGACAGGCTTCGCTATCTGCGTCGCGTATTGGTGGTGCAGAACAAGTATAGGGGCGACGACGCGTCAGGAGACGATCTGCGCTCCACGAACCTGATGCGAGTCATAGATCGTCGGGCTGGATCACAAATCGCGCTCGGAATTATTTATCTTCACGTGGCCGGCAAGCTGGATTGGCCTATGAAGGCCCTTGGCTTCCCCGGAAAATTTCTGGTGCGACTGGCGGCGGCGGATGGCCGGGTCGTGCTTGATCCGTTTCGCTCCGGACAAACCTGTTCGGCGGAAGATTTGCGATCGCTTGTTCCGTCTGACGGCATCGATTCTTTGGAGCGTTTGCCAGATTATTACGCCCCGCTCAGCAAGCGCGATATTTTGCTCCGCTTGTTGCAAAACATAAAGAGGCGGCAACTCGGCATGGATAATGCTGACGCAGCCGTGAATACGCTCCAAAGCATGATCTTGATCGCCCCGCGCAGGCATGAGCTTTGGCGTGAGCTTGGCTATATGCAGGCCGAACGCGGCAATCTTCGGTCGGCCATCACTGCGCTCGAAATCGTCTGCGATCTGTCCGGTGAAGCTTCTCAAGCCCAGCAAGCCGAATTGATGCTGTGCCAACTGCGGCGGCAACTTAACTAGGCTCAGAGCTTCTCAGCCTGCCGCCGACCTGAACGCGCTCTATGCTTTGGGCGAGACCCGAGATGTCGTCGGTGACGACAAGCGTCCCGCAAAGCGTAGCTTCGCCCTCTGCTGGCGCAAAGCGTTCGCCGGGCACGCTGTGGGTAAACCTCCAAAGCGCCAATTCTTTTTTCACGCCGATCACGCTGTCGAAATCGCCGCACATGCCGCCATCGGTTTGATAGGCGGTGCCTTTGGGAAGAATTTGTTCGTCTGCCGTCGGGACGTGAGTATGCGTGCCGATAACGGCGGAAACCCGTCCGTCGAAATAATGCGCGAACGCCATTTTCTCCGATGAAGCTTCGCCGTGAAAATCGATGAATATGACGTGCGCCGTCTGGCCGAGGCGGTATTGGGAGACGAGCCTGTCCGTTATGGCGAAGGGATCGTCCACCATTTGGCTCATAAACACGCGCCCTAAAACGCTGACGACAAGAATTTTCCGGCCATCGGGCAAGGCGTGAAGGTAACTGCCTTTGCCCGGCGTTCCATCGACGAAGTTCAAGGGCCTCAACAGGCGCGGATCGTTGCCGATGGTTCCCACGATTTCCTTTTGAGCCCAAACGTGATTGCCCGTCGTGAGGCAGACGGCCCCAAGATCATAAAGCTCTTGCGCTATCTTGTCGGTCACGCCCAGGCCTGCAGCCGCGTTCTCTGCGTTGATGATGATAACATTGGGCTTCAGGCGGTCTTTCAGCTCCGGAAGATGCTTCTTAAGGCCGTCGCGGCCGCTACGGCCGACGATGTCGCCGAAAAATAAGATACGCATGGTTTGATGGTTCCCGTTGAAAACAGCAAATATTGCTTTTAATCAATCTATAGCTGTTTGTCTTTTTATTGTATCAATATTCAAGCGAAGGGAGGCAAGGAAGGCGCGATAATAAAAAAGGCTTGAGCGGTTTCAACATTCTTTCGAATGCCCTTCTTGTCGGCGCCCTCGCCGCGCCTCAGCTTGCCTATCATATTGATTCATAACACAAAAACACAAACGTGCGATAAACAGCTATCTTCATGGGAACGAATTTCTGTAATCTTGGTCGATGTTCTCC
>CAZYPX010000150.1:0-2626 GCA_964649675.1 uncultured Rhodospirillaceae bacterium | reverse complement strand
ACAGATCTCGGCCGATGGCACCCTCAAACTGCTTCTCACTCTTCCCGACAAAAAAGTTTCCTTCGCCGTGCGCGATAGGAATACGCAACTCCTGCCCCTTCTGATAAAGACGCGCAAAATTGTTGTCGTTATTCTCGACCTTGAGGTTCACCGATTTGCAAATGAACTTTAGGCTCTTGTTGCGCAACAAAATGCCCGGCAAGAGTTGCGTTTCGCACAAAATCTGGAACCCGTTGCAGATGCCCAACACATGCACGCCTTTTTTGGCTTGAGCGATAACCTCGCGCATCACGGGCGAATGGGCGGCCATGGCCCCCGTTCTCAGATAATCGCCATAGGAAAACCCGCCCGGCAAAACGATCAGATCAAGCTTGGGAAGTTCGGTATCCGCGTGCCAGATCATCTTGGGCTTTTTGCCCGTCGCGCGCTCCAGCGCTATGGCAGCGTCTCGATCGCAATTTGAGCCTGGAAAAACGACAACAGCAGCTTCCATGGGCTGGCCACCTCAAAATAGGGATAAAATTATGAATCTGAAGGCAATCTAGATGGCTTCCCCCCCGCTGGCAAGACCAGGAAACATTTTCTCAAGCTCCTGAAAATGACCATAAAAAAGGCCGGGGCGGAAATTTCCCCGGCCTTTTCAAGTGGCGGCCCAATGCGTTGTTAGTGCGCATGACTGCGATTCAAGATCGCGTTTATGTTAAGTGCATTTTAACCGACAATCCAGAATCTAGGCCCGCCCATTATTGCCAATACCGCTGGATATCTAAAAACTACGTCAACTCCGTACCTTTCTACGTTTACGACGACAAATACGCCATCTTCGTATTCGACACGAACCCATCGCCAAAAATTACGGTGATCCAGTCGCGCGTGGTGGCCGACGCTTTCCGCCGCCAGTTTTACTCAATGTGGGACAAGGCCACGCCGCTGAACGCGCTGGATAAACAACAGCCGTCATCCGCAAAAGCGAACAAAACGCGCATGTAACGCTATCAACCAGTTACTCTTACGTTCACACCTCAAACGTAATGCTGCCTTTGATGCCGGAAAGCGCGTGCGGGCAAAGCTCGCAAGCCATGACATATTGGGAGGGAATCCCGTTCGCATTCTCTATCCCGAAATCGGTCGAAGGCCTGAACCCGAAACGCGCGTAATACGCAGGATCGCCGACGACAACGGCGGCCTTATGCCCCTTCTCTCTGGCCAAACGAAAAGCTTCCTCGATCAGCCGCGAGCCGACCCTTTGGCTTCTGCGCTCCAGAACGACGGACACGGGCGCAAGCAGCAACAAAGGCAACAGCCCTTTTTCCGTATCGACATTCGTATGGGTGAGCATGATATGCCCGATAATCGCTCCATCGTCCTCGGCAACAAGCGCAAGCTCAGGTATATAATCTCCACCCGCGCGAAGGCGGTTCACAAAGTTTTGCTCGTCACCGTTCGAAACCTTCGCGGTTTGAAACGCGACCTTCACCAAATCATAGATGGCCGGAAAGTCGGCCTTTTGCTCTGTTCTGATCCGCATAACGCTCTCCCTTAAGGCCGCCGTTATAGCCTAAAGAAGCCGCGCCAGCCAAATCCCCCGTTTTTACATACTTCTTAATCAAGAGCATGGCGAGCCAGACAAGATTGAACGTCTCGCCCGAACAATGTTCGATCAGTTTTTCACCCCTTCAAAAGGGCGAACCACTTTTCGCACGTGTCAAGATCGCAGCGCACGGCCTCAAAGCGCGCCGTGGCCACGGGGTCTGCGCCCCACGCCAACGCCTGAAAGCTTGAATCCAGTTCCGCCGCTTTGAAAACATCCGCGCTGTTGCGCTCGCCCTCGGCCAACGCCAGGCCCAGCACCAACGACCCCGCAACCTCCACCGCGTGGTTCAACCCCGCCAGTTTGAACGCGTCGTACGAGGAGACGGCTTCATGCAGCGCGATCACGGCCTCCGCCGTTTGTTCGATGGGCATGACGCCCGTATCGGCCTTAAGCAAAGCCCCGAAGCGCACGGCGCACCATTCAAGCAAAGGCTGCCACACCTTGCTCTGGTGCGCGGCCAGTTGCGGCGGATGCTCGACGCGGTGGCACAACAGTTCCGTGGACGCGTAGGCGATGATCTGGCGCACGATGCGCTCGCTGTCCATGGCGACGATGTCCAAAGCCGTCGCGGCGAGTTGCGTCATCGGCATTGTGGCTGGCTCGACCTTGCGCCCCTGAGCGCGCCATTCGCGAGCGATCTCCTCCGCCAAGGCCTTCGTCGGCAAAAGATAGGGGTGTTTTGCCGGGGTCAACAACGTCTTTCCGCCTGTATGGAGGGCGTAAAGCCCTTCTTGCCGACACACCGACATGTCGGCAAAAAGGGTGGATGTTTCTTTGCGCATGTGTTTCACTTCGTCGCCGGAAATTATGGTTCGGCTGCCTCCGCCGCGCAAAGGATACATAAAAAGCGCGTCATGGCAACCCGAACCCTGCCGCCGCCGTTCGCCTTCGCTTTGCCGGATACAAAGATGATCGACTTCTTTCCCTTCCTGAAAATCGCGCCCGTATTCATGATCGCCCTGATCTCGCCGGGGCCGGATTTCATGCTGGTCAGCAGCCTTTCGCTAGCTCGCGGAAGGATCGCGGGCCTTT
>CAZYPX010000149.1:0-2701 GCA_964649675.1 uncultured Rhodospirillaceae bacterium | reverse complement strand
CACCAGTTGGTTCGGCTGCGTTCCCACCGAGACACAGGGGGGAACGCCGACAAACGTCAAAAGCGGCGCCAGTAAAAGACCGCCGCCGATACCGAATAGACCGGATACGAAGCCTCCCAACAACCCGAACCCCAAAAGCACAAAGAAATTGACCGACATTTCGGCGATGGGGAGATAAATATCCATGATTGAAGAAAAAGACCGTCAAAAAAGGTTGATGAAACGCTCAACCGACCTTAGCAACTTTTCCCTGATCAATAAAATAAAATTGCGCACTTCCTTTCAGGGCACGAAACGCGCCATCGTCGGTGCCCGTAAGCCATGCCTGCACCCCAAGGGTCAGGATTTCGTCGAACAGCGCGGTGCGGCGGGTATCGTCCAAATGCGCCGTAATGTCGTCAAGCAAGAACAAAGGCCCAACCTGCCGTATCTGTATCAGCACGCGCACATAAGCCAGCATAATCGCAATCACAAGCGCCTTTTGCTCGCCCGTCGAGCACAAATCGGCGGGGCATTGCCGCCCACGATGCACAACGGCTAAATCACTGCGGTGCGGGCCTATGGAACTTGTGCCCGTGCGCGCGTCTTCGGCACGCGCTCCAGCAAATGCGTTACGAGTGCGTTCTTCGACAATCAATGCCGGGTATTGGATGAGCGCCTCCTCGGCCACCCCGCGCATTTTAATTTCGGCCTGCGGAAACGCGCCAGAGGTTTCTTCGATGGCGGCTTGAAGCTGGCGCAAAAGCTGGAGCCGGGCGGCGGCAATCGCCACGCCCGTTTGCGCCAGCGTATCCTCAAGCGCCTCAAGCCATGCGGGATCGGCCATACCTTCGCGCAAAAGCGACATGCGCTCGCGCAGGACCTTTTCATACCGATGAACGCGACTTGCATGAGCGTGGTCGAAGCTGTAAACTAGACGATCCAGCAACTTGCGCCGCGCCGAAGGCCCATCGGCCAACAGGCGATCCATATCCGGCGTGACCCACGCCATCACCACATGATCGGCCAGCGTTTGCTGGTTTTTGACGGGCCTGCCGTCGATATGCACGACGCGGCGCGTGTCGGCGGGCGATTCCGGATCGCGCCCCGTGCCTATGCGAAAGATATCGTGCGCTCTGCCGAGTTCAGCCGCCACGGCCCACGGCTCGGCAGCGAAACGGTTTTGGACCTCGATCAACGGCGCGCGGCGCAAGCCCCTGCCCGGCATCAACAGGCTGATAGCCTCCAGAACGTTCGTTTTGCCGCTGCCGTTCGGGCCCGTCAGAACCACAGGCGCGCCCTCAACATCGAGCCGCAAGTCGCTGTAATTGCGAAAAGATGTCAGAGAAAGCTGAGTGACAACCAAAGGATCAAGAGGCAAAGATCCAAGGTCAGCAATCAAAGCACGATCATCCGTTCCTTGAAGACCAAAATCTGCCCCCTTAACTTTGATCATACCCGCATCGGCATCAGCACGTAGAGAGCGCTTTCATCAGCCTCATCTTGCACGATGGCGGGAGAAGCCGAATCCGCAAAATTGAAGCGCACGCCATCGCCTTCGGTTTGCTGCAGGATATCGAGAAGATAACGGGCGTTGAATCCTATCTCCATCGGCGGGCCTTCGTAATTGACTTCGACCTCCTCCGTCGCGCTTCCGGCATCAGGGGCCGTGGCCGACACGACCATCTGGCCATCGGACAGGCTTAGCTTCACGGCCCGCGAACGTTCGGTCGAGATCGTCGCGACGCGATCGACAGCCGCCCCGAATTCGCGCGCGCGCGCGGTGAGAGTCTTGTCGTTGCCCGAGGGGATGACGCGCTCATAGTCAGGAAAAGTGCCGTCGATAAGTTTGGACGCGATAACGACGCCGTCAAACGCAAAACGAACTTTGTTTTCCGAAAGCATGATCTCCACGGGCGCGGACGTTTCATCAACAAGTTTACGAACCTCGCCGACCGTTTTGCGCGGCACGATCACGCCTGGCATGCCTTTTGTTCCCTTCGGCGCCGGCATTTCCACGCGAGCCAGCCTGTGGCCATCGGTCGCTACCGCTCTTAACACTTCAACATTGTTATCCTTCGTAGCGTGCAGATAAATCCCGTTCAGGTAATAGCGGGTTTCCTCCGTCGAGATCGCAAAACGCGTACGATCGACCAACGCCCGCAGATCGGGTGCCGTCAACATGAATTTATGCCTCAGGTCACCCTCGGGCATTTTGGGGAAATCCTCGACAGGCAGGCACCCCAGACGAAACTGCGAACGCCCCGCTGTCAAGACCAGTTGCGTACCGCTGGCCGAGCTGAGTTCAACCTGAGCGCCGTCAGGCAGTTTGCGGACGATTTCATAAAGCGTATGCGCGGGGGCCGTTACGGCTCCCGCCTTGGTCACTTGGCCGGACAGCGTTTCGTTAATTTCGATTTCCATGTCCGTCGCGACGAACGACACCGCTTGCTCCGACGCGCGGATCAGAACATTGGCCAAAATGGGGATCGTGTTCCGGCGCTCCACCACGCTTTGCACGTGGCCAAGACTTTTCAAAAGAGCGGCGCGCTCAAGTGTGATTTTCATGGGGAAATAGCCTTCCTAGCCTTGGAATCGTTCGGTTTTATGGAGATAGCAGAGAACAGGGCTGGGGGCTAGAGGCTAAGAGAAGCCCCATAAAAAGACCGTAAGCGTCCGGTGATGGCCGCGAGATATTCTATTGACGGACGTTCCAAGGCAA
>CAZYPX010000148.1:0-2939 GCA_964649675.1 uncultured Rhodospirillaceae bacterium | reverse complement strand
AGCCTGACTTCTTGGCGTTCCTTTGCTTGGCGAAGTACCCCTTGACGTGAAGGTACGCACGACCTCCGATGACGGCGCGCCCATCGTCGCGCTTGATCCCGCGAATGACTGCGCGCAAACCTATAATGAAATGGCGGCAAAGGTTCTCGGTTCTCTTGAGCGCCTTACCGCATAAAGCCCGGTATGCTGCTCTGCGGCGGGCCGCTGCTCGTGCCCGAAGCCTGATCGTACACGTCTTGAATGATGACGCGCAATTTGACGCGCAGAGACATGCGGTCTTGCACGGGCTTGGGCAAGTCGGTCATTTTCAGGATGTTTTTTTTCAGCAAGGCCATGATCACGTCCTCGACGGCGCGCATCATTTCCGCATCGGTTTTACGTAATTCGCCAAGAGCTTCATCGACGGTTTTCGGGTCTTGGCCTTTCTCGCGCAAAAAGGCCACCAGATCGGGATGGTCGTAAGGAACCATTTCCGCGCCGATCAATGATTTGGCGCTGGCGCGGTTCACTTTGCCGTTGGCGTCGCGAAGAATGTAAGGCATCGAAAGACCCAACCTGTTTGCGCAGGAGCACGCGAAAAAGTTAATCTACAACGTGTTTATTGTCTATTTATTAACCCCGCATGAAAGAGCGAAAAAAGAGTTCACCTTTTCCGCCAAGTGATCTAGAAAGCCCCGTTCCCGAAACACACACGTTTCTATTTTCCGGAGACAGCGACCCATGTCGAATAATGAAGGCGAGATATCGTCCGAACGTTTAAAATCATTCATCAAACGTATTGAAAAGCTTGAGGAAGACAAAGCCTCCGTAGCCGAAGACATTCGCGACGTGTACGCCGAGGCCAAAGGTACCGGCTTTGACGTGAAAATCATCCGCAAAATCGTCGGCCTCCGCAAAATGGAGGCCGAGAAACGCCGCGAGGAAGAGGAAATTCTCGAACTCTACAAGGCCGCCATCGGCATGGAATGACGCAAAAACGAGAAAAGAAGGCTTCACATTACGCTAAGGCGCGTTAAACTGCGGGGCCATGCTTATTATCTTCGCTAAAATCCTCAAAACGCTTTTGGCTCCGGCGAATCTTTTTTGCCTGCTTCTTGTTTTCGGCGGCATCGCCGCAAGCTCCGGCGACCCGCGCCGTCAAAAGATAGGGCGACGGCTGTGCCTATTCTTAGGAGCGCTTCTTTTCACCGCCGCCGTGCTTCCTGTGGGTTTCTGGGTTCTGGCTCCGCTCGAAAACCGCTTTCCGACAGGCAGGCCTGACCGCGTGGACGGCATCATTCTTTTAGGCGGCGATGAAAACACGTTTTTGACCGACTCCCGCAAACAGGCTTCCGTCAACGTGTCGGCGCGGCGCTACATTACGTTCGCGGGCCTCGCGCGCGAATATCCCAAGGCCAGACTGGCCTTCATCGGCGGCAATCCCGAACTCGTCGTCCGCAGCAAGCTGTCCACCGTCGACATCGCCAAACCGGTGCTGGACGCTATAGGCGTGAAGTCCGACCGCGTCGTTTTCGAGGACAAATCGCGCAACACCTACGAAAACGCCGTCTTTGGCAAGCAAGTCGTCAAACCGTCGGAGGGCGAAAACTGGCTGCTTGTCACGTCGGCCAGCCATATGCCGCGCGCCTTGCTGACTTTTAAAAAGGCGGGATGGAACGTGCATCCGGCTCCTACGGGTTTTCTGACTCCGAAAACGGCTCCGTTCATGCTTGGCTTCAACGTCAACAAGCGTTTGAACGAACTGACCGTCGCGCTTTATGAATATCAGGCTCTTCTGGCCTACTGGATACTTGGACGCATCGACAACCCGTGGAAGTAATGGTTATATTCAAACGCTTTTTTAACATCCTCCTTCTGCCGCTTTTTTTTCTCGGCCTGCTTTTTCCGATCATGGCTTTTGCCCAAGGCGAATCCTTCGACGCGTGGCTGCGTCGTCTTGGCGACGAAGCGGTTCAAAGCGGCGTGTCCTCGCGCACTGTCGAAAAGGCTCTTGGCGTCGCCGCGTTTCAGGAACGAGTGATCGAGCTCGATCGCCGACAACCGGAATCGACGATCACGTTCAAGACCTACGCCAACAACGTCGTAAGACCCGAGCGCGTCGCGAAGGGCCGACGGCTCATGCGCGAACACAAAGACCTTCTTGGTCCGATCGCCGCGCGGTACGGCGTTCCGGATGCGGTGATCGTGGCGTTGTGGGGGGTCGAAAGCGCGTTCGGCAACAACATGGGCGGTTTCAACGTTGTGAGCGCTTTGGCGACGCTCGCCTACGAAGGCCGCCGCGCCGCGTTCTTCCGCAGGGAGCTGATCCACACGCTCCATCTTCTTGACGAGGAAGGCATGGATCCCTCGGATCTGCTCGGCTCATGGGCGGGCGCAATGGGGCAGAGCCAATTCATGCCTTCGACGTTTCGCCGCTACGCCGTTGATTACGATGGCGACGGACGCCGTGACATCTGGACTACGCAAGCCGACGTTTTTGCGTCCATCGCGCATTACCTCAAAGCGGAAGGATGGAAGTCCGGCCAGCGATGGGGCAGGGAGGTCAAGCTGACTCGTCCTGTCCCGAAGAGCGACACCGGCCTTGATGTCCGCCGCGACCTCAAGACATGGGAAAGCATGGGCGTGCGGACGAAGGACGGAAAAAACCTGCCGGTTGCCGCAATAAATGCCTCCCTGATCCAGCCCGATGGGCCCAAAGGGCGCAGCTTTCTCGTGTACGATAATTTCCGCACGCTAATGCGCTGGAATCGCTCGACATATTTCGCGACTTCGGTGGGGCTGCTGTCGGATCGCTTGGCCCTCCCATAAGCTGTTTTTCTTCAAGCCCATGTTTGTTAAGAACATTTTCAGTTTTCTGGTATATGCGAATCTTGGGGTCGATGCGCGCACCGACCGCCGTTCGCCGCGATCCGTGAACGAAAGCGGGAGGCAAGGCGCAT
>CAZYPX010000147.1:0-3083 GCA_964649675.1 uncultured Rhodospirillaceae bacterium | reverse complement strand
GCCGTTCACCGGGGTCAGCTTCCCTTCCCGGTCGGCGATAGCCTCGGCCTGCCCTCGCGCTTCGGCATCTACGCCCGGAAAAGCCCCGGCCGTATCGATCAACGTCACGATCGGCAAATCAAAACGCGCCGCAAGGCGCATAAGCCTCTGGGCCTTGCGATATCCTTCGGGTCTGGCCATGCCAAAGTTGTGTTTGATGCGGCTATCCGTGTCGTGACCGCGCTCCTGCGCTATAACGACGCATGCGCGGCCATGAAGACGCCCAAGCCCCCCTATAATGGCTTGATCGTCCCCAAAAGCGCGATCGCCCGCCAAAGGCGTGAAATCCGAGACAAGCTCGCGAATGTAGTCAAGTCCATGGGGGCGATCGGTATGACGCGCGACGAGAACCTTTTGCGCAGGCGTAAGCCTGCCGTAAATCTGACGCAACTGTTTTTCGACTTTGTCTTGAAGACGGCCAACTTCTTCAGCGATATTGACGCGTCCATCATCCGAAAGGTGGCGCAACTCTTCGATCTTGGCTTCAAGTTCCGCAACCGGCTTTTCAAAATCAAGGACTTGCATGATGCCCTTAAGGTTGTTTCAGTGTTCTCTTCCCTATCACGCCCGCCCTCAGGTTGCAAACGCCGCGCTTAACCTTGTTTTTTGTAGAGATAACAAATGGCGTCGACCGCTTGTCCGGCACGCGCGTAATAGCCTTTGCGCGAAGATGTCTGTACAAAACCGCACTTCAGGTAAAGATGTCGCGCGGGCATGTTGTCGGCGGCCATTTCCAGAAAAACGGCCCCTCCCTCAGGTATGCAGGCTTGTAAAAGGCCCAAAAGCCTCCCGCCCAAGCCTTTGCGCCTGAAATCGGGATGAACGCCGAAGGTCAATATTTCGGCCTCCTCCCCGCTTATTTGCGCAAGCAGAAAGGCCACTGGCTTGCCGGCGCACAGAACCACCCATCCCCGCGAGCTGTCCAAAGCCAGGCTTCCATTCATTTGATCCGCGCTCCACGCTTCCGTTCCAAAGCACGCGGCGTGAAGATGCGCGAGATTCTCGGCCATTAAAGGCGCGGCGGACTCGATTACGACATCGGACATGACGTTCTCCCGCCCGCCTTTGCCAACGTGACGTCCGGCGGACGAAGATAGTATGGCCGCGGCAAAAAGGCCGGATCGTTCATATCCGCCCACGACGCAAGCAAAGCGCATGTGGCGGCTTCGGATTCCCTGAGGGATAAAATTTCCACATCTGAAAGAACAAACTCTCGCATTTTCTCCTGCGCGTCGCCCGCTATCTTCAAGCGCGTGTTTTTATGAACCAAAGCCGCGATATCTTCAGGAGGCAGCATGCAGGCTTCCTGCGGTTTTCCCTGCGCAGGATATAAGCGGCAATAGAGTTCGAGCCTTTTTGATTCCAGAACGACGAGCAAATCGTAATCGGCTTTATTAAATTGCTCACGGTAAAGCATAAAGCGATCAACGCCCACAACGGGTTTGTTCGCGGCCAGACCAAAGCCCCGCGCCGCTGCAAGACCGATCCGCAACCCCGTAAAGCTTCCCGGGCCGCGCGTCACGGCGATGCGATCAAGCCCGTCAAACGTCATACCCGCTTTGGCCATGACGTTCTGGGTCAACGGCACAAGACGCGCGTCCTGTCCGCGCGCCATCTCTTCACGGGCCTCCGCCAGAACGCGGCCATCGCACCAAACGCACGCGGAGCACGCGTTTCCCGCGCTATC
Organism: uncultured Rhodospirillaceae bacterium; assembly: GCA_964649675.1. Taxonomy (GTDB): domain Bacteria; phylum Pseudomonadota; class Alphaproteobacteria; order UBA9219; family UBA9219; genus CAZVCG01. The sequence goes on along the minus strand of CAZYPX010000147.1, from coordinate 1,357 downwards.
GAGGCTTAAAATATACATGAGCGAGATCACATCCCGTATGGATAGTTCTTGTCCGGCAAATCCCCGATAGCCAGACAGGTCTCAACGCATGGACATAGCGCAAAAGATTGCCCAAGGCAAAAACGGCTTGGCAGGGCCTATAGGCCCGTTTTTCGGCCCGGGCGATCGCTTTTGCGCCCTTCAATGACAGGATAGGCGCAGTTCGGCTTCATTCCTTGCAAGAGGCTTCTGGCGGCAAGGCTACGATCGTGCTTAACGTGCCGGACACCGCAAAGTCGCCGTAGTCGATCAGCATCGAGCGGGCGATGCCATTGGCTTGAAGAACAAGGTCCATCTCATAGTCCGATTCGCCCGTTTCGGATTCAGGCTTGAAAAACGCCAACCTTATAGGCCACGCCATGCTGTCCAAAAGTGGATTGGAGCGAACGCCTTCGTTTAACGCGTCCAGCTTGAGTTTGGCGTTTCCTTCGCCGATGAAAGCGCTGACCAGCGCCAGGCCGTCATCATCCGATCCATCAAACACGCTGTGGGTGAAAAAATTTTCCTTTTGCGCGGCTTTTTCCAAAATAAGCTTCGTATGGGCCGAAGGGAACAACGTGTCCGCGCGAAGCGTTATATCTGCCTTTTCTTTGGGAAGAACGTATCGGGACGTTCCCCCTTCCTCGCCGATCGACGCGCGGCCACGGAAAACCTCGTTTTCTTGGCCGTTCAACAAACGCCGGACATTGAAATTATAACGCGAGCCGTCCTTGGCCTCCCAGCTGACGACTGTGCTGTTCACGTCGGATTCATCGCCTTCGGCATATGTGAAGCGCAACTGCAGCATCTGCTGAACGGCCCAACCGTCACAACCGTCAGCCCATTCGAACACCATACGGCCAGCCACTCCATTAATGTTGCTACTGTTTTTGGCGGAGGCAAGGGTCATGTCATACACGGCGCGGTGCGGCGTAATCGGATTAAATGAAGGATTGTGACCGTCATTTTTTGGGCGGGACAGCACATTCCTCGGCATCTGCTTGCCGTTCATGATGTGAACGACCGGACTCTCGGCCTCAAGGCCTGCGTTGGCGAGCGCCTGAGGCTTTCCCCCGGCATGGCAGCCGCCCACGGGAAGAATCAAGGTCATGACAAAAATCAGGCATTGGAACGCAAAGAAAGGACGAAACGTCATGAAGTAAAGACCCGGGCGATGGACGTTGACGTAAAAGCCGATTACATCATGGTTAACATGTTTTTATGGCCGGGCGTAAGTGCGGATTTCAGGAAAGTCCCTTAAAAAAAAACGCCACGCGCGGGATTTTGCGGACACGCGTCTCGTGTCCGCGGGGTGGTTTTCACCCGGGTCCCCCCCAGT
>CAZYPX010000146.1:0-3135 GCA_964649675.1 uncultured Rhodospirillaceae bacterium | reverse complement strand
CCAGCGAGGCACTTCACTGTGCAATCGCTGGCCGCCTACTGGGGCGTATCTCCCAGCCATATTTACAACCTGATCCATTCAAACGCCTTGCGCCATATGCGCATCGGCAAAGCCATTCGTATCCCATCCATTTTTGTCAAAGAATTTTAGGAGGTTTTATGAACAAAGAACCATCGAGAGAAAAGACATTTCTGATTGACATGATATTTAAACCGAATGAGTCTGGGCACATTTTGCGCCCAGAAGAAACACAGTTGCTTTTGGCCTATATCGGTGAGATTCTAAGCGAAGTTGAGATTGAAGAAAAGCGTATTCTTGAAGAAGAAAAGAGAGCCGCACTGGAAATTACGGCGCGTATTTCCAACAAGGAGACAAGCCCATGCAAATAGCCATCTATGCTCGCGTATCGACAGGCCGACAGGCAGAAAACGAACTTTCTATTCCCGACCAGTTGCGCCAAATGCGCCAATGGGCGGGGCGTAACGGTCATGTTATCGTCAAAGAATATATCGAACCCGGCGCGACGGCGACGGATGATAAACGGCCTGTGTTTCAGGACATGATGGCGGACGCCACCATGAAAGGGGCCTCCCCGTTTCAGATGATCGTCGTGCATAGTTTCTCGCGTTTCTTTCGCGATCATATAGAGGGAGCCATTTACCAGCGCAGACTCCGCAAGCACGGCGTGAAGCTGGAATCCATCACCCAGCAAACGAATGACGACCCATCGGGCGATATGCACCGCAGTATGATTATGCTGTTCGATGAATATCAAAGCAAAGAGAACGCCAAGCACACCTTGCGCGGGATGCAAGAAAACGCCCGCCAAGGATATTTTAACGGCGCGAAAGCTCCCTTCGGATACAAGACCATCGACGCAGGGCAGACGGGAACGCGAGGCCGCATCAAGAAGAAGCTGGCGGTCAACGAGGCAGAAGCCGAGATCGTTAAAGAAATATTCGCTCTCTATGTCCACGGCAAGGACAACATGCCTCGCATCGGCATGAAAGAAATCGCCAAGATATTGAACGAACGTCACATCTCTATCAGGGGCAATCTGTGGCGGGTTCAGGTGATCCATCAAATCCTGACCAGCACGACTTATGCCGGATGGCATGTGTTCAACAAGCATGATTCCAAGAGCCGCCAGATAAAGCCAGAGGCCGAATGGGTCAAAATCCCCGTTCCAGCGATCATTGACCAAGACCTATTGGATAAAGCGACCAGACTACGCGCCGCGAACACGCCCAAAATGTGCGCCCCGCGTCGTGAAACCTCGTCAAATCTTTTGACGGGCTTGCTTAAATGCGATGGTTGCGGGTCAACGATGGTTGCCGTGACCTCTGGCAAGGGCGAACAGTACCGCTATTACAAATGCTCGGCGCGAATGAGCAAGGGGAATACGGCCTGCAAATCGACGGCTTTTCGGATGGATATTCTCGATAATGCCATTCTGAATGCCTTCCGAGATAAGATTTACACGCCCGATTATATCCGCACCGTGATCGACACCTTGCGCAAACACGCCAATGCGCAAGGCGGCGAGGATAAAATCCGGCGCAAGAAGCTTGAAACCGAGCTGAAAGAGATCGAACAGGCCGAAACCAAACTGTTCGAGGCCATCGAGAAAGGAGTCCTTGAACTGGACGACCGCCTTAAGGGCAGAGTCCAGCAGCACAAAACGAGGCGGGAGGCTGTCACTGCGGAACTGGCGACCTTGCAACAGAAGAACCAAACCCCGCTACAAACCCTGACCCCGCAAAAGATCGAAGCCGTGGCGCATGTCCTCAACAGACGTTTCTCCACATCGACGCCCTTTAGCCGCGCCTATCTCAGGACTACGGTCAAGGACATAAGGGTTACGGAGGGCTTCTTGAAGGTCAGTGGGGAGAACAAGGATATAGCCCAGCTTGTAGCCGCCAATGGCCAAATCACGCCTGCGGCAGAAGTTCGTAGATTCATACCTGAATGGCGTCCCCTACGGGATTCGAACCCGTGTTACCGCCGTGAGAGGGCGATGTCCTAGGCCTCTAGACGAAGGGGACAATAAGGTGGCCTTTTTATCCCACAAACCCCGTTCAGGCAAGCCTAACGCTTTAGGCCCAAGTCCTTAGCCTGCAAGCGCATCAGGAGCCCAGCTCCATAATCTTGGCGTACAGTTCGTCCAGTCCCGCGATAACTTCGCGGGAGGCGAGATCGAGTTCCTTGGTTTTTTCCAGCGCGGCGGAAAAATCGCCTTTTGCATAGTATTCCAACACTTCCTTGCCGAAGTGGTGAACGTGTTGGTGGGGCGTTTCGAGTTTTTTGAAGGTTGGAAGCGCCCTTATCCGTTCATCCTTGATCGCGTCATACCACTTGCCGAGGCGGCAATTGTGATGATCAGGCAACTCGCTGCTCTTCGTTTTCCCGTGCCCCAGAAGAACGTCGATGACACGTTTTTTGAAGGATGCATGATCCGATTTCGCAACCTGAACCAGCATCGCCGCGTCCGGATTTTTAACGATATCCGCAAGGCTAGCCTGCACATGCGCGCTGGACTTTTCTATGCCGCCCGTGACCTGATCGCAATTTTTCAAAAGGTCTTCGACCATATTCGCCACCGAAGCCACGTTCGTGGCCACTTCGTTTGTGACCGTCGTCTGCTCCTGAACGGTCGCGGAAACCGACACCATTTTGTCAACAACGGCATCGACCCTCGCCCCGACGTTGCGCATCCCCTCCCCGACAACCTTGATCACCTCGGATCCTTGCGTGACGTGCGCCGATCCATCGTTCATGGAAGACAGCATATCGTTCATGCCTTGCTGAAGAGACGTTATGCGTTGGCGAATGTCTTCCGTGGCGCTTGATGTCTGTTTGGCGAGGCTTTTGACCTCGCTCGCCACGACGGCGAAGCCCTTGCCCGCATCGCCCGCCCGCGCCGCCTCAATCGTCGCGTTAAGGGCAAGCAGGTTGGTTTGGCTTGCTATTTGCTCAATCGTCTTGAGGATGTCGGCTATTTGCCCCGAGGCCTTTTCCAGAACCTGAACCCTTTCCGTCAACGACGCGAAAGAACTTGAAATGCTGTCCATCGTCGTCACGGCCTGCCCCACCGCCTGTACGCTGCCCGTCAATTCCTGCGTAACGGGATGAGCG
>CAZYPX010000145.1:0-3149 GCA_964649675.1 uncultured Rhodospirillaceae bacterium | reverse complement strand
TGGTCGCCCGTATAGGAATGAATCGTCGTCATAAAGCCGTGCTCGATGCCCACCAGATTGTTCAGCACGTGCGCGACAGGCGCGAGGCAATTCGTAGTGCACGAAGCGTTCGACACAATGTTGTGCGCGGCCTTCAATTCATTGTGATTCACGCCATAAACGACCGTAATATCCTCGTCAGTCGCGGGGGCCGAGATCAGAACCTTTTTCGCGCCCGCCGTCAGGTGCTTGCCTGCGTCGTCGCGCTTGGTAAAGACGCCCGAACATTCCATGGCGATATCGACTTTCAAATCGCTCCAAGGAAGCTTGGTGGGGTCGCGTTCCTGCAATCCTTTGACGCGTAAACCGTTGACGATCAGGTCGTTGCCGTCCACCTGAACATCGGGGCCACGGCCATGAACGGAATCATATTTCAACAGATGCGCGTTGGTCTTGGCATCGGCCAAATCGTTGATGGCGACAACCTCGATATCCTTGCGGCCCGATTCGATCATCGCCCGCAAAACCAAGCGCCCAATGCGTCCGAAACCGTTAATAGCAACGCGTGCCGTCATGTCATCCTCATTATGCTGGGTATGAATTACATGGGCTTTTTAGCCCCTTTTTCGCCAATTTGCAAAACCGGATATTAGGTCGCTTTAATCAGCTTTGTCTGCCAGTCCAGAGCCATACGAATATCCTGCAAAAGGCCCGGAATCAGGTCATAAGTCCGCACTTCCTCAGGGGTAACCCATTTGAACTCGGTATGCTCTTTGCCGTCGATTTTGACCCTCTGGCCCGCCTTGGGGCGGCAAACAAACCGCATGCCGGGAATGACCTTGCCTTCCGTTTCGATCTTGTAGTCGTTCAGTGAAAAAAGCACGTCGACATCGAGGCCGAATTCGTCGTGCATTTGGGTCTTTACGGCGCCCTGAAACGTCTGGCCTTTGCGCACCTGCCCGCCGCCGCACTCCCATAAACCGGGATAGATTTTCCGGTTCAACGCGCGCTTGCCGATCAGAACACGTTGAACGCTGTTTTGTTTCTCAAAACACAGTGTTGCCACATGAACTTCGATCTCATCAATTCCGTTTTCGCGTGGCATGTGAACTCGTTATTTGAGAAGGGTTTCAGCCGCCTTCACGACAGCCTCTGTCGTAATGCCGAAGTGTTCATAGAGCTTTTCGGCAGGGGCCGAAGCACCGAACGAAAGCATACCGACAAACGCGCCCTTGTCGCCGATATAGCGATCCCAGCCCATGCGTATGCCAGCCTCTACCGCCACGCGTGGAGCCGTCCCCAGCACGGATGCCTGATAAGCCGCATCCTGACGGTCGAACAATTCAAAGCACGGCATCGATACGACGGCGGCGGCTATGCCGTCTTTCTTGAGTTGGGCCTGCGCCTCCAAAGCAAGCATGACTTCGGAACCCGTGGCCAAAAGCGTCACTTGGCGTTTACCTTCAGCCTCGGAAAGAACGTAAGCGCCCCGCGCAGACAGGTTGTCTTTGCCTTCGCCGCGCACTGTCGGCAGGCCTTGACGCGACAGAGCCAACAGGCTTGGCGTGGTCTTGGCTTCCAGCGCAATTTCCCAGCACTCTGCCGTTTCAATGCCATCACACGGACGGAACACCAACAGATCAGGAATAGAGCGTAGTGCCGCCAGATGCTCGACCGGCTGGTGCGTCGGGCCGTCCTCGCCAAGGCCGATGCTGTCGTGCGTCATGACGAAAACGACGCGCTGTTTCATCAAGGCCGCCAAACGAATAGATGGCCTGCTGTAATCGGCAAACTGAAGGAATGTGCCGCCATAAGGGGCTATTCCGCCGTGCAACGCCATGCCGTTCATGGCCGCTGCCATGCCGTGCTCGCGCACCCCGAAATGGATGTACTGGCCCTTATAGGAAGGCGCCGCGATCGGGCCAAAGCCCTTTACCGCCGTGTTGTTGGAGGGGGTCAAATCCGCCGACCCGCCGATGAGTTCCGGCATGATGGGCGCAAGCGCAGCCAGCACGTTGCCGGACGATTGACGCGTAGCGTGCTTGGGCGCTTCGGCAGCAACTTTTTGTTTGAGTTGCATGATCGTTTTATAGAAATCCGCCGGAAGATCGCCTCTGACTGTGCGATCAAATTCGGCCTTTTGATTGGAATCAGCGTGACGTTTTTCCCAAGCGGCATAGACAGCCGCGCCGCGCTGACCGACTTCGCTCCACGGCTTTAAGGCCTCATCCGGAATCTTGAACGGCGGGTAATCCCAGCCCAGATTCTTGCGAGCAGCGGCAACTTCGTCTTCTCCCAAGGGCGAACCGTGACAACCGGAGGTGTTTTGCTTGTTCGGCGCTCCGAAGCCAATCATCGTGCGGCAGGCGATGATCGAGGGTTGATCCGTAACGGCCAATGCGGCTTCTGTGGCCTTGGCGATTGCCGCAGGGTCGTGTCCGTCAATCGCCTGCACATGCCAGCCATAGGCCTTGAAACGCGCCTGAACGTCTTCGGTGAACGAGAGCGATGTCGGCCCGTCGATGGAAATTTTGTTGTCGTCGTAGAAGACAATCAAACGGCCCAGTTTCAGGTGTCCTGCGAGCGAGCAAGCTTCGTGGCTGATGCCCTCCATCAGGTCACCGTCCGACGCGATGACATAGGTCATATGGTCAACGAGATTGTTCCCGAAATGCGCGTTCAATAGGCGCTCGGCCAGCGCAAAGCCGACGCTGGTCGAAATGCCCTGGCCCAGCGGCCCCGTGGTCATTTCGACGCCAATATCCAGATCGCGTTCCGGGTGGCCGGGCGTAAGGCTGTGCAACTGACGGAAGTTCTTGATTTCTTCCATCGTCATCTTGGGATAGCCCGCCAGATGCGCCAGCGCGTACATCAGCATCGAGCCATGACCCGCCGACAGAATAAAGCGGTCGCGGTCGGGCCACGCTGGATTGGAAGGATCGAACTTTAAAAACTTCCGCCACAAAACGGTCGCCACGTCGGCCATGCCCATCGGCATTCCCGGATGTCCGGATTTGGCCTTTTCAACGGCATCCATCGCCAGCGCGCGAACGGCGTTGGCCATCAGCGTATGCGTGGGATCGACGGCGGGTTTTACGGCGCAAGCGGCAACGGCAGAGGACATGGTCAAAATCTCATTTGGGGAACGTGAAAAACATGCGGGGAACATG
>CAZYPX010000144.1:0-3292 GCA_964649675.1 uncultured Rhodospirillaceae bacterium | reverse complement strand
AGATCGAGTTTTGGCCATGCTCGAGCAATCTCGCCGGATTCGGCAAGGCCGTAGAACGGGTCTTCGGGGGCTTCTTTGGCCATGGCCACGGCGCGCGAGACCATCTCCTCAAGCGCTGCGCGGCGACGGTCTGTTGTGGCGACGATGGCTTGTCTTTTCCCGATAAGGACGCGCAAGCCGATTTCAGCCGACTCGGCTTGCTCCAGAGATTCAATTTTCCCGCCGCACCATGTCACCGACAAGGATGCGCCATCGGCCAGTAAAGCGTCGGCTTCATCGGCCCCCTGATTGCGGGCCATTTTGATCAGATCATTAAGCAGATCGAGCGCGTTTTGCGCGGCGTTTGAATCGACGTGCGTGGGCATGAGAATCCTTTTGTTTATGTCTTTGATAGCGCAAACGGAGCATGGCGTCGATATTACGTACGCGCCGCACACGTCGAAAAAAAGCCGCGCGAGGGCAAGGTCAAATCAGGCCGAGAGAGCTATGCGTCTTTCACTTGTGGAAGAGCGTTCGCGGTTTGTGTCAACGTCGCCATCTTCGATGCAAGGTTTTTGGAGGACAGGCTCATAGGCGCTAAGGCCTCCAATGGTGACAATCTCCAAAAGGTGCCCTTCCGCGTTGAAGCAGGCGCATGCCAATGGGCCGCCAAAGCCGCAACCGCCATCGATAGTCACGCCAAGCCCCTCGGTAACTATTCCGCCGCGTTCCGGGTCATACCCGCGCACGATCCGCGCATAAGGCGTTTTTTTGCCTGTGGATACGTTAAACGCCGATATGCAATACCAAAGGCTATCGCCCTGATCCTCCAGCGTGCGCGTTATGTCGAAACCCGAAGGCACAAAAAGAATAGCACCGCCTTCGCTGGCTTTATGCGCGGTTACGGCGGCGCGCTTCATGCTGCACACAAGAGGTTCGTGCCCGGGTGTTTTGCGTTGGACGAAACGTAAATGGTTTGTCCATCGCGTAATGGTCACGCTGTCGGCGCGCGCCATTGATTTCGTCTCATGCAGGGATATGCCGTAAAGCCGCAAGTATGGCTCAATGCCGCATTTAAAAAGACATTCCAGCGTTTGGGATGGGGCAGGGGCAAATTGAAGACGCAGCAAACGCTGCCATGCCTCTTCGGCTGGCCCGCGCAGGTGGACAATGTCTCCAGGCTCCATGCCCGGCTTTGCGAGAAGCGCCGAGCGGAAAGTCAAAAGTTCTTCGATGACCGCCTGATTATCGTAGGAACCGACACCAAGGTAGTTGCCCAGATAGACGATGCGATCCCCGACGGCAAAACGGGTAGCAATATGGTCATGAAGCGTTGCCAAACGCTTGAGATCGCCATGTATGGCTGCAACGGCCCATACGCGCTGGGGTTTTCCTAAACAGGCGAATTTTTCGCTAAGATTCATCATCGGTATCACCAGTGGCCAATTATGTTGACATGCCACACGAATCGTTCTTAGCGCAACATCTAGTAGCGGTATTTTTAAAAATGCCCACAGATAGTTTTGTTAGGGCCGATTTCAGTGTGGTATCGCGGTTGCCACAGTGTTGCTTTATTGTCTGTGCCAAGACATAAAAAAAGCGGGGCAAAACCCCGCTTTTTTTCAAGAATGACAATCTTAGGCGGCCTTCTTTTCCTTGGACAGAACGCCTTCAAGTTTCTGCGTAGCTTTGTTCTGGTCGATTTTTTCAACGGCAGCCAATTCTCGGGCCAGACGTTCCAGAGCAGCCTGATAGATTTGGCGTTCGCTGTAGGAGTGTTCGGGTTGATCGGCTCCACGATGCAGGTCCCGCACAACCTCGGCAATCGAAACCGGATCGCCCGAATTGATCTTCGATTCATATTCCTGAGCGCGGCGGCTCCACATAACGCGGCGAACCTTTGATTTGCCTTGCAGCGTCGAAAGGGCTTCCTTAATGCGATCGCGCGAGCTCAGGCGCCGAAGGCCGGATGTTTTGGCTTTGCTGACGGGAACCTTCAGGCGCATGCGATCCTGTTCAAACATGATGGAGTAGAGGGCCACTTTCAGGCCTCCGACATCATATGAATCAATTCCTTCCACTCTACCTACGCCGTGAGCGGGATAAACAACGAAATCACCTTTTTTAAATTCGAATTTTTCCATCATGTTGTTTTTTCTCCCTAAGAAAAAGACGACCCGAGATTGACCTTGCTTCCAACAAAAACTAGATGTAGTGCCAAGCCGAGACCAGTCCGAATTAAAACCCTTTTCTTGCGCCGTTATGATTAAAACGACGCACGAAAAGGGGCGGAAAAACGGATAAATCCTAAGCTGGCCTCGTAAAGCCGCTGTTGAATGCCCTTCAACACAAATTATATACCATTTTTTAGGGTATGTTACAAAGCTTTCGCGCAGGAATATTGCTAACTATTGTAAATCAATGGCTTATAGGTTGTGTTTTGGTCTGGAAAGTTAACCATTTTTTGCAGCCATGGTTAATTTTTAGTTCCGGCATAGAATCAATATGTAGTGGTTCTGGATTCCTCAGGGCTTTGAAGGTGCCATGTTTCAGGATCCGCGAACATGGCGCGAAGGAGTTCGTTATTCATGGCGTGCCCTGAACTTTTGCCAAAGAAGTGTCCGCGTATGGGGGCGCCGGCAAGCGCAAGATCGCCAATGGCGTCAAGAAGCTTGTGCCGCACGAATTCGTCATCGTAACGGAGTCCGCCTTCGTTCATCACCGTGTTGTCCTTGATGACGATAGCGTTGTCGAGCGAGCCGCCGCGCGCGAAACCCATTTTTCTCAATTGCTCGATTTCTTCGTAAAAGCCAAAAGTGCGCGCGCGGGAGATATCGCTTTTGAAAGCATCGGCCGATAAGGTAATCTCGAAGTGCTGTTCGCGGATAATTTTTTGCGCAAAAGAGATATCGAAGGAAAAGCGAGGGAGGGGGGATGGGACAAGCCGGACGCTCTTGCCGTTTGTGACCACTTCGACGGTTTTTAAAACGACAATTTCGCGGCGCGGCGCGCTCTGTTCACTCAAGCCTGCTTCATCCAACAGTTTTATAAACTCCGCTGCGCTTCCGTCCATTACAGGAACTTCTGGCCCGTCAATTTCGATTGTGGCGTTATCGACACCCGTGGCGCTCAAGGCCGCCATAAGATGCTCGATCGTCGCGACAAGTCCGCCTTCACCGTTGCCGATCACTGTGCAAAGTTTTGTGTCGACCACGCGGTCCCATAGCGCCGGAATGGCGCGCGCGCCGTTCCTCAAATCTGTACGTAAAAAAACGAGCCCCGTATCAGGATCGGCGGGCGCAATCCGAAGAGA
>CAZYPX010000143.1:0-3493 GCA_964649675.1 uncultured Rhodospirillaceae bacterium | reverse complement strand
CGCGGTTCTTGATTTGCGAGCGTTCTTCCTGCATCGCCACGACGATGCCCGTGGGCATGTGCGTGATCCGCACCGCGCTTTCGGTTTTGTTCACATGCTGGCCGCCGGCGCCGGAGGAGCGGTAAACGTCGATGCGCAAGTCCTGCTCGTTGATGTTGATATCGACGTCTTCCATTTCAGGCAGAACGGCGACGGTCGCGGTGGATGTGTGCACGCGGCCCTGGCTTTCCGTTTGCGGCACGCGCTGGACGCGGTGAACGCCGCTCTCAAACTTCAAGCGCGCGAACACGCCGCGCCCGCTGATCAGCGCCGAGCCTTCCTTAAGGCCGCCAAGATCGTTTTCCGACAATTCCAAAACCTCGAAACGCCAGCCCTTGATCGCCGCGTATTTGCGGTACATGTCGAACAGCGCAGCGCCGAACAGCGCAGCCTCAAGCCCACCCGCGCCCGCGCGGATTTCCAGAATGGCGTTGCGCTCGTCGGCGATGTCCTTGGGCAGCAACATGCGCTGCACCTGTTTTTCGAGCGCGGGTATTTTTTCGCGCAGCTTTTCGAGTTCGCGTTTGGCCTCTAGGGCCATTTCGGGATCGGCGAGCATCGCCTCGGCATCGGCTAGCTCCTGTCGCGCTCTTTGCACTTCCTGAACGGCTTCGGCGACGGGCGTGAGGTCGGCATATTCCTTGGACAGCTTGGCGAATTGGTCAGCCGCCAACCCTTGCGCCGACAACAAGTCGCGCAGTTCGTCGTGCCGCGCCAGAACGCGCTCAAGGGCATCGGTGAGGGACATGAGAGGTTAACTGAAGCTTTGAGATAAAAAAAGCAATGAAAATCAACACAGCCAATATCATGAAAAGGCTTACATTTTATTAGACCCGAGACGAAAAAGCGACGAATCTTTGTTAACCTGATCGTGATTCAAGGTTGGCGAGGCGTTGAAGGCCTCTCCAATGACAAAGTTTAACAGCGCGTGGCTTCTGCACAAGAGGCCGTCTCGAACCCTGACTGGCGTTGAGGCTAGCGCATTTCAATAGATGCTTGGACCGGCACGGCGATGCAATATTGCGACAGCTCAACGTGGACAGGCCTTAAAAGTGGCCCAACCCTCACGGATGGCCTGGTGCTTTGGCTTAAGTTGGATGAAACTTCTGGCACGACGGTTACCGACGAAACAGGGAATAACAGCGGCTCTTTATGTACAGACAAGGCTCAAGCCCTTTGCAATCCGCAGTGGGCCCCTACATCGGGCAGATTTGGCGGCGCGCTTTACCTTGACGGCAGTTACGACAATTTTTCCGTTCCCGCTTCGCGGGAATATTCCACATTGCCGCGGACGGTTTCATTATGGATCAAGCCGGAATGGCTTGCCTCGACAAGGGGAACCGACATAGAATTTATAAGGTTTCAGACAAGCGGCGGGGCTCCTTGGTATCAATTCACTTTCAGAGTTTCTTTCTGGAGCTCGCCAAAAGACAAAATACGCTTTACGATAATGGAATATGATGCTTCTACATCAAAAACTGTTAATTCCGACGCCCCCGTCACGACCGACGATTGGTTTCATCTGGCGGCTGTAATCGAGCCTAATCATACCATGAAGCTTTATATCAATGGAACGCTTCAGGTCAACACGGCCACCATAAACACGGGCGAGTTGGCAAATAACACACAGCCAATATACTTCGGTTCCGGCGCTTACTCTGGCAATGAGATGAACTTCAAAGGCTGGATGGACGATATACGCATATACTCGCGCGCCCTGAGTTCTACGGAAATATCCGCTCTTTATAACGGGGGTTAGCGTGCGCGTTTTTCCGTTTCGTGAGTTGCCGCCCTTACCCTACAGATTCGTTCTCTTCAAATTCAAAATCGGCTAATGGATCGGGGAGCGTCTCGTCAAAGCGCGGCTCATATAAAACTTCACATTTCGGAAACGTTGTTTATAAAAGACGCCGTGGCCAATCTCTTCCCCGAAAAACGCCTTAAGGACATCGTCCAAATCGCGCAACAGCGCTTGAAAGAAGCGGGCGTGGACGATCCCCAGTTCGACACGCGCCTTCTTGCCGCGCATGCGCTGAGCTGCAACCGGATGCAAATCATGATGCAGGCCGAACGCATCATGACGGCCGAGGAAATCGCCGCCGTTTACCGCCTTATCGACCGCCGCGCCGCGCGCGAGCCCGTCGCGCGCATCATCGGCGAGCGCGAGTTCTGGGGCCTGCCGATTGCGTTGAATGAAGCGACGCTTGAGCCGCGTCCGGACAGCGAAACGCTCGTTGAAGCGGCGTTGACGAAAATGGAAGGCTTGACGTCAAGCGCAAAGCTGTCCGCCGAGGCCATGGCCAAAACGAAAAGCCTGGCCCTCAATATTCTCGATCTCGGCTCGGGCTCGGGCTGCCTGCTGCTCGCGCTGCTTAGCAAATGGCCGAACGCCACGGGTCTCGGCATCGATATTTCCCCGCGCGCCGTGGAACAGGCGCGCATCAACGCCGAGCGCCTTGGCCTTGCTGATCGCGCCGCGTTTCGCGTGAATTACTGGCTGGAAGGACTCGGCGAAACGTTCGACGTCATCATCAGCAACCCGCCCTATGTCGCAAGCGGCGACATCCCGAACCTCATGCCGGAAGTGCGCAACTTCGACCCGCACGAGGCGCTCGACGGCGGCGCGGACGGCCTCGATGTTTACCGGTTCCTCATCCCGCAATTGCCGCTGTTCCTGAACCCGAACGGCTTCGCCATTTTCGAAGTCGGGCAAGGGCAAGCCGAAGCCGTTTGCGGCCTCTTCCGCGGCGCGGGCTTCGCCAATGTCGCGACGCATACGGATCTGGGCGGTGTCATGCGTTGCGTGGCGGCGGCATGGACTTGACGCACAGCCAACAGGACTGTTTGCTCCCCTTTTCGCGCCCGGGCCTGAAAAACAGGAATCTTTCCTCCTTTTCGGCCGGATAATGGGGAATGTTTCGTCCTGGTCAAAAAAACAGGACGAATTCCTACTTCGCCGCCATCATCGCGATGGCCGTGTCCGCCATGCGATTCGAAAAGCCCCATTCGTTGTCGTACCACGTCATGACGCGAACGAACGTGCCACCGATGACTTTCGTCTCGTTCAGCGCCAAAATCGACGAACGCGGATCATGGTTAAAGTCCATCGAAACAAGGGGTTCGCTGTACGCGCCCAGAATGCCCTTAAGCGGCCCGTTTGCGGCCTCGCTGATGGCCTTGTTGATTTCCTCGACCGACGTTTCGCGTTTGGCCACGAACTTCAAATCCACCACGGAAACATTGGGTGTCGGCACGCGGATGGCCGTGCCGTCCAGCTTGCCCTTAAGCGCCGGAATGACCTTGCCCACGGCCTTGGCCGCGCCCGTCGAGGTCGGGATCATGTTCATCGCCGCCGCGCGCGCGCGGTGCAGATCCTTGTGCGCCGTATCCACCACGCGCTGGTCGCCCGTATAGGAATGAATCGTCGTCATAAAGCCGTGCTCGATGCCCACCA
>CAZYPX010000142.1:0-3614 GCA_964649675.1 uncultured Rhodospirillaceae bacterium | reverse complement strand
AAAGGTTAACAGACTCTAATTCCTTCTGCCTCAGTTTTCGGGGAGAACGTCACCAGAAGATAAATAAACCTCTGCCTCATCCATGCCTATGGCATGCGCTAAAAGCACCTTGGCGTCGTCGAGCGGGTCGAAGACGCCCGCGCGTTCAAGACGCTGTTGATAATCGCCGACTAAATGGCCAAGTTGAGCCGTCATAAGGTCATTTTATAGCGGAAAAGCACCCAGCCTCACAATGGCCGTGGACTTAGAACTAAACACTAGGGAATAAGTGATTCGCTTGCGTTGGAACCCCAACGACGGAGGCAAAGATGCGCAATCAGGGCTACGTAATCAAACTCAAGGGAAGCGAACGGCAACGGCTTGAAGGAATTACGCGGAAAGGAAAAAACGCCGCGCGGCTTCAAGTACGGGCACGGATACCCGCGCTTCCGTCAAAGCGATCTATTTGCGTACTCAACACCCACACCACGTCAAGCGCTGTCCAATACATTGTTATTGCAAACCTATTGAACGCACCGCACCGCGCACAGCTCCGGATATTGCCCCGTCAGGAAAATGCGGCTTGGCCAACGGTCAGAATCTGCCGATGCGGGTTAAGCTTGGTTGTATGATTGTTTTATGCTTTATGTAATCTTTACAAGAACCTCCTGCGCTGTTTTCCTTCCATACATCAACAATCATGCGTCGTGTTCTTTTAATATTGCTCGCACTGATTCTTGTTTGTTGTCCTCTCTCCCATGCTAAAGCCGAAGGAGAGGACACAGGTTCATGGCGGCCCTCCAAAACCGGATTTCCCGTCGAAGGCCACATTGACGCATGGGCGAAACTCGGCAGCGATAGACGCCTTACGGGAACCGAGGCGTTTCTACCGCTCAGTTGGAACGGCCAGTATCTGAGTTTTCTGGACCTTCGATTTGTCGCCGATGATGCCGATGGCCGTGAAGGCAACGCCGGTCTGGGCGTACGCCGTGTAGCCGATGACCGTTCGCACATTCTGGGCGGATACGCTTTCTTCGACCGCCGCCGTTCATCGACAGGCCATCTCTACAATCAAGTCACAACAGGGGTCGAGTTCCTGACGCAAGATTGGGATGTCCGCGCCAACGGCTATATACCGCTCACAGGCACGAAAGAACTGGCTTCCTCCAATATTCCACTGACAACTTCCGTCACTTTATCGGGCACAGGGCTTGTGGCCACCAGCGGATTCTCGGATTTCGTCATGAAGGAACACCAGTATTCGGGCGTTGACGGCGAAATCGGGCGCAAACTCCCGTTCCTTGAGAAAACGTGGTTTGAGGAAACGCGGGCTTTCGTGGGAGCCTACCGATTTACGGCAAGCGACGTCAAAACCATGTTCGGAGCGCGTTTGCGCATTGAAGCCGCTCCTTTGGAGTGGCTGCGTTTTGGCGCAGAATACCAAAAAGATTCGATACGCGCAGGAACGGGTTTTATCGAAGCGCGAATCCGCGTCCCTCTCGACTTTTGGTCCGACAAACCGTCAACCGCCTACGCTCCTAAGCCCCCTATATATAAACGGCTCGACACGCGCATTGTCCGCGATGTCGATGTCGTTACGCAGACACAGACGCAAGGGTCTTCGCAAAGCGCAACAACCGACATCCTGAACGTGACCACCGGCGACAGGCAAAAAGTCTATATCGTCGACAACACCGCTGCCCCCGGCGGCGACGGCAGCGTCGAACGCCCTTTTTCAACGCTCGTTGCGGCTCAGGCCGCAGCCGGAGCGCATGATTTCATTTATGTAAAAGCTGGCGATAGCACAAGCGCGGGCATGAACGCCGGAATCGTCCTCAACGCTCATGGCCAGAGGCTTATAGGAACGGGCGTCCCTCTCGCCTACGATGCGTCGATTATGCAAGCGCCTGGACTGGCGGTACAGCCCGCCAATGGCTTGGTCATCCTGCCCGCCACAACTGCTCCGGCCATCACCAACACGGCAGGCAACGGCGTTGAGATCAACGCCGCGAACGGCGTCGAAGTGGCTGGCCTTAACATCAATGACGCCACAAACAACGGCATAGCCGCGCTAAACGCCAACAACCTTACGCTTCGCAACATTACGGTCACCGGTAGCGCAAACGATGGGGTTCGCATCGAAGCCAACGGAGCCGCATCAAATATTTCAGACACATCGATTACGTCCGTCAACGCCTCCTCAAACACAAACGGCCTTCACCTTATCGCCGCTAATGACGCCAGCCTGACGGCAAAGATCGAGCGGAGCGCTTTCACGAACAACGCCCAATACGGCGTTGTCGTTTTTGACAACTCGGAAGCAGGAAACATTGCCGCAGATCTTGGCGGTGGCGCGCAAGGCAGTCCGGGTCTTAATTCAATCCACGGTAATGCGCTCCAAGACCTCGCCCTTGATACGGATGGCGTGCCGGTTTCCGCCCAAAACAACTGGTGGGGTCAAGCCGGCGGGCCATTGGCCTCCAAAATCTTTTTCGGACCCAATCTTCAGCAAAACCTTGTGGCGCACTGGACATTCGACGCCGACAAAATGAGCGCGGGAATGGCGTTGGATTCATCCGGCAACGGCTATACCGGCACGTTACAAGGAGGCATGACGGCTGACGGCAACTCTGTCGCCGGCGTGCTGGGGCAAGCGATGCACTTCAACGGCATCGACAACAACATCACCGCCGGCGACATTCCCGCCGCCGACGGCACGAATGTGTTTACTCTTTCTTATTGGACAAACCCCATCGTCGCAATCGGCTCCACGCCGATTTCCAAGTGGGACGACACGAATTGGAATCAAACATCATGGGGCGTTCGGGGAGCAAATGGCGTCGCGACCGAATACCTCTTTTTTGTCGGAACCGGCATCGACCCCGGCAACAACTATATGGCAACCACCAATTTAAATCTTGCTAATGGCGTGTGGCAGCAGATCACGATCGTGTTCGACGGCGCACAAGCTGCACCGGAAGACCGGCTCAAGATTTATAAAAATGGCGTTCAAGTTAGCGTTGTATATACAGGCCTTATCGAAACCACCATCAGGGCGACAACGGCAAACGTCAACATAGGAGCCAGTCTATGCAATAACCCAACCTTCTGTGTCCCCTATCAAGGTGCGCTCGATGATGTCCGCATCTACAACCGCGCTTTGGCTCCGGCGGAAATTTCCGATCTCTACGCTATGAGCACGAACAATACCGTACAAAGCGCAGGCGCACTCGACGCCCCGCCGCCATAATTAACCGCGTTTTCAGCCCGCGCCGTTAGCCATGGCTATTTTATTAAATCGCTGTATAACACTGCCGGATTGATGTTTTTTACGGGTTTTAAGGCCGTGGCCGCCACGCTGCTCCTCAACGTTCAGGACGCCCTCATCCGGTACGGCGACAAGGCCATCTTCGAAGGCTTGTCGTTCAACATCCGCGAGGGGGAAAAGATATGCCTCGTCGGCAAAAACGGCGCGGGCAAAACCACGCTCATGAACATCGTCATGGGCGCGCGCGAACTTGACGACGGGCTGCGCTGGCAGCTTCAAGGCTCAACGGTCGGCTATCTTCAGCAAGACGTCGTTCCTTTGCCCGGCGAAACGGTGCGCGGTTTCATTTTCAAAAGCCTGAACAATC
>CAZYPX010000141.1:0-3640 GCA_964649675.1 uncultured Rhodospirillaceae bacterium | reverse complement strand
CAAAGTTAGAACAGATTCACCTTCAGCGTGGATCAAAATACGGGGGGCAGGTCACTATGGACTGATTAATAGATTGCCCAGCCCTCTGCCTCACGATAGGTTCTCCAAACACTCATGGAAAATAACTTATAGCCGCCTAAGCCCATGCCATCCCTTTCCAAAGCCGATCATATGGGGTTTTTCGACAAGCTACGGTTGATAAACTGGAGCGTCGTAAGTCTGATCGCACTGATATGCTTTATCGGCATAGCCTTGCAATACTCATCGGGCGGCAAAAGCTGGAGCCCATGGGCGGCCCCCCAGCTTACGCGCTTTATCGTCGGCTTCGCTCTTATGCTCTTTCTGGCGTTAATCGACATACGATTCTGGCTAAGGTGGGCCTACCCGATTTATGGCGTCATGCTCGCCCTGCTGGTCATCGTCGAGATTATGGGACACGTCGGCATGGGCGCACAAAGATGGATCAATCTGGGTTTTTTCGTTCTGCAGCCTTCCGAACTCATGAAGCTTGCCCTCATTTTAGGGCTCGCCAAGTACTTTCATGCGCTTGATGTCGAAGAAGTGGGACGGCCCATGATGCTTGTTCCTCCGGCGCTTATGGCGCTTGCGCCGACAGGTCTTGTCCTGATGCAGCCAAACCTTGGGACGGCGGGCATTTTACTGATGGCCAGCGGAGCGTTGTTTTTCGTGGCGGGCGTCAGGTGGTGGAAATTCCTTCTCGCTCTGGCTCTGTCTGCGGTAGCCCTGCCTTACGCATGGAACCACTTGCACGACTATCAAAAAGCGCGGCTTATGACTTTTCTGGATCCCAATTCAGACCCTTTGGGGCGCGGCTATAACATCATCCAGTCCAAAATCGCGATGGGATCCGGCGGTTTGTTCGGCAAAGGCTTCGGCCAAGGCACACAAAGCCAACTGCAATTTCTTCCGGAAAAGCATACGGATTTTATCTTTGTGGTTTTGGGGGAAGAATTCGGCATGGCAGGAGCCATGTTCCTGTTCAGCCTTTATTTTCTTCTTCTGTCGTACGGAATGCTGGTAGCGCTTACGTCGCGAAGTCAGTTCGGCCGCCTTACGGCCTTTGGTTTAACCACTTGTTTTTTCTTGCATATCTTTATCAACGTAGCGATGGTTACGGGAACGATACCGGTTGTCGGCATCCCTCTACCGCTGATTTCCTATGGCGGAACCTCGCTTTTGACCCTTCTTATGGCCTGCGGCCTGTTACTTGGCCTTTCGATCCACCGCGAAGTTCGTATATCCAGATCAAGTTTCGACATAATTTAGGTTAATTGCCAAAAAAAGGTACTTTCTTGCCTCTTTTAATAAGCTCCATGTTTTTTTTATCTTTTCGACGTCATGAAAGTTTTTTTCTTTTCCCCTCGAGCGATTAATCTGGATTTAACGTCTTATGGATAAAAACGTTTGGGAAAACGACATATTAAAAGGTTGGAACTGTGCTTGTTGAATTATCACCTGTGGCCTATTTAGCCCTCTGCGGCCTTGTGCGCGACGCTTTGGAAGTAAGCAGCGACGCTGAGCCTTTGCTCAACCGCGTTGCGCAAGAGCTCTCCGGCGCGACGGCGGGCGGCATGATTCCCTCCGAACTCGCCGAAGACCCTGATCACATCACAGCTCTTAGGCGCGCAGGCTTCGTGCGAGCCTGAACGCAGAACTTCCTGTTGTCTTGAAAGAAGTCCGTGTTAGAAATCGCCTTTCGGCTTTTTCGAAAGGTTTTACGCCGCCATGCAGGATCTTGTCGCTTCATTCGCATCATGGATCAAAGGCCAGATGAACTTTTGGGTTTTTCTCGGCCTTTTCGGCCAAAGCCTTTTCATGATGCGCTTCATTTTCCAGTGGATTTACAGCGAACGGGTCAAACAAAGCGTCGTGCCGGAAGTCTTTTGGTATTTCAGTCTTTCCGGCGGCATCATCGTTCTGATCTATGCCATACACAGGCAAGACCTCGTTTTCATCCTCAGCCAGGCTCTTGGCTCAATCATCTATATTCGCAACATTCAGTTCATCTGGCGGGAAAAACGCAGGAATAAAGCGATAGACACCGTTTCATCATTCCAATAAAGCGTAGGTAAAATTGCCCGGACTAACCGACCTCGTTCCCCAAAATCTCCTGACCGACAACCGACAGCGCTATACATGGAAGGCCTACCTTCTGCTGGTCCTTATGTGTTGCGCGCTTTTCCTTCCGGGCCTTGCGTCCATACCGCCCGTTGACAGGGACGAGCCCCGCTTCGCGCAAGCCACCAAGCAGATGATCGAAAGCGGAAACTATGTCGACATACGCTTCCAGAGCGAAGCCCGCTATAAAAAGCCCATCGGCATCTATTGGCTTCAGGCGGCTAGCGTAAAAATTCTGAACCCCGGGAATCTCGACGAAATCTGGGCCTACCGCGTCCCATCGTTTTTAGGCGCAACGCTTTCCGTCATCATGACGGCCAAGATCGGCTGTTTGCTTTTTGGTCCGTTGGCGGGGCTTTTGGCGGCGCTGCTCTTGGCCTCGAGCCTTCTGCTCAACGTGGAGGCGCGTTTGGCTAAAACCGACGCCGTTTTGCTGGCCTGCACGATGGTAGCCCAATACGCGCTTGCGAAAATTTACGTCGCTACGGATAAAGAGCCTCAACGATCATGGGGCAACGCGCTGGCTTTCTGGACGGCCCAAGCCGTTGCCTTTCTGATCAAAGGCCCGTTGCTTGTGTTGATTACGTTTTTTACGGTTCTTGCCTTGCGGGTTGCTGGCAAAAAGCCTTTGGGTCTTAACGCGCTTAAACCCTGGTTTGGCGTTCCTTACGCGCTTTTACTGGTTCTCCCGTGGTTCATAGCCATCATGATGGCCAGCCAAGGTGACTTTGCCTCCGAGTCCTTCGGCCGCGATTTCCTTGGCAAAATCTGGCAAAGCCAAAACAGAGGCTCCATTCCACCCGGTTTTCACTTTCTGCTTTTTCCCTTTGTTTACTTCCCCGGCTCGCTTCTTGTGCTTCTGGCCATACCGGCCATATACGCGCGCAGGCATGAACCCCCCATGCTTTTTTGCCTGAGCTGGCTCATTCCTCTATGGATCATCTTCGAACTGTCAATGACAAAGCTGCCCCACTACACGCTTCCGCTTTACCCCGCCGCAGCGCTCTTGGCGGCCCACACCGCCCTGACAGGAATGTCCAAGCCACTCCGAAAGATCGGCAAAAACATCCAAGGCTTTTTCGCCTTTGTCTGGTTCGCGGGAGCGACAGTAATCGTGACGGGGGTCGGTTTTGTTCCCTCTTGGCTCAAGAGAGACGTAAGCGGAGAAGGCGTTCTTGCGGCCCTGTGCGGTCTGGCCATGATCATCGGCCTTTGGCGAATGCGTAAATATTTTTCCCGCCGCAACGTCCTGATCGCCGCATCAGGGGGCTTGATGTTTGTGGCCGTGACCTTTGGCACCGTCATTCCCAACCTCCCGCACGTCTGGCTCTCGCCGCAAATCGTGAACGCGGCGCACCTTGTCAAGCCATGTCAAACCTTGCAGCTCGCGTCTTCGGCCTATAACGAACCAAGCCTCATTTTTCTGGCCGGCCCGGGGACTAACGTCAACGATGACGCTGACCTCATCGCCCGTTGGACAAAAAGCAATCCCTGCGCGCTG
>CAZYPX010000140.1:0-3719 GCA_964649675.1 uncultured Rhodospirillaceae bacterium | reverse complement strand
GCCCCCTTCGCTGATGGGAACTTTCAACGTATCTGTTTCCTGTGCCAACGGTATCTCTTCCCATTTCAAGCGGGGGGGGCCGAAGTCGACGGCGATCAGGTCGCCGCTTTCCTTGCTGACGCTCAAAACACCCGGTCCGGTTTCGATGGTTCCCTTATCGCGGCCTGTTTCTTCGAACAACAACCGCGCTACGCAACGCGTGGCGTTGCCGCACGTTCCCGCGTCCGATCCGTCGGGATTGAAAATGGCCATGTAGAGATCGGCTTCAGGCGCTTTTTGGGGTTTGAGCAAAACGATCAGTTGGTCATAGCCAACGCCGCGATGACGGTCGGCGATTTTCCGGCACATATCAGGGGTGGGAACAAAATCATCGGTGCGGCTGTCGATAATGACAAAGTCGTTCCCGAGGCCGTGCATTTTGAGGAAGGAAAGGGTCATGATGTCGGTCAAAAGTGGCGTAGATCGGATTTATGAATAAGCATTACATCAGGCGCAGTTCCTGCGAAAGCGGGAATCCGGAATCGCGTGTGCTGTTTTGTGTATATGGCATGGGGCAATAAAGGCGTGAAAAGTGGGAGACCCCGCCTCGGCCGGTGGCCTGCCTTCCTCCGCGGCCTGCAACAAGGCAGGTGGGCGCCATATGTCCGGAACCACGGCTCCGGTCAGGGACAGCTCCCTGGAGGGTCTCATTAACGGCCCCGGGGATTTAGCTACCTATCGAGCCGCGCAGAAGCCTCCCACGCCTGAATATACCTGTTTCATGGATGTTGGGGAACCTCAAAAGAATAAAGGGCGAAAAAGGCCTCGTTTGATGTAAAAAAGGCTTGCATCCCTGTTGCGCGGGGCTTCCGGCTCTGCTATTCCCACCCCGTCTTGATTAATGAGCAAACACGGGCAGATTCTTGAAAAGCCATGTCTGAACCAGAGATTCCGCACACTATAGCCGGACCTGCCGCCGTTCTGTCGCGCCGTTATGCGGCGGCGCTTTACGATACGGCCGATTCGGCAAAACAGCTTGAGGCCGTTGTGGCGGATATGCGCGTCCTGAGGGCGGCGTTTGATGGCAACAAGGAATTCAAGACGTTCAGCAAAAATCCTCGTATGACCCGTTCTCAACTCGCTGCTGCGGGACGCAAGGTTGCCGAGGCCGCCAAGGTGGGCAAAATCGCCGAAACTTTTTTGGAGGTTTTGGGACAGAACCGACGTTTGGCGCTGGCGGGGGACATTATCGCCATGTTCCTTTACGAGGTGCACAGGCGTCACGGGGAGCAAACGGCCGAGGTCTTTACGGCCAAGGCCTTGACTGCGGAACACAAGAGTTCGCTGGAAACCAGTCTCGGCAAAATAACAGGACGCAAGATCGATATGGTCGTACGCGAAGACAAGAGCCTTTTGGGCGGGTTCATTGTCAGGGTCGGATCGATCATGATTGACGCCTCGTTGAGAGGAAAACTGTCGAGGATTGAACGTGGTTTGAAAACGCAAAACAAAATCGCGGCGGCGTGAGCGCGCGAGGCGTGTGAATTAAACGGAGGTTAGGTCAATGGATATTCGCGCATCTGAGATTTCGACGATTTTAAAACAGCAAATGGCGCAGATCGGCGCCGCGGCGGAGCTTGCCGAAGTCGGGCAGGTTCTGTCGGTCGGCGACGGCGTGGCCATTGTTTATGGTCTTGATGAGGTTCGCGCGGGCGAAATGGTCGAATTCCAGAACGGCGTTAAGGGCATGGCGCTCAACCTCGAAACGGACAGCGTCGGCGTCGTTATTTTCGGCGACGATCGCAGCATCCGCGAAGGCGATATGGTCAAGCGCACGAACGCCATCGTCGAAGTGCCGGTCGGTATGGGCCTTTTGGGCCGCGTCGTCGACGCGCTCGGCAACCCTATCGATGGCAAAGGCCCGTTGAAAAACGTCAAGATGCAACGCGTCGAAGTGAAGGCTCCCGGCATCATTCCCCGCCAATCGGTGTCGGAGCCGATGCAAACGGGCCTGAAGTCCATCGACTCGCTGGTTCCCATCGGACGTGGCCAACGCGAACTGATCATCGGCGATCGGCAGACAGGAAAAACGGCTGTCGTGATCGACACGTTCATCAATCAGAAGTCGATCAACAAGGACGGCGACGATTCGCAAAAGCTCTACTGCATCTATGTGGCCGTCGGGCAAAAGCGTTCGACGGTTGCGCAAATCGTAAAGACGCTGGAAGACGCTGGCGCGCTTGAATACTCGATCATCGTTGCGGCCACGGCCTCCGAGCCTGCCCCGCTTCAGTTCCTCGCGCCTTATGCCGGTTGCGCCATGGGCGAATTCTTCCGCGACAACGGCATGCACGCCGTCATCATCTACGACGACTTGTCGAAACAGGCCGTGGCCTACCGCCAAATGTCGTTGTTGCTCCGCCGTCCACCTGGACGCGAAGCTTATCCCGGCGACGTGTTTTATCTCCACTCACGCCTTTTGGAGCGCGCCGCGAAGATGAGCAAGGAGCATGGCGGCGGATCCCTTACGGCTTTGCCGATCATCGAAACGCAAGCGGGCGACGTGACGGCGTACATTCCGACGAACGTGATCTCGATCACCGACGGGCAGATTTTCCTTGAAACGGCTTTGTTCTATAAGGGTATACGTCCGGCTATTAACGTTGGCCTGTCGGTCAGCCGCGTCGGTTCTGCCGCGCAGATCAAGGCGATGAAGCAAGTCGCCGGATCCATCAAGCTCGACCTCGCGCAATACCGTGAAATGGAGGCGTTCTCTCAGTTCGCATCGGACCTTGATGCCGCGACGAAGAGCCTTCTGAACCGTGGTCGCCGTTTGACGGAATTGTTGAAGCAGCCGCAATACCATCCGCTGCCTGTCGAAGAGCAGGTCGTCGTGATCTATGCAGGCGTGAAGGGGCATCTGGACAACGTTAACGTCGATGACTTGGGCCGTTATGAAAAAGGCCTGCTTCAAGCCATGCACAGCACTGGCGCGAACGTTTTGGCCGCCATCCGCAAGGAAAAAGCCATCTCGCCGGACACGGAGATCAAGCTTAAGGCGTTCATCGAAGATTACACGAAGTCGTTCAAGTAGGCGGCGGCGTTAAGGCAAAGAAAAAACCCCTCGAGCCTGTGCCCGAGGGGTTTTTTATGTGTCCTGCTTATGTAAAATCGGCTTTCGGGAAGACCACGCGTTTAACGCCGAAAACTCTTCCTAGATTTTTTGCGAGCCTGTCAAGGCCCGTAAGGCTATCGGCTTCCGTCTTGAAGACGATGTCAATGGCCAGCTTGTCCGGGGACATTTCTCCACTCAGAGCCTTGCGGCGTGGTTTAAGGGGAACCAGGCTTATGCCTGCGCCATAAGGTACGCAGGCTTTGTCGAGCCCGCGTACGGTTTTGTCTTCTTCTATTGTTTGCGTTGCGAGAAGTCTGATGACCTTGTGCGCGGGCGCGCTGTTTTCTGGCGAGGTTTCGAGTTCGATTACAAGCTTCTTTGCGAACGAGACCGGTTCTTTCTGGCCGTTTTTGCCCGAAGCCCGATGGCGGGCGTTTTTCAGGATCGTACGGTCATTGGTTCTACGCAATAATTCTTCATATTTTTCGTTTGCGAGCGGAATATCACCTATCATGATTTACTCCCTATTGTATTTGATGAAGTCGTTTCCGTTTCCGGTCTTAAAAAAAACGTAAGCGTCCGGTGATGGCCGCGAGATATTCTATTGACGGACGTTCCA
This sequence comes from uncultured Rhodospirillaceae bacterium, assembly GCA_964649675.1. GTDB lineage: Bacteria > Pseudomonadota > Alphaproteobacteria > UBA9219 > UBA9219 > CAZVCG01. The sequence continues at coordinate 6 of CAZYPX010000140.1, read as the reverse complement.
AGGCAA
>CAZYPX010000139.1:0-3731 GCA_964649675.1 uncultured Rhodospirillaceae bacterium | reverse complement strand
TTGTTCGATGCACTCGAGCACATGTTCAGGCGCGACATCTTCCGCCGGAACGGCCGCAAGCGCCTTTTCCTTGAGCGCGTCGAGTTTGGCGTAACGCTCCTGCTTTTCCGTCTTGCCGTAGGCGTCCGCAAGGTCGGCGCCGATAAGACCTTTCAAACGCGCCAGAACCGCGGCCTTGTCGTAAGCGGGCGGCGGCAAATCGCGCGGATCCTTGGCCGCGCTTTCGGCAAGGCTGATGATCAAATCGATAACGGGCTGCATGTTCTTGTGTCCGAACACGACCGCGCCAAGCATCACGTCTTCCGGCAATTCCTTGGCTTCGGATTCCACCATCAGCACGCCTTCTTGCGTACCCGCGACGATCAATTCCAATTCGCTCGACTCCATTTCGCCCAGCGTGGGATTCAGGATGTATTGACCTTCCTTGTAACCGATGCGCGCGCCTGCGATGGGCCCGAAGAACGGAATGCCGGAGATCGTGAGCGCGGCGGAACAGCCGATCATCGCGACGATGTCGGGGTTGTTTTCAAGATCGTGGCTGAGCACCGTGGCGATCACCTGCGTGTCGCACATGTAGCCTTCGGGAAACAACGGACGGATGGGCCTGTCGATCAAACGGCTGATCAGCGTTTCCGATTCCGACGGACGTCCCTCGCGACGGAAAAAGCCGCCCGGGATTTTGCCGGCGGCGAACGCTTTTTCCTGATAATTGACGGTGAGCGGGAAGAAATCCTGCCCGGGCTTCGGTTTTTTCACGCCGACGACCGTGCACAGAACCGTCGTGCCACCCAAGGTGGCCATCACGGCGCCGTCGGCTTGACGCGCCACTTTGCCGGTTTCAAGGATCAGCTTTCTGCCGCCCCACTCCATCTCTTTTCTGTAAACTGTAAACATACTTTATTTCCTCTTCTTTAAGGGGTGACCACTCTGCGCTTCGCGCAACCGTGACGGCCCCTTGTGAGTCCCGCTTGGCCCCATGCCAAGCGGCCTTCATGCTGCTAGTCGCTTCATGAATCCTATGCGTTGGTGACCTTGGTTAAAGTTTTCCATCACCACAAACTGTCGATGACCGAGTTTTTCGTAAAAGCCAGGCGCTTCGAAATCCTGAGTCCAGAGATAGGCCGAATGGCAGCCTCGTTTTTGCGATTCCTCTTCGGCCTTTTCCATAAGCTTACGGCCCAAGCCTTTGCCGCGCTGGTCCTCGCGAACCCAAAGCAGGTCAATGTAGGCCCAACCAGGATGAACGTATACGTAAGCTCCGCAAAGCAAATCGCCCTTGTCATCCTCGTCCGTAACGACAAACATTTTACAGTGTCGATCGGCATCGGGAAGATCGGCAGGACGAACGGAAAGCACCTGATCGCGCAAATGCTCATAAATCTGGCTGGATGGATTGTCTTGAATATTCAAAACGACGTCACCTTCATGCCGGAACTTCCCTTGCTCTCGCACGCTTTTGCAGGAATGACAGCAGGATGATTTTTATTTCCTCAAGCCAAGCTGGGCAATCAGCTTTTCATACGACGCCACGTCGGTCTTTTTCAGATAAGCCAACAGGCGGCGGCGGTTGCTGACCATCATGAGCAACCCGCGGCGCGAATGGTGATCTTTCTTATGCGTGGCAAAGTGTTCCGTCAGATCATTGATGCGTTGGGTGAGCAACGCGACTTGGACTTCCGGCGATCCGGTGTCGCCCTTTTTGCGGGCGAATTTCTGGACCAGCGCCTTTTTCTTGGCAGGTTCGATCGACATCATGCTCTCCTTTATATCTTAAAAGTGAAAACCACGCACAACGTGAAAAGCTCCGGCTCTGGGTTCGACCAGCGCCACGGGAAGACCCTGATGTTGGGCCAAAACCACAGGCACGTTCATCAAATCCATGTGTTGCGGCCTTATTAAAAGGCTTTGTCCGGCGCGCAATCGCTGCGCTTCGCTGGCGGTAAGCAGCAAGCCCGGGATGTCGTCCAGCGCCGCGCCAATCGCCTGCAATGCCGTTAAGGCGGCCCCCTTATGCGCCAAATCCTCCAGTTTTTCCAGCGAAATCGCCTTGTCCAGCCCAAAAGGACCCACCCGCGTCCGCCTTAGCTGGCTGACGTGCCCGTACGTCCCCACGGCCAGAGCCAGATCGCGCGCCAGCGCGCGCACGTAAAAGCCTTTACCGCTCACGACATGGAAAACCGCATGATCGGCATCGATCATTCTGGTTAACGCAAGGCTGTACACCTTAACGCTTCTGGGCCCCAGAGCGGGGATCGCGCCGGAACGGGCGATGTCGTACGCCCTCTCCCCTTCAAGCTTTATGGCCGAAAAGGCTGGGGGAACCTGCTGTATAGCCCCTAAAAACCGTCCTAAAACGCCCTTTATCGCGCTCTCGGACGGTCTGATGGGGCTTGAAGCGACGATATCGCCTTCCCTGTCGTCCGTCGTGCGTTGTTCGCCAAATTTTACCGTGAATTCATACTCTTTGTCGCCGTCGATCACGTAAGGGATGAGTTTCGTCGCCTCGCCGAACGCCAAAGGCAACACGCCCGTGGCCAATGGGTCGAGCGTCCCCCCATGCCCGGCCTTCCTCCCGCCGAGGAGTTTGCGCGTCTTGCCCAGGGCCTGCGTCGAGGTCAAGCCCAGCGGCTTGTCGAGGATCAGCCACCCGTGAACCGTGGTTTTGGCTTGTGGTTTACTCATGCCGCTCAGTCGTCTTTTGGCGGCGAAAGATCTCTGGCCACGGCAGGATCCTGCAACAAACGCTCAATGTTCTGGGCATAATCGAAGCTTTCGTCCGCCTTGAACACCAGCTTTGGCACAAAACGCAGCTTGACGGACTCGGCCAAAGCATGGCGGAAAAAACCGATGGCGCCGTTCAGCGCGCGCACGACATCGACGGTCTCCTTACCGCCTAGCGGCATGATGAACGCCGTCGCGTTCTGGAGATCGGGACTCACGGTGACCTCGGTCACCGTGATCATGGGCGCCTTGTAATTCTGCGGCCACGGAATGTCGCCGCGCATCAGCACGTTCGCCAAAGCATGGCGTATGGCTTCACCGACACGGAGTTGACGTTGCGAGCGCATGTGTTCCGCCTCTTAAAGCTGCCGCGCGATTTCTTCCATCTCAAAGCATTCGATCGTGTCGCCTTCGGCGATGTTGTCGTAATTATCGAACGCCATGCCGCATTCGAACCCTTCGCGAACTTCCTTGACCTCGTCCTTCACGCGCTTGAGCGTCTTGAGCGTGCCTTCGTGGATCACGACATTGTCGCGCAGCAAGCGCACCTTGGCTCCGCGCTTCACGATGCCGTCGGTCACCTTGCAACCCGCGATCTTGCCAACCCTGCTGATGCTGAAAACCTGCAGAATTTGAGCGTGGCCCAAAAGCTTTTCGCGAAGTTCCGGCGCCAAAAGACCCGACAACGCCTGACGCACGTCGTCGATCACGTTGTAGATGATCGAGTAGTAACGGATTTCGACGCCGTCGCGCTTGGCCATTTCGCGGGCCTGAGGATTCGCGCGCACGTTGAAGCCGACGATCATGCCCTTCGACGCATGCGCAAGAGTCACGTCGGATTCCGTGATCGCGCCCACGGCCGCGTCGAGCACGCGCACCTTCACCTCGTCGCTTTCAGAGGAAAGCTTGATAAGGGCCGTCTTCAAGGCTTCCACCGAGCCGTGCACGTCGCCCTTGATGAGAACGGAGAACTCCGACACGGATCCCGCCTTGATGTTTTCCATCAATTG
>CAZYPX010000138.1:0-3937 GCA_964649675.1 uncultured Rhodospirillaceae bacterium | reverse complement strand
GCAGGGCGCTAAGCCGTCGTGTGCCCTTGGCCGTCATTGCCGCTCTTTTAATGAACGGTGCGACGCTTGTTTGGTGGGCGGCGGCCAAGGACAGGGATAGTTTTTTTCTGGAACAGCGCGTGTCGGCTCTGGAATCAAGTTTCGCGCGTTATTCGGAGACTCAAAGCCATTCGTTGGAAAGGCTGGCGCGTATCGAGGAGCGCGTGAGCGCGCAACTGGCCATTCTCGACAGGATAGAACGGCAAATAAACGCCTTGCACAAATAAACGTCCTTTTTTTACACCAGCGGAAAGAAATAAACATGGAAACGCGTGCCATGACCTATGGCGGCGACCATTTGCCTGTTTGGGCCATGCGTCGCGTTAATGAGGATGGGATTGCTCTTATTAAAGAGTTCGAGGGATTGCGGCTTACTCCTTATGCCTGTTCATCGAATGTCTTGACTATCGGTTATGGCCATACGCGCACGGTCAGGCCGGGTATGCGCATTACCCGTAATCAGGCGGAGCAATTGCTCGAGGACGATTTGCGCATCGCCGAGCGCGCCGTATCGCGTCTTGTAAAAGTGCCTTTGACTTCCAATCAGTTCTCCGCGCTTGTGAGTTTTGCCTTCAATGTCGGAACAGTAAACTTTGAGCGCTCGACACTTTTGAGATTGCTCAATCGCGGTTGGTATGAGCAGGTGCCGGCACAACTTATGCGCTGGAACCGGTCTTCCGGAGAAGTGTTAGGCGGTCTTTCCCGCCGTCGCGCGGCAGAAGGCCGCCTTTGGAACAAGTAAAACGCGGCGTTTACATCGAATGTTCATCACAATCATGAGGGTTAGAGATGCATGCATGGCGCGCGATCGGCTGCTTTTTGCGGCTACTTTTGACGGGTAAGGACAACGAGACGTATGAGATAGGCAGATTTTTGCTGTTTGTGGGGTTTTTATGCTTTATCATTTTTTCGGCCTACGACGTTTTTAACTCGGGGTTTTTTGATTCTTTGAATTTCAGTGCGGCCCTGTCGGGCCTTTTGTTCGGCGGAGCAAGTGGCATAGCCATAAAGGCGCGAAGCGAACCGGAGGGCAAGAATGACAGGCCTTGACTTCGGGTATAAGAATGCTGCGCTAGCGGGTTTCGTCGCGGTTTTTCTTGTCATTGTGTGGCTTGTGATGTCGCGCGCAGGACTTAAAGCCGATCTTGAGCGCATCAGGGCTGAAAACATCATTTGCCGAAACGCGAACGCCGAATGGTTCAAAAAATCGGAGGAAATGAACCGAGCCATATTGAAATTGAAGACTGAAACTCTTGAGCGCCAAGCTCGTGCGCGTGCGGCGCAAGAAAAAGCGCTTCAGGCCTCGGGAAGGCACACCTCGCAGGCGCGCGAGATACTCGCCATGCAAGGAACAGGCAAAGACTGCCTTGATGCGGAAGATCTTGTCAGGCGTTATGTTAGGAATAGAAGATGAAAAGGCTAATGGCGTGCCTTTTGCTGGCAGCCTGTTCGGGTCAGCCGCTGACGAAGCCAATTCCTGTCAGCGTTCCCGTATCTATGCCTTGCCAACCGCCTGTCGTAACGCATCCTGTTTGGCCTACGCTTGAGCTGAGTGTGAAAAGTACGTTTTTGGATCACGTCAAGGCCCTCATCGCCGAAAACGAACTGCGCCAGGCCTATGAGGTTCAATTGGTTGCCGCGTTAAAGGCGTGTGAATAGCGCGACGTAATTCAGCACCATACTAAGCGTAAGATTTGATCGCCGTACATGGGGTTGTGCCTATCCTAATACACTCTCTGCTTTTTTTGATCCGCAGTTGGCCGAACGATCGCCATCGGAGCTTTTCTTATGGTTAATTCGTGCTAAGACTAACAACTTCCGTTCCATTCGCATTCAGGTCATGGCTGAACGCAGTTTAAACCTTATATCCAAAATTTTGCCGCCGGATTTCCTATTCCGGACGCGCTTGGAGATTATTGGTCTGGCTCAAGATTTTTGGAAGGACGGAAGGCCTCCCGTTAAAAAGCTCAAGCCAAACAAGCCTTTGTTCAAAAGTGGCGTGTTAAAAAATGTTTTTTCGTCGCCATCTAAAGATGTGTCCGGTGGCGATGAAGTCAGGCAGGGAAGATGGAAGGCGGATCGCGTTCGAATCAAGGAAAAGATATGGGGCGATGGGAACGTTGTGCCCGTGTACAAGGATTTAGAGGACAGTCTTATTAAACCCTTCGGTTTGACGAAAGAGATGACCGTGCTGGATCTGTCTGCGGGGTTGGGCGGGCTGGCGCGTACTATGGCCTTGAATTTCCGTTGTTATGTTACGGGTCTGGAACAGGATGAGGAGATTGCAGCTATAGGCATGGAAAAATCGGTAAGGCTGGGGCAGCAAAAGCATGCCGAAATCTTGCCTTTCGATCCTGAAACGTTTGAACCATCGCGGCATTATGATTGTATCGTCATGCGCGATTTATTGTCGCGCATCAAGGACAAGAGACGCTTTTTAAAAGCTGTCGTCGCAAGCATTAAAGGCGGCGGTGGCCAGTTTTCCATGACGGATTACGTTATGGAAAACGGCGCGCAAAATAACGAATCCGTCAAAATGTGGATGGCCGGCGAGAAGGGTGTTGCGCCAGGAACCCATGAGGATGTGGTCAAGGTTTTAACCAACATAGGGTTGGACATAAGGGTTGCCGAAGACCTGACTCCTTCCTATTTAAAAGAGATTATGCGACGTCTAGGTGATTTTGTTGCCTTTCTGACGCAATATCCGCCTGAGTCGTCAACTAAGCCGCTGGTGTTAAAGGAGATAGAATTCTGGGCTACAAGGGCGGCCGCGATGCAACAGGGGCTAAAATTCTATCGATTCCATGCCATTAGGTATTAGAATCATTGCCTTAGTCTGCAACTAAAAGCGGCCAAAAGCCTTGACTTAACCAGAGAATTTGCTGCATTCTGCGCGGCTTGTGAATATGATCATGCTTAACCCTGTACAGAATATAGCATACGCGCATGCGCGAACCGCAACGGACAGCCTTGAAGGCTTGAGCCGCGCTGTCGGCTTGGGCGAGGAAGCCTTGCTGAAACTTCAGCGGGCGGATGGACATTGGGCTTTTGAACTTGAGGCCGATGCCACCATACCTTCGGAATATATCCTTCTTGACCATTTTCTTGGGACCGTTAATCAGCCTTTGCATGAGCGTATGGCCGTTTATCTAAGGAGTATTCAGGAAGATCATGGCGGATGGCCGCTATTTCATCGCGGTGACCTCGACATCAGCGCAAGCGTCAAAGCCTATTTTGCCCTGAAATGTGTCGGCGATGATATCAATGCCCCGCATATGATACGCGCGCGCGAAGCCATTTTGAAACAAGGCGGCGCGGAGAAGAGCAACGTTTTCACGCGCATTCAGCTTGCATTGTTCGGCGCGGTTCCCTGGCGGGCGGTTCCGGAAATGCCTGTCGAAATTATGCTGTTGCCGCGCTGGTTCCCGTTTCATCTAAATAAGGTGGCGTATTGGTCGCGCACGGTGATCGTGCCGCTTTTGGTGCTGATGGCGAAAAAGCCTAAGGCCAAGAATTCGCGCAACGTACGCGTGGATGAATTATTTGTTACGCAGCCCAAAGACATCAAGCATTGGCATACGAACAACACGAATTCGATTTTGAATCCGGCGTTTCGCTTTGTGGACGCAATTTTGCGGACATGCGAACCGCACATGCCCAAGAAAATTCGCCAAATGGCCATAGATAAGGCTGTGGCATGGGTCACGGAACGCCTGAACGGCGAAGACGGCTTGGGAGCGATTTATCCTGCGATGGCCAATTCGGTTATGATGTACGATTGCCTCGGCTATCCCAAAGATCATCCTGACGCCGCCATTGCGCGCAAGTCGATCGACAAGATGGTCGGCGACGTCGACATCGAGGTGATCCGCGACCGTAACGCGAACTTCCGCGTGCT
>CAZYPX010000137.1:0-3966 GCA_964649675.1 uncultured Rhodospirillaceae bacterium | reverse complement strand
GGCGATGTCGCCGCCGGGCTGGGGCAGGGGATAAAGATGCCCCAAGCGTTCATAGCCGCTTGCGTCCACGCGCAGCAGTTCGCCGCCCCACGCTTCGCCGCGCGCCCCAAGCCCGAAACCGTCCAAAGCCAATCCCAGCACGGGTTCGTCCAGCCCGTGTTCGGCCATCACGGCCGCGACATGCGCGTGGTGATGCTGTATGGCGACGGGCTTAAATCCTGAGTTCAGCGCGTAATGCGTGCTCGGAAAATCGGGGTGCAGGTCGTGGGCGACGGCCAAAGGCTTTTCTTCGGCCAGACCAAGAAAGATTTGCGCCGTTTGCTCAAAGTTTTTTACGGCGGCCACGCTGTCTAGAGACCCGTTGTCGCGAGAGATCCACGCTTCGTTGCCCTGAATAAGGCACAAGGCGTTTTTTAGAAACGGCCCTACGGCCAAAACGGGAGGCATGGCGCGAGGCAGACGGACGGATAGGGCGATGGGTTTCAGCGTCATGATTCATCTTTACAAGGTGTCATGGCAAAGGAAAAGCCCCGCCTTGAGCGGCAACGGCGGCGGTTCAAACGGCGCGAATTCTATCCGGCCAACGCGCTTGCCTTCGCCTTGATCCACGCCATCCATGCGTTCATGCCGTCGCCTGTCGTCGCCGACAGGGTTAAAACCTCGATTGAGGGATTGGCTTTTTTGGCGTTGCCGACGCACGTGGCCAGATCGAAAGGCACATGGGGCATGAGATCGGCCTTCGTCACGATCATCAGATTCGCGGCGCGGAACATGTCGGGGTATTTAAGCGGCTTGTCGTCGCCTTCGGTGACCGACAGCAAGACGACCTTTGCCGCTTCGCCGAGATCAAAAGCTGCGGGGCATACAAGATTGCCGACGTTTTCGATGAACACCACGCCGCCCTTCGCCAAAGTTTCGGGGGGTGAACCGGAATCCAAACCTAGCTCCTGCAAAGCATGGCCGACCATATGCCCGTCGAGATGGCATCCGCGTCCGGTGTTGATCTGCACGGCGGCGGCGCCGGCGGCGCGCAGGCGCTCGGCGTCGATATCGGTCGTCTGGTCGCCTTCGATGACGGCGGCGGGAAATGCCTTCGCCTTCACCGTGGCGGCCAACAACGTCGTTTTACCCGATCCCGGGGACGACATCAAATTGAGCGCGAGAATTTTATGCTTTTTAAAAACCGCGCGGTTGGCCGCCGCATAGCGGTTGTTCTCGGCCAGAATGTCTTCTTCGATTTTGATCGCGCGCGTTTGGCTCACGTCGTGCTCGTGCGTCGCGCCGAGCGGGGCGGCGTGCGTGTGATGGTGATGTGTGTGTTCATGATCATGCGCATGATCGTGGTCATGATGATGATTGTGGGGGCCGCAGCCGCAGGTGATGCACATATGAAAATCTCCGCAGAATTGATATGTACAACCTATAGATTTCCCAGCCTGTGTAAAATTGATTGTTTTTGCGGCTGGCGCGGCGGCGATGGGCGGCAGAGGATGATCGCGGGCCGGATACGACGCTTTCATCCTGTGGGGAAGGTTTTGTCCTGTGAGGAAGGTTTCGTCCTGAAAGGCCCTTTTTTCGGGGAACCTTTCGGGAGAAAAGCCTTCCTGCGAGGAATATTTCGTCCTTTTTTCTTGCGGAAAGCCTAAATTCGCAGGTCAGGAATAAACCTTCAGGATCTCACCAGCGGTTTATACTTAAGCCGGTGCGGCTGGTCGGCGTCGGCGCCGAGGCGGCGGTGGCGGTCGGCCTCATAGTCCTGATAGTTGCCCTCGAACCAGATCACCTGGCTGTCGCCCTCGAACGCCAGAATATGCGTGGCGATGCGGTCGAGGAACCACCGGTCGTGGCTGATGACCACGACGCAGCCCGGGAAGTCCACCAACGCGTCTTCCAGCGCGCGCAGCGTATCGACGTCGAGATCGTTGCTCGGCTCGTCGAGAAGCAAAACATTCGCGCCGGATTTCAACATTTTGGCCATGTGGACGCGGTTGCGTTCGCCGCCCGACAAAAGCCCAACTTTCTTCTGTTGATCCGGCCCTTTAAAGCCGAATTGGGCGACATAGGCGCGACTGGGGATCGTGCGCTTGCCGAGGTCGATCACGTCGAGGCTGTCCGAAATTTCCTCCCACACCGTCTTGTCGGCGCGCAGGCTGTCACGGCTTTGATCGACATAGCCGAGCTTCACCGTGTCGCCGACGCGGATCGAACCGCCGTCGGGCTTTTCCCCGCCGGTGATCATCCGGAAAAGGGTGGTTTTGCCCGCGCCGTTCGCGCCCACGATGCCGACAATGCCGCCGGGCGGCAACTTGAAGTTAAGATCGTCGATCAACATCTTGTCGCCAAAGCCTTTTTTGAGGTGTTCGGCTTCCACGACAAGGCTTCCCAAACGCGGCGGCGTGGGGATGACGATCTGCGCGGTATCGGGGGATTTGTCGGCGTCCTTGGTCAGCAGTTCTTCATAGGCCGTGATGCGCGCCTTGCTTTTGGCGTGGCGGGCCTTCGGCGACTGGCGGATCCACTCCAACTCGCGGGCGAGCGTGCGCTGGCGGCCTGTTTCCTCGCGGGCTTCTTGTTCAAGACGCTTCTGCTTTTGCTCCAGCCATGAGGAGTAATTGCCCTGATAGGGAATTCCGCGCCCGCGGTCGAGTTCGAGGATCCAGCCTGTGACCTGATCAAGGAAATAGCGGTCGTGGGTGACGAGGATTACGGCGCCCGGATACTCCACAAGATGCTTTTGAAGCCAAGCGACGGACTCCGCATCCAGATGGTTGGTCGGTTCGTCGAGCAGCAAAAGGCTGGGCTTTTGGAGCAGAAGGCGGCACAGGGCCACGCGGCGGCGTTCCCCGCCGGAAAGCGTGGTCACGTCGGCGTCGCCTGGCGGGCATCGCAAGGCGTCGAGCGCAACTTCGACCGTGCGGCTCAGGTCCCACGCGTCGGCGGCGTCGATTTTCTCCTGCAGTTCAGCCTGTTCGTCGATAAGTTTTTGCATTTCGTCGGGGTCTTCGACCTCGCCGAGTTGTGCGCTGACCGCATCAAAGCGATCAAGCAGGGCTTTCGTTTCGGCCAGACCGGCTAAAACGTTCTGTTCGACGGTAAGTTTGGGGTCTAAATCCGGCTCCTGCGGCAGATAACCCACGGTTGCGCCTTCGGCGGCCCAGGCTTCCCCTGAAAAATCCGTGTCTATTCCCGCCATAATCTTCATCAGCGTGGACTTACCCGCGCCGTTCGGTCCCAAAACGCCAATCTTTGCATCGGGATAGAACGACAACCTTATGTCGTTCAACACCGTCTTGCCGCCGGGGAAAGATTTGCTTACGCCATTCATGACGTAGATATATTGATGATGTGCCATGCGTTTCCTTTAACATACGCGGGCGCAAACGCAAAACATCCCGCAGCGCCAAAAATTTTATCTCCATTCTTAGCTAATTTTTAACCGCCTGTGACGTGACATTAACCTTGGTATAGAGGAGATTCACCATGCTTTTTCGATCCAAAAACGATCTTGTTTCCGCGCAGACAACCAAGGCTCTTGCGGCTGCGGATAAGGAAGGCCTCGACAAAGCGGCCTTGAGCGCCGTGACGGAAAAACTGGCCGCAGGCGGACATCAGGACATTTTACAACAAAGCGATGAAGCAAGCCGCCTCCTGAAACCTGTCGCGAAAGCGCTGTACGACAGAAACATGGAGACCCTGAAAACCGTCGTGAACGTATGGTGTGAGCAAACGTCTCCTATGATGGTCATCGCCGAGACGATTAGCAAAGTGAAGGATATGGGGAACCGCAGTCAGGCCATGGCGTCGGCGTCCGAAGAGATGTCGGCCTCGATCAGCGAGATGGCGCGGGCCGCCGAACTTGTGTCTCAGGCCGCTCATCCCGTTACGCAGGAATTGACGGGCAGCGTACAGGCGGTGGGGCAGGCGGTAACGACGCTGGACAGCATTTCAAGTTCTTTCGCGCCGTTG
>CAZYPX010000136.1:0-3976 GCA_964649675.1 uncultured Rhodospirillaceae bacterium | reverse complement strand
TCACCGATTATATCCGGAGATATGTCTGGAAACCGCGCGATGAAGTTATGAAGCCTATCCTCGTTAAGGCCGTGAGCGATGGAACCGATATCGAAGGCGCGGTGTGCCTATATTCGAAAAAATATCTTATGGGCAATCTTGAGCAATGCGCGAAAAGACATAACGTTCTTTGCGATTTTTTGCTGTACACGGATGCTTTTCGCCAACGCCAACTTCAACCCCATAAACCTGAAGGGTGGGGACGCCAAATGTTGCGCAGGATCTTGGGAAGGTCTTCGTGCGCGCCGGAAGGGTCGGGTTTTTAGCGAAACATGGGCGGCGAAGCCCAAACGCAATGCGTTGATATATATAGAACAATGCGGTGTTGAAAGTTTTATCAATTAAGCAACCATCGTGTATTATAACAAATATATTTGATCAATTGACCGTTGGGAAAATCCTGTGGAAACGAAAAATACGATAAATATTTTGATCGTTGATGACGATTCGGAACTTCTGAAAAATCTTTCAGAATATCTGGGCGACGACGATAACCATGATCTCTGCCGCTTCGTTGTGACTACGGCTGTGGATTATGACTCGGCTGTCAAGGCGCTCAAAGCCGCTGACGGCAATTTTGATCTCGTCTTGACCGACAACTCCTATCCCGGCGGCACCCAAAGGTATCCCAAAGGCGGCGGAACGGCTCTTGTGCATTATATGGACGAGCATTATCCTCGCGTTCCTGTCATCATGATGACGGGCGATGCAGGCACCATTGAATCGATAAAAGCCCCCCACGAGCATCTCAAAAAAGTTGATATTGTTAAAAAACCTCTTAGGTTCGCGGATATGATGGCGGCGATTGAGAATAATATTCCTGCAAAACGGAAAACGTCAGTCGATATAAGACATTCGCTTGAGCAAGCCGCAAATGGTTTTGCCGGTTGCAGCCCTAGTTAAGCATTTCATAATTTTCCGTATTCGTTTTGGGGGCGAGTTCCAGCCCAAATGATGACATAATCATCATTAGCCTTGTGTCATCCAAAATCATTTTCTCTACACCCAACATAAAGCATGGAGGAACCCATGAAAAAAGTACTTATCGCCGAAGACGACGATATGGTGCTCGAACTGACGGTTAATATGATGGTTCAAGTCAAAATCGGCGGAAAGCCGCTTGACGTTTCCACGGCTGTAAGCGTGCAGGAGGTGCGCGATAGGTTGAAATCGACGCCGGAAGGATTTGACCTCATTGTCGTCGACGATACCTTGGCGGGCGGCGGCGCGCTCGCGGTTATCGGGCATGCGCGCGCCAGCGGCGGGCATGCGCCCGTTATTGTGATGGGCGGAGGCGATCTTAAAGGGATGCACGATAAGTACGCAGGTCTTTCCGACGTTCATGTTGTGCAAAAGCCTGTGCGCTTGTCCAATTTCATTGCTTTGGTTAGTGGATTGTTGGGTGGAGGACGCGGGGCGATGCCATCACCCGCCTGTCACACGCCGCGTCTTTGAGAACAACAAACGCCTTGAACGATTGATTGCGGAGTTGATCCGGCTCGCCTAATCTTGGGCTATGATTTTCCCTGTTTTTGCCGATGTGAAAAAGCCCGATTTCCGGCCCGAAGCCGGAAAACAGTTCAGGCTTGTTTCCGATTACAAACCAGCGGGCGACCAGCCCGAGGCCATCGCTCAACTGTGCGAAGGCCTAAGGCGCGGCGACAAGGATCAGGTGCTGCTCGGCGTCACGGGATCGGGCAAGACATTCACGATGGCTCAAACCATTCAGGAATTGCAACGGCCTACGATCATCCTCGCGCCAAACAAAACGTTGGCGGCGCAGCTTTACGGCGAGATGAAATCCTTTTTCCCCGACAACGCGGTGGAATATTTCGTCAGTTATTACGATTACTACCAGCCTGAAGCCTATGTGCCGCGCACCGACACGTACATCGAAAAAGAATCCATGATCAACGAACAGATCGACCGCATGCGCCATGCGGCGACGCGCGCGCTGCTGGAACGCGACGACGTAATCATCGTCGCTTCGGTGTCGTGCATTTACGGTATCGGTTCGGTGGAAACGTATCAGGATATGGTGCTGACGCTTACCAAAGGGCAAGCGATCGAGCGCAAGCAGTTGTTGGCGGGCCTTGTCGAATTGCATTATCGCCGGAACGACGTGGCTTTCGGGCGCGGGGATTTCCGCGTGCGCGGCGATACCGTGGAAGTCTTTCCGGCGCACTTGGAAGACCGCGCATGGCGCATCGGCATGTTCGGCGATGAGATCGAAAACATCGTGGAGTTCGACCCGCTCACGGGCGAGAAGGGCAAAACGCTGGACGTTGTAAAGGTTTACGCCAACAGCCACTACGTCACGCCCAAGCCGACGCTTGAGCAGGCCGTCGCGAACATCAAAATCGAGTTGAAAGAAACGCGGGCGAAGCTTGTGGCCGAAGGACGTTTGCTGGAAGAACAACGCTTGCGCGAGCGCACGACGTTCGACATGGAAATGATGTTGGCCACCGGCAGTTGCGCGGGCATCGAGAATTACTCGCGCTTTCTCACGGGCCGCAACCCTGGCGAGCCGCCGCCGACGTTGTTCGAATACTTGCCCGAGAACACGATGCTGATCGTGGACGAAAGCCATGTGATGGTGCCGCAGCTGAACGCGATGTACAACGGCGACTTCAAGCGCAAATCGACGCTCGCGCAGTACGGGTTCCGCTTGCCCTCGTGCGTCGATAACCGCCCGCTGAAGTTCGAGGAATGGAATGTCATGCGGCCGCAAACGGTGTTCACGTCGGCCACGCCCGGCCCTTGGGAGCTTGAACAAACGCAAGGCGTATTCGTGGAGCAAGTGGTGCGGCCCACGGGCCTGACCGATCCGCCGGTCATCGTGCGGCCTACCGAAAAACAGGTGGATGATCTTTTATATGAAGTGCGCGAGGTGACCAAGCGAGGACAGCGCGTGCTCGTCACGACGCTCACGAAAAAGATGGCCGAGGCGCTTACGCAATATATGACCGAGGCAGGCGTGAAGGTGCGCTATATCCATTCGGACGTGGAAACGCTGGAGCGTATCGAGATCATCCGCGATCTACGGCTTGGCGTTTACGATGTTCTGGTCGGCATAAACCTGCTGCGCGAAGGGTTGGATATTCCCGAATGCGGGCTGGTGGCGATCTTGGACGCGGACAAGGAGGGCTATTTGCGCTCGCGCGTGTCGCTGATCCAAACGATCGGGCGAGCGGCGCGTAACGTGGACGGCAAGGCGATATTGTACGCCGACCGCATCACGGGCAGCATGAAAACGGCGATGGAGGAAACGTCGCGTCGCCGCGAGAAGCAACAAGCCTATAACGCCGCGCACGGCATCACGCCCGAAAGCATTAAAAAGAACATCGGCGATATTCTGAGTTCGGTTTACGAGCGCGATCATCTAACCGTGAGGGCGGGCATGGCGGAAGATGTGAGCCTGAGCGGCAAGGATTTGCGCGCCCACATCCGCGACCTCGACAAACGCATGAAACAAGCCGCGAGTGACCTTGAGTTCGAGGAAGCCGCCCGCCTGCGCGACGAAATCCGGCGTCTGGAAGCGGCGGAGCTGGGGATCAGCGGGGATGAGGGGATGGCCGCCGTCCAGCTTCGCGTGAAACGCAAACACTAAGTCGAGTGCCCCAGCAAAAAAGCTTCCTCGCCAGCCTTATCGCAATTATTGGCAAACAGGATAAAACTATCTCTTGGTGAACAAATGTCGTCTCCGCCGTCACGGCCTATAACTTGGCCTTGCCTAATGGGCTCAAAATCCTCGAAGGATTTTGATAAAATAAAAGTGTCGGTCTTGGCCTTGTATTGTTGGCACACGGTTCCGTGTTTTTGCGCCCTTTTGGATAGGTCGTTTTGGATATGGCCACGCGCTTTTAAAAACGAAATGATGCCCTCCTGCGCTACGCGAACAGATTCTGCGCTTCCAATGGGGCCTGATTCAAGGCAC
>CAZYPX010000135.1:0-4059 GCA_964649675.1 uncultured Rhodospirillaceae bacterium | reverse complement strand
CCGCCGCGGGCTGGGCTGCGCGATCGTTCGGATCAAACGCGCCAGAGGCAAAGCCCGGCAAACGATACGACGCATCGATCGCCCGCGAGAGTTCGGCGGGAAAAACCTGCTCGCCGCCGCGAAACTTGACAAGTTCCGGCCCTTGTTCGCCGACCCACGCCATGCCGGGCGGCGCGCTGCGCGTGCCGCGCGCGAACGCGCCCGCCCACGTTTCAGCCGATAGCCCTTGCAAATCGAACCCGGGATTTGAAGCGAGAAAGGAACCGCCGCCGCCAGAAAGATTGCCGAGAAGGCTCGAAAACAGACCGCTTGCGCTTTTAGCCAAAGGTTCGGTCACGGCCATGCGCGTGACTAGGCGCAAAATGTCCTGCGCCAAACTGCGCAACACGTCGGAGAATTTTTTGCCCTCGACGATCGCGTCCTCAAAGGCCGAAGAAAACGTCATGCCCATATCGGCGCCGAGTTTTTCCAGTCTTTCGTACCTTTCCTGAAGCTCGCCAAGTTGCTGACGCTGACGGCCCAGAACTTCGGAATATCGTTCGGCCGCCGCGATTTCGTCCGCCGACATTTCGACGCCGGCGCGTCGGTACGCGTTGACCATCTCCAGCAAGGCCTTGACGCGCTCGTACTCGGCCTCGGACACCCGCAACGCGGCGATCAACTGCTCGTTGTCGGCGATTTCACGTTGATAACTGGACGACATTTCTTTGCGTGCATCGTCTTGCCTTTTTTGTGCCTCCAGGTTTTTCTCGCGCTCATGCCGAAGCTTTTCGTGCGCTCTTACTGCTGCCTCCTCAGCTTTTTGCTGATCGTATGTAGCAGACGCAAAAGCGCGGGCTTTGGAAATCTCGGCTTCTACCTGCTCAGGAGAAGCATAGGTATCGGCAAGCTGTCTTCGCACTTCAATCTCAGCCATGGCCATCGCGCGCGCCCTGTCGCGCTCACCAGAGGTCACTTTAAGCAAAGCGGCTTCGCGCTCTCGCTCGTCATTCAGCTTTCCAAGCGCTATCCTAACTTTTTCGTCTTGCGTAGCTTCTTCTACTTCGCGCGCATAACCAAAATCACTGCTGGCTTGGTCTTCACTTGCCCTCGCAAGCTCAACATCCGTTTTGGAACGGCTAAACCCGATCTTTTGTTTAAAAGTGGACCATAGTCCACTTGTTAACGAAGGTTCTTTCCCTGCCACTACAGCAGCATGATATCTTGCATCAATGGCACGGCGCTTTAAACTATCCATGTTTCCGTTAAGTTGTGGCAAACCTTGACGCTCACGCAGAACATCATTGTATTTCTTTTCAATATCGAGAAGCGCGTTCAAGCTTTCCTCATATAAATCAGCCGCCCTTTTTGCATCGTCAGAAGCTTTCCCTGTTTTCAACAGGTTCGTTGCTAAAAGCCCTAAAATCGTAACAGCCGCACCGACAACCGCGCCCCATGGCCCCATGAACCCAAGAAACTGACCAAGCTGGGTGCCAACTTGCCCCATCACATTTCCGCCAGCAGCGGCCACGGCAGCAACGTCAGCGACCTGATAACCGGCTTGTTGCACCATCATACCGAAGTTGGCGTATCCACGCCCAGCAAAACCAGCCACCCTGCCTATATTCGATATGATTAGCGCATGCTCTTGAGCCGTGATTGTTCCCGCAGCCAAAGCGATGTTTACATTACGCTCGGCATCCGCGACCTGTCTCAATTTCGCCGCCGCAGGATCGGCTGCGTCGATCATGCGCTGCATGGAATCTCTCTGTTTTTTTAACGCAACCTCAAACGCTTTTGCCGAAGTACTGGCCTTTTTAGACACTGAATCGAAAGAGCCATCCACACGTCCGACAAACACGGCTGCCTGCCTTTGCATGGACCCCATTGCACGCTCGGCCGCTCTCAGCCCTTCCGTAAATTCTGCGCTGTTTGCGGCAAGATCAAACGACATTTTTGCTACACGCGGCATCATTCACCCCCTATTACTTGGAAACCACGCCTTCATTGTCGCCTTGAGCCGCGACGCCACATCTTTTCTCGAATCGCCAACGTCAATCAAACTCTCCAGCCTCGGCATCGTTTTGCAGCGCGACAAGGCGGCCGTATGCCACGCATGCCACGCAAGCTGTTTGTGCCTGTACTTGCGCTCATCAAGATCGGCATGGACAAACACACGCAACTGCCACGGCGTCAGGGCCCAAAATTCGGACGCCGTTATTCCCGCTCGAAAAGCCGCCTCCAAAGCCGATTTAATCGGGTCTGTGGCGGCGGCGTAGGGTTTTCGTCCAGCTCTTTCGGCATGCCGGAAGGGCCAAAAAAGGAAGCCGTCATTGCCAACTCGACAGCCTTAATCGTCGGGATTACCGGCGGAGAAGCCTCAAAGACGTGCTGGGCCGAAAAGTCGGGGTGATGTGCCGCAAGACCAATAGAAATAAGAACAGATAGCTTTTCCATGTTTCCGGAAAAAGCCTCTGTCTGGCCTTCCTCCCCGAGTTCAGAGCGAACGCGAGCGAGCGCATCCCACGTATAACAAAGCGTAAACTGCTCGCCGCCAATAGTGATTGGCATATCGCCTTTATACTGGTTCATGCTTAAAGGTCCGACCATGTGACCTCTCCGGTGATTTCGATCGTGGCCGAGGCCGACACCTTGTCGTCAACCCCGCCGCTGACGCTGAATTCGGCGGCGAAGCCCGCGAACGATGCCGTCGTTGCCTCATCGGTCGATGTGTCGTCGGAAAAAACGATGATAAAGTTGGCTTCCTCGCGCGCGTCGCGCTTTTTCCGGAACAGAACCTGTCCGGCGTTGCCCGGCACCATGTTCATCTCAAAGCTGATCTGCCCTTCATCCGGCAGGCCGAGGCGCTTTTCCTTTCGCGTGCTCAATAGATGTGAAACGTCGATGACGCCCGCCGAGCCGCCCGGCCCGGTGAAGCTCACGATCTCGCCGATCGTCTCATAACCTGTGATCGTAAACGCCGCCGCGACGGCATCGGTCGTGACAAGACCATCGACGGTCATATCCGTCGCCGAAAGGGCCGTGATGACAAAAGGCCCGGGATTGTCGGCGTCCGATGTCTTGACGATCATGCCGACCTTATAATCGGCCGTCCAATCGCCAGTGGCGCGTATGATCTTGTGCGTCGTTGCGTTAAACGTCACCGATACCGATCCGCTGACCTTTTGAATGCCAATCCTTGTGCCCTGTGTCTCGATCGCTCCACTCATGTTCTGTCTCCATTAAAAAAGCCGCGCGAGGCGGCGGTTAGCGAACCCTGCGCGGCGAACTATTCGCCGTGCGTGACCATAAAATCCATGCTGACGCGGTAAAGCGGAGGATCGACTTCGCCTTCGTACATATCCTGATCGCTTGCGAGCGATATGCCTCCGATGCGCACCGCGCCGACCGTGCCGCGATAGCCGTCAAGCGCCTCGCGGATTTCAGCGCCCAGCGCTTTCGCGCCAAGGTACGTCGTGGCGAACGCGTCGATCTGGATGCGCGGCTGCGCGAAGCCGGTCGGCCCCGAAAGAGCGTGATCGCGCGCGCCGCTGATGCGTTGATACGTGACAAAGGGCGGCGCGACGTTCGCGGGCGCGATCATCGGGAAAATGCGCGTCCCGGCCAAAAGAGCCACGCCTGTGGCGTTTTTCAGCAACGTGACAAGGGCGACCTCGACGCTCATTTTTTGCCCCTCGCCAGCTTTTTCGCCTCGCTCTCGATGCCTTTGGCAAGTTTTTGTTTCACTTCATTCGATATATGGTCGATGTTTGCATCGATAGCAGGACGAAAAAATGGCTTTGCCTGAATCACCCGCGTACCATACTCCAGAAACAGGCCCCAAAAGCCATCACCAGTATCCACCCTAAATATAACCGTATCTTCCGGAACATTGTATTTTAGCTTAAACATCCGAAGGTTATCCTTTAGATGCCCGTAACGCTCCGAAGATTTTGATCTTCTTCCAACAGCATATGGGGCCGTCCTCAGCACAGACTTATGCACGACTTTCGCGCCAGAACTCACCGCATTTGACGTTCTCCCCGAAAACTGAGGCAGAAGGAATTAGAGTCTGTTAAC
>CAZYPX010000134.1:0-4113 GCA_964649675.1 uncultured Rhodospirillaceae bacterium | reverse complement strand
AGTTTAGCCAAGGCCTCGTCGATGCCCTTGCGCGTCGTAAGCAAAAGATCGGCGCGGCCTTCCTTTTCTGCGGCGGCGCGACCGGCTTCGGCTTTGGCGCGTTCGTCGGCTTCGGCTTGTTCGGCCTTTGTCAGGCGCTCAATCTCCGCCGTCAGCTCGGCGGCCTTCTTTTGCCGGAACGCCGTGTTGTCCTTATAGAGCGGCTGGACAATCGGCGGCAGGTTTTGAAGCCATTCAAGCTGCTTTTGCACGTCGGCCAGTTCGTTTTTGGCTTTTCGTAACTGGACATCGAGCGGAGCCTTGCTGAACCACTCGGTTGTCACCTCGAAAGTGGAGGCCAGCTTGGCCAGCACGCCCATCGCCGTGCCGCCCACGGTTTCGGTCTGGCCGATGGCTTTGAGCATATCGCCCCAAGCGACCGACAAGCGGTGCGTGGCTCCGGTCAATCCTTGCGTTTCCGCTTGGCCTGCGCCGCCGACCTGTTCTTGCAGTGCGGCGAGGATCATTTTTTGCGCTTCAGCCTTTTGGCCCGTCTCGACAAGCGTCTTAATAACGTCTTTTTGAGAATCAGAAAACGAAACGCCCACGCGCTTTAAGGCGGTCAGCCCTTCCACGGGATCTTCCAGAGCCTTGCCAAGCTGCGTGGCGGACGAGCGCAGATCCTGCCCGAACACAGACGACATGTCCTGCGCCAAATGAATGGCCTGTTTGAACGTGTCGCCTGACACGGAGCGGAATGTCGCCATAATCGCGGCGGCGCTTTTGACATCCTCGGCGCTGGTCAGCGTCGAATGCTCCATCTGTTCGGCCATCTCGGCGATTTCTTTGCCCGTCAGGCCGGAGGCATAACCCGTGGCTTTGAGCACGCCTTGCAAACGGTTGAAAGTCTGCTCGGCAAGCGCCGCCTCTTCGTAACTTTGTTTGAAGATCAGAGCCAACCCGCCAAGAGCAGCCCCCGCCGCGATACCCGCAGGCCCCAGCGCAGCCAGTCCCGCGCCGAGCGGCCCCATCTGGCTGGACAGACCAATCGCCGCCCCCTTCATGTCGTTCGCGGCGGCGTTCAGGGCGATCAGGCTTTTGGAGGCGGGTTGTCCGGCAATCTCAATTTTCTTGAGCGACTTCTCGCCGGACTCCCCGATCTCCTTCAGCTCCGCCTTGACCTTGCCGCCGTCCATGACGGACAGACGGATTGCAAGATTGCGTTCGGGCATGAGTTGTGTATCCTCTACGGATGCAAATAAAGAGTTCTAAAACAGCGTTTTACCTCATCGCCATCGGCGGCCATACCGGAACCGGCAAAACCACGCTCGCCTATGCCTTGCGCGAAGCGTTGCCGATCTTACGCGAGGCCGTCATTCTCGAAGACGATCTTGTCCGCCGCGAGCTTCTCGGCGCTTCGCTTGCCGATACGCTTGACGATAAGGCCTATACGGACGATGTCTCTGCGCGGGTCAGCGCGTCGATTGAGCAAAGAACACTTGAGGCGCTTGCCCAAGGAACCAGCGTTATCAACGCTTCAGGCTTCTTCTCTGAAGCTGCTCGTCCAGCCATTGCGAAACTTGCGGCGGATCATGGAGCAATCTTCATCGGCCTTTGGCTCATCGCCCCTCGCGCCGTTATGGAAGAGCGAATCAATAGACGTTTGATCGAACGAGAAAAAGGCGTTGAGTTAAGGGTTGAAGACGGTCACGCATCGGACGCATGCGTTGCTGTCATCGACAAGTTCGGCGATATAGGGTTGCCAAACGATGCGCGATGGCACACGGTCGATGCTGCGTGTCCAAAAGACGAAGTCCTCGCCTATGCCTTAAAGATCATAGACGGCGATGCGGCTGCGTATGGGCATGCCATCCTCTGATAGATCGTGATGCCAGATTTCCCAAGGAAATGCGGTTTCTGTTTGGATCGGCGCGAACTCGTAGAGATGGCAGTTTTTAACATCGTCAAGTTTGCGTCCGAAATGCCAGAGCAGCGCGTCGAACACGCCGCCATGCGTTGCGATAAGGATCGGCTCCTCTGGCATGGATAATATGTCCGAAAGCCCCGTGATAACGCGATCTGTCAGCATCTCCATCGACTCGCCGTTCGGCGGCTTTTCCCCAATCATGATGCGATCATGGATCGCCCCCCAAGAAAGCCCTTTCCAGTCACCGAAACATTGTTCGGCCATTGAGGTTTTCTCGATCATCGGGATACGAAGCCGTTCGTTGATGATCAGTGCCGTATCTCTGGCGCGAGAAAGATGGGAATGGACAATCAGCGCAGGACGCGGTGACAGCGTCTCAAACATGGGCCTCGCAGCCAAGGCCTGAGCGCGGCCTTTGTCGGTCAAAGGCGTGTCGAAAGACCCAGCGGCGTAGCCTTCGGCATTGGCCACGGTTTCGCCGTGCCGCATCATATAAAACGGTTTGTTTAAAAGCGTTGTCATGGCCGTCTTCTACACGTTTTCCGGTCTTTCCGAAAGCTTTCCGTTTTCAATCCGCAAAAAGCGCGTGCCGATGGCATTCACAAAACTGCGGTCGTGCGAAACGAGCAAGCATGTCGCGTTTTGCGCCAAGATTTCGGATTCCAGCTTCTCCTGTCCTGGGATATCAACATGGTTGGTCGGTTCATCCAGAAGGTAAAAGTTTGGCTCTGTCAATCGTAAGACCAGCATGCCGAGCCGCGCTTTCTGGCCGAGCGAGAACGCTTTGATCGGACAATTCTGTCGATCCACAGGAAAACCCGCGCCAGCCAAAAGCGTCCGGCTGCGTTGATCGCCAAGACGGAAGCGGTTTGTAATGATATCGAACGGCGTTTCATGGTCGGGCAACTGCGTCATTTGTTGGTCGGCATAGCCGACAACGACTGTCGGGCTAAACTGTACGGCTTCCGCATTCGCCGGATCAGCAAAGGCCCTGTGGATCAGCTTGACCAATTGTGATTTTCCCGCTCCATTCGCGCCAAGAAGAACAATCCGGTCGCCCTGAAAAACCTTCAGCTTCCCCGTCTTGAACAGCACCTTGCCGTCTGGTGTCCGAACGAGCACATCATCCAAAGACAACAAAACTCGCGCATGCGTGTCGCGGCTGCTCAGCCGGATTTGGCCTGTGCGTTCCTTGTGCGGTTCCTTCAGGTTATTTTTGATCTCGGCGGCGCGGGCGGCAACTTGCTTCGCTTTCTTCAGCGCATTGTCGCACCCGCTGTTGATGCCGATGTTTTTCAGTTCATTGGCGCTGCGACGCAGACGGTTGGCTTCCTTCAGGTCTTGTTCCAACTTTGTCTGATCTGCCTCATCGTCATCCGAAAGAAGATTCCGCGCCGTGCTGTAGGCATGCGCGTACAGCTTTGAGACTTTCGCCCTCAAAAACAGGGTGTGCGACGTGCTAGCGTCTAAAAAACGCCGGTCGTGACTCACGATGACCATCGGCATACGCCCGGCGTTCTCGGCAAGCCAGCGTTCCAAAAACTGGATTTTAGACAGGTCCAGATGGTTCGTCGGCTCATCTAAAAGCAAAGCGTCCGGCTCTGCCGCAAAGGCTCTCGCGATCAGCGCCAGCTTTTGCCACCCGCCGCTCAGGGCGCGGATGGGGCGCTGGTGCAGTTCTTCCGGAACCTCGAACGAGGCCAGCAAAACGTCAACGCGCCATTCATCCGTCTGCTGGTCAGCAGGCAATGCCGAACGTAGACACTCGAAAAGCGTCTGGTCAAAAAGTGCTGCTGGCACGTCCTGCTCGACGAAGCCAAGGCGCATGCCACGCGAACAGGTGATCTCGCCCTCTGTCGGTTCGGCAAGGCCAGTGATGCAGCGTAGCAACGTGGTCTTGCCGCCACCGTTTCCGGCCACGATACCCATGCGGCAGCCTTCCCCGATGGTGAGACTGAGGTTTTGAAACAAAGGTTCGGACGTCGAAACGCCGACCTGACGAAGTGTGATAAATCTCATGATCTTCTCTCGATACAACTTGGGCAAAAGACAAAAGCGCACGGGAGCGTTAGCCGCCAATGCGTTCGCCGTTCAGGACAAGCTGGAGAGGATCAGATTTAGAAGATCACTATTCACCCAGCCCTGCGGCACAAAGGCGCAGGGCAAAACAGGGGCCGCGTGTCACATGCTGCCGCTTCACAGTCATA
>CAZYPX010000133.1:0-4273 GCA_964649675.1 uncultured Rhodospirillaceae bacterium | reverse complement strand
CCTAACATGATGGTGATCACGGCGGTGACGCCGGCGGCCGACAACGCGACCCCAACGAATTTCGCCGCCGCGATGCCAAGAACGTTTAAGAAGCGGTTGTGCACATAGTCTTCGAGCAAACCGGCGATGATATAATCGAAGCTGTTGAAAACGGCCGTGGGGATCATGATCATCATGGCGAGCCCGTTGACGGGATGCTGAAGCCACAGGCGGGTCGTCGCGAAAATATCCGTCTGCGGCGGCAGAATCACGACGAACAGGAATGACAGCAACAGGTAAAGCGTCAGAGGGATCAACGCGGCCGTCGTCAACTGCATCAAGAGCCAGTGATGCGTTCCGGTTTTTCCGGCGCCGAGGCCGCGCGCGCGGCCCAACGGCGCTTTGTGCGATGACGGCGAGGGGTTTGTCATGGTTCACCTGCCATGAAGACGGTTGTCCAAAGCGCGAGGGTGGCGAGGAAAGAAAACGCCAGCGCGACATAGCCCCACCTGTAAACGTCCTTGAGCGACAAGCCCCGTCCCGTCGCCCAAAACAAATAACGCACGCCACAGCCGAAGTGATAAAAAAAGGCCCACGACCAGCCCATCAGCAAAAGCCTGCCGAACCACGACGTGCACACGTCCTTGAACGGATCGTGCCATTCCGGCAGCCAGGCGACGATCGCCAGCCACGCCACGATCACGGCCATGAAGACGGCCAAGGCTATGCCCGTTATTTTATGGAAAATGGACATGCCCGACGTCAGCTGCGGCTTGTAAATGCTCAGGTGCGGCGACAAGGGGCGCGGCGCGCGCGCGGGAGATGCGGTTTTGGGCATGTGCGGACGAACGGGTTGTCGAGAAACTTAGCGCGCGCGTATCTTAGGCAGCGTTGGACGGACGCGCAACACTTCTTGTCGCGCGGCGGGAAACGGCGGAAATACACGCCTTTAAGAAAAAGAGAGCCGCTTGGACGGCGAACTGATCAAGCCATGCGGTCGATGCGTCGCGCCCGTCCGCTTTCGCGGGGCGGCGGAGGCGGTGGAGTTTCCTTCCGTTCGGCACGGACGTTTTGCGCCGCGACGGCGTTCCTCTCGCGCGCCATGCGATCGACGCGCGCGTCGACGGTGTTTGGACGTGACGTCGGGTTTACGGGTGTGCTCATGGGCGTCTCTCTGGGCTTGTCTATCTATTATCGCCGAATACGATTACGAAAGCCTAAACGTTTCCAAGGCTTCGGGGCAGGGGCTTTCTATGGTTAACACAGGTTTAAGCGGGGCGAAGCGCGCGGATTGATCTGGAAGGTCACCCGCGCTAAAGGTTGATGGCGTCTTAATGCCTTTACTCCCTCAAAACTTTCTCAATAAGGAGATGAAAATGTCCGCATTGCCAATCCATGGAGCCATCACCGCGCTTATCACGCCTTTCAAGAACGGCGCCGTGGACAGCAAGGCCTTGCAGGATTTCGTCCAGTGGCAACTTGACGAAGGCATTCATGGCGTCGTGCCGTGCGGCACGACGGGCGAATCCCCCACGTTGTTCGACGCCGACGATGAGCTTGTCATCCGCGCTACACTTGAGGTTGCGAAAGGCAAAGTTCCGGTCATTGCCGGATGCGGCACGAACAACACCGAGCATGCGGTTCACCTGACGAAGATCGCCGAGCGCTTGGGGGCCGATGCCGCCTTGCACGTTACGCCCTATTACAACAAGCCGACGCAGGAAGGCCTCTACCAGCATTACAAAGCCATTCATGACCGCGCGGGTCTGCCCATCGTCATCTACAACATACCCGGGCGTTGCATCGTGAACATGTCGCCTGAAACGATGGCCCGCCTTGCCGAACTGCCCCGCATTATCGGGGTCAAGGACGCGACGGGCGATTTGTCCCGCGTCGTGAAAACGCGCAAGATGTGCGGCGATAAATTCATCCAGTTGTCGGGCAACGACGAAACGTCGCTCGCGTTTTTGGCCGAAGGCGGCCACGGCGTCATTTCGGTTGTGTCCAACATCGCGCCTTCCCTCATGGTCAAGATGCAGGAAGCGTGGGCGAAAGGCGATGTCGCCACGGCTCAGGGCATCAACGTGAAGTTGAGAGCGCTTATCGAGGCTTTGTTTCTTGAAACGTCGCCGGCGCCGGTGAAATACGCCGCGTCGTTGCTTGGAAAGTGCCGCAACGAATTGCGTTTGCCGATGGTGCCGGTCAGCAAAGCCACGGAAAAGGCTCTTCGCGACGCCATGGCCGACGCTTCGATCGCGTTGCCGGAGCAAAAGGACGGCAAAAACGCGGCTTGATCTTCGCTTTCACGTTGCAGAATTTGTTTTTGACGGCGCGCTTTTTTTCAAGCGCGCCGTTTTTTTGTGTGGAAATTTTTTGTTAGAGTTTTGATTACGTATTTGGGGTAAAAAATTACAAAACGTTTTGATGTCGGAAAAATAGCAATAATCTTAGCTGATAAAAGGTTTTCTCATGACGGCATGAATGCTATCCTCACACTTGGTGAGTTCTCATCCTGAAAAAAGCGCAAAACCAAACGAGAGGAGGAGATAAGCACATGATACGACTAGGCATTACTCGATCCAACGGCGATGTTGTGGCAAGGTATCTTACATCTCAGGTTTTCCGCGAGATGGATCCCGACCTGATCGAAGCCATGAAGCGAAAACATAAGGTCGAAAGGCGTTTCCGCGTTGAGCGGAGAATTCGGCTTGGTGCGCCCCTTTGGGGGAACCTGCGTAAAAAGGATAGGCGGCGCGCGTTTGCGCAGTAAAGCATTGGCGTGTCTGGGCCTATTGGCGCGCCAAAAACCATAAAAAAACATAAGAGGCACGCGAGCGGACTAAATGGACGTGAGAACGTCGTCCATACCGTAAAGGGCGGTTTTTTTGCCGTGAAGCCAAAGCGCGGCGTGGACGGCGCCCCGCGCAAAAACGCTGCGGTCGGTGACGCTGTGGCACAGGTTGATGAGTTCGCCTTGGCCGGAAAACTGCACTTCGTGTTCGCCCACGATAAAGCCGGCGCGGATGGCGGCGTACTGCGGCTCATGCTTGCCGCCGTTGCCCGCGACGACAAACTCGCCCAGCGTTTTGGCCGTGCCGGAAGGCGCGTCTTTTTTCGTGCGGTGATGCTTGTCGAGGATCGAGATGTCGTAATCCTGATCCTGCAGCAGGTTCGCCGCCATCTTGACGAGCCGCTTCATGACGACCAGCGAAAGGCTTGTGTTCGTGGCGTAAAGAGCGGGAACGCTCTTTGCGGCTTCCGCGAGCGCGGCTTTGCCGTCGTCGTCCAAGCCCGTCGTGCCGCACACAAGCGCTTTGCCGTGCTGAGCGGCGAGATTGGCGATTTCCGCCGTCGCCTTGGGCGAGGAGAAATCGATCACGATGTCGCATTGCGGAAAAAGCTCGTCGGCTTTTTCGGTCAGCAGAAGATCGGCGTATGTTTTTTTGAGTTCGGGCGTTAGCGTGCGGTCGGAGCCGCCCACGAGTGTCGCGCTGGGGTTGTTCATCACGGCCTGCGCGATGGCTTGTCCCATTTTTCCGGCAAAGCCGACGATTCCGATGCGAACGGTCATAGATGATCCTTGGCCAAAAGTTCGGCGATTTGAATGGCGTTCAGCGCCGCGCCCTTGCGCAGGTTGTCGGCCACGATCCACATGTTGAGTCCGTGCTCGACCGATATGTCCTCACGGATGCGGCTGACGAAAACATTGTCCTCGCCTGCGGTTTCCACGGGGGTCACGAAACCGTCTTCGTGCTTGCGGTCGATGACGGTCACGCCCGGCGCGTTTTTCAAGGCGACGCGCGCTTCGGCGGCGCTGATCGGCCCTTCGAATTCGACGTTCACGGCCTCGGAATGGCTGATGAACACCGGAACGCGCACGGCGGTGGCCGTTACCTTGATCTTGGGGCCGAGGATTTTCTTCGTCTCGACCACCATTTTCCATTCTTCCTTGGTGCCGCCGTCGTCCATGAACGCGTCGATCTGGGGGATGCAGTTGAAGGCGATCTGTTTGTGGAACACTTCTTTCACGAGGGGATCGTTTACGAACACGGCGCGCGTTTGCGTAAACAGCTCGTCCATGGCTTCGCGCCCTGCTCCCGCGACGGATTGGTACGTCGCGACGACGACGCGCTTGATCCTGGCGATGTCGTGCAAGGGCTTAAGCGCCACAACCATTTGTATGGTCGAGCAGTTCGGGTTGGCGACGATGTTGCGCTTTTTGAAGTCGGCCAGCGCGTGGGGGTTTACTTCCGGAACCACAAGGGGCACATCCGGATCCATCCGGAATTCCGAG
>CAZYPX010000132.1:0-4431 GCA_964649675.1 uncultured Rhodospirillaceae bacterium | reverse complement strand
CAAAGTTAGAACAGATTCACCTTCAGCGTGGATCAAAATACGGGGGGCAGGTCACCAGTGGTTTTATGCAAGATAGCGTGATGTGCACGTAATGCATGGTTCAAACCATCCGTGTTCTTTACCCCTAACGACTTCAGATAGGCTTCCTGCGGCAGTCCCTTGACGGAACAACCTTCCCGCCAAATTCCCTCCGCTATCCGGAATTGTCTCTTCCGCGACGTATCTTCAGGATACGGCGACCGCGCGCATGCGATTGCCGAACGGATAAGACTATAAGGTTTTTGATTAAGTGGATCGAGTACTGATAAAGCTGCCCTGTTCATGGCATTCACCAATTGAGTAGTTTCAATTTCTGTAAAGTGACAGGGCTGCCTTGGCAGCGGACGTTATAGACAGCGAAGTTATCGACCTCGATAAGTTCTCAATGCTCGTGTATAACGCATCATCATCGTATTAAATTGCTACAACGGATTTCAACAACTATTTTTGTTTTAACCATAGATTTTGAATCATTCCAGATTTACCAAACAACGCTAGGAGTAATCGAATGTTGGATAGTTAATTGAGAACTTTTTTGCGGCGCAGCGGCGCGTTTAACCATAAAAATTTTGCAGGAGGCATTATTTTCATTGAAAAATGGATAGTGTTTTTTATATGATCGTGACGTGCTTTGTGAATAGAGGCATTGTCCCTTCCTAAGCGCCTTCGCCGCACAAAAACAATAACAGCGGCTTCTGTCACTTTACAAAAATCCAACAAATCAAGGACAGAAGCGTCATGACTGACTTTGCGGAAGAACCACGCGCTAAATTTGAATCCGATCCATCAAACAATCTCACAAAACGCATCCTAGCGGCCAATATTGCATGGCAAGAATTTATAGCCACGTATCATGCGTCTCTTTTGGATGAGCCGGTTTATCAAAATCTGGTTTTCCTGCTCTTTGCCAAGTTCGTACTGGAACTGGTCAACGACAACCACCTACGAACCCAACTGTTTGGGTATTTCGAGCCTCAATTTCTCGCCGCAGATTCTGAAGCCGCCGAACATCTGTTTTTCGGGAGGCAAAAATGATCGAACAAAAAGAAAGCCCCCTGAGCGAAAATGAAGATTCTTTTATCTGCGGCGCAGAGGCTATCGCCCATGAACTTGGTTTGACACCAAAGCAAATTTACAGCCTGTCTTACTTACGTAACCTCGGAAAATCAGACTTTCCTGTTTGGACAGAGCGCGGACTTGGCCTTGTAACAACGAAAGCAAAAGTTCGTGATTATATCAGTACGCGGCTTTCTCCCCCAACGTCGCAAAAGAACAAACAAGATCAAGGGGCTAGAACTCGTTGATCCATAAAGAAAGGAGCGCTAGCGTTTCACCATGGCAACCGTTAGACAAATCACTTGGAAAAACAAAGACGGCAAAACCTCAAAGCGGTTCGAGCTATCATATTTGGACCGCGATGGATTGCGTCACAGAAAGCTGTATGCGCTTAAACGACAAGCAGACGACAAACGCATTCAAATAGAAAACGAAATGGTCGAGGGAACACATGTTCCGGCACGATTCAGCAAAACACTCAAAGAAGCCTGCACAGCTTTTCTCGCACACAAAGAAGCACTCGTGAAGGTAGAAAAGATCGAAAGGTCTACGGTACGCCGGTATCGCACTCACGTTGAACGTCATATTAACGAACACGTAATTTCGAAAATTTTATTATCCGACCTTCGTCCTTCCGACATTCAGGACTTTGTAGATCACCTGATGCAAACAAAATCTACCGCGCTTTCGCGCAAAATTTTTTACACTCTTTGCATGACTCTCAATTTCTGTCGTCTCCGGCAGATGCTTGTCACGAACCCTGCTGACGTTGTCAGGCTAGAAAAGCCGAGAGACAGAAGTAATGAAGAAGCAAAAATCCCGCCGAAGGAATCTGTAAAAGCCCTTCTTGCTGCTTCCGACTCCGACGAAACAGGACGTGATGGCGCAATGGTGCGTTTAATGGCCATCTATGGTCTTCGTAGTTCAGAAGTAAGGGGGGCGGGGCGCCAGTTCTTCATAACCCGTAAAGATGGAAGCGCAGAGCTTACAATCGGCCAACGAGCCGATGAATACGGAAAAATTGGTCGTCCAAAGACTCAAAAAAGTCGCCGTACACTTATTATCGCCCCGGACACCGTTGTGTTTGTCAAGAAAGCTATGCTCGCAAGAAAAGCAGGGGAGCAGAATCTTATTTTCCCGAATGAAATTGGGAATCCCATTGACCTATCAAAATTCATGAATAGGTGGTGGCCAAGACTTATGCAAAGAGCAGGGCTGGCAAAAAGAATTACCCATGATAATAAAGGGAAAAAGCTTAACCGTCGCAAAATCGAAGTCAGCTTTACTCCCCATCAGCTGCGCCATGTCGCCGCCAGCATGCGAATTGAAATGGGCTGGAACCAAAAAGAGCTTCAGGAGTTCATGGGGCATACCAGCCTTAAGATGACAATGGACACCTATGGCCACCTTTGGCGGTCGGATAAGAAGCTTTTGGACAGCGCAAAGGAGGCTGAACGATTCTTTGGGTAGGTTTTGCGGCAAAAATTCCCTTGGTCATATGGCCGATTTTTTGAGGCATCTTTGCGGCAATGAGTTTAGCGAACTTTTGAAAAAATGGCGGAAAACCAAGGAAAAACAGGGAAAGCCAAAGAAACGGGAAAAGGGCGGAAATCCGACGAAAAATAAGTCGATTTATCTTTATATTTCAAACACTTATCATTGGTAGCAGCGGAGGGATTTGAACCCCCGACCAAGGGATTATGATTCCCCTGCTCTACCACTGAGCTACGCTGCCACGGCAAGCCAGACACATAGGAAGATACAGGCTTTAAGTCAAGCCCGCAGGAATCAGCAAAAACGCGCAAAAAACCCGAAACCTTCCTGAAATAACGCCAAACATGCCAAAAGATTCCCGAAAAAAAGGCCTAACAGGACGAAAGGTTCCCGGGGGGGACGAAAGCTTCCCCCTCCCGCCGGAAAAACCCCTCGCGCGGCAAACAGGCGTAAAGACTCCTGCGGAAAGCCGACGCTTTGCCAGCGCAAAAGACGACTTTTGAAAAACGACGTTCAAGAAGGGATGTGTTCGACAGAAGCCAATGCCGCCCGCTTCATGGACATCATGCCCTTACGAATATTCTCCGGCGCCGTTTTCATGAGTTTTTCGAGATCAAGGGGCTTGACGCGGGCAATCGCCGCCGCCTCTTCCATCACCAGCCTGAAAGCCGTTTCCGTGCCGCAGGCATGCTCAGCAATCCTGATCGAGTCATTGGACGACGCCGCGCAAGCCGAGGCAAGCTCCCACGACGAGAGATTATATTTCCGGACAACCCGCATGACAGGCTCCCGCGCCATCGAAGCTTCGGCGAAGGGAAAAGTGCGAGGAAGATCTTTTTCCTCCACGTTATGCTTAGGATAAGGATCGTGGCCGATACTTGCCGCAGCATTCGCGGCATACTCCCCATATTCGGGAAGCCTTTCTATGTCGATGCCGCGCCGTATGCATGAGGCCATGAACTGAACGTTGCATTCATCCAGAAAGACGTCAGCTTCCGGCAAAACGATATAGTCCGCAGATTTATACCGTGGCTGTTCGGCAAAGTTCTTGGCCGCGGCCCTATGAACGACTTCGCCCAGCATAGCCCCCGTCTTCGCCGCCAACGTTTGCGGATGTGGGCGGCCGCCTTGAAGAGCCGCGTTTTGCGTGACGGCGATTTGCGTAATTTCGTTCGCGGCGGCGATGATGCGATTAGTCAGAAAGAACTTTTTATCAAACGTAATTTCAGCTCTTTCGAGAGGCTCCATATGCGCAACGCCGACAGCCACCTCCATAGCCATTTGATACGCAACGGGCGGCGGCAACACTTGAGAAACGCGCTGTACGGTTCGGCCTAAAGCGATCAGGCAAGCTCCCGCGCATTCCTGTTCCGAAAGGCCGTGGCTTTGTGACAAAAAGAGGACGTCTTCCCGAAGGGCCGCCGCCGCATGGGCCGGCGGTTGATGGGGCGTATGATAAGGATCGACGGTCAGCGCAATCCCTTTCTGCGGCTCCGGATTCCTCTGCGTATGTTCAAGCACGCTTTCAAAGCTTGATAAATTTTCCGCCTCGCGTCCGGCTTGTTGAACCACATGCTTTAAACCTTCGGATAACGCATTTAAGAACGCGTGCGCTTCTTTTATGTCTTTTTGCGTATTCATATTGTTGGCGGCGCGGCAAATCGCTTCGCCCGTAAGGGCCGCCAGCGTGGCCAACAGCGTCTCGGCGCTCAACGCTCCCGACTCTTCCTGATGCCAATCAGTGGCCAATTGAACGATCTCTTCGGCGCATTTTGCGGTTGCCGAATGGTTTTTCTTTTTTCTTTGAACGGTCATATGCGGCCCTTTCGTCGTAATCACGCG
>CAZYPX010000131.1:0-4461 GCA_964649675.1 uncultured Rhodospirillaceae bacterium | reverse complement strand
CATGTTAGGGTCGTGAACCTATGACTAAAGCTTATACGATTGTCGATCATGCCTTTGACGTGGTCGTGATTGGCGCGGGCGGCGCGGGCTTGCGGGCGGCGTTCGGCATGGCGGAAAAAGGATTGCGCGTCGCATGCGTGTCCAAGGTCTTTCCGACGCGCAGCCACACGGGCGCCGCGCAGGGCGGCATCGGCGGCGCGTTGGGCAACGTCGAGAAGGACGATTGGCGCTGGCATATGTACGACACCGTGAAAGGCTCGGACTGGCTCGGCGACCAAGACGCCATCGAATACATGTGCAGGGAAGCGGTACCGACGCTCATCGAACTCGAACACTTTGGCGTGCCGTTCAGCCGCACGGAAGAAGGCAAGATTTTCCAGCGGGCGTTCGGCGGCATGACGTCGAATTACGGCAAAAAGACCATCCGCCGCACTGCGGCGGCTGCCGACCGCACCGGCCATGCGATTTTGCACACGCTGTATCAGCAGGCCCTCAAACACAAAGTCGATTTCTTTGACGAGTATTTCGCGCTCGACCTCATCATGGACGATGAAGGCGCGTGCAGAGGAGTCGTGGCGTGGAATCTCGACGACGGAACGATCCACCGTTTTCGCGGGCACTTGACGGTGCTCGCCACGGGCGGCTATGGACGCGTTTACGCCTCGGCAACGGCGGCTCACTCGTGCACCGGCGACGGCAACGCGATGGCTTTGCGGGCCGGACTCGCCTTGCAGGATATGGAGTTCGTGCAGTTCCACCCGACGGGCGCCTATGGCAGCGGCATTCTGATCACTGAAGCCGCGCGCGGCGAAGGCGGCTATCTGACGAACGGCGAAGGCGAGAAATTCATGGAGCGTTACGCGCCCCAGGCCAAAGACCTCGCCAGCCGCGACGTCGTGAGCCGCGCGATGACAACGGAAATGCGCGAGGGCCGCGGATGCGGCCCTGGCCGCGACCACATCCTTTTGCATCTTGAGCATCTTGATCCCAAACTCATTCATAAGCGTTTGCCCGGCATCACGGAATCCGCGTTGACCTTCACGGGCATCGACCTGACGAAAGCGCCCGTGCCCGTTGTGCCCACCGCGCATTATTGCATGGGCGGGATTCCAACCAACATGCACGGCGAAGTCATCCATCCCAGAGCGGGCAACGCCGACGCCACCGTATCCGGCCTTATGGCGATCGGCGAAACGGCTTGCGTTTCGGTGCATGGCGCCAACCGTCTGGGATCGAATTCCCTTCTCGACATCATCGTTTTCGGCCGCGCCGCCGCCCTGCGCGCCGCCGAACTGGTCAAACCCGACATGGCGCACCGCGATCTTCCCAAAAACGCTGGCGACAACGCCCTCGCGCGTTTCGATTGGTTGCGCAACACCGTGGGCAACGTCACGACCGCCGAACTCCGGCAGGACATGCAGAACACCATGCAAACGGAATGCGGCGTTTTCCGCGACGGAAAAACTCTGGCCAACGCGCGTAAGAACATTCGCGAAGCATGGAAGAAGCGCAACCATCTGAACGTTTCCGACAAATCGCTGATCTGGAATTCAGACCTGATGGAAACGCTGGAGCTCGATAACCTGCTGCATCAAGCCACCGTGACCATCGAAGGCGCGGCAAACCGCAAGGAGTCGCGCGGCGCGCACGCGCGCGAAGATTTCCCCAAGCGCGACGACGACGCCTGGATGAAGCACACGATCGCATGGCTGGACGCGGACGGAAACGTCAAACTGGATTACCGCCCCGTGCATTTGAAGCCGCTTACCGACGAAGCGCCCGATATGCCGCCCGTGGCGCGGGTTTATTGAGGTCAATCATGGTCGAATTTTTCCTGAACAAGCACTCGACGGTCAAAAAAGGCAAAACGGTCGACGCCGCCAAAGGCGCGAAGACCGCGCGGACGTTCAAGATTTACCGCTGGTCGCCGGACGACGGCGAAAATCCGCGCCTCGACACCTATATCATCGACGAAAGCAAATGCGGGCCGATGGTTCTTGACGCGCTCATCTATATAAAGAGCGAAGTCGACAGCTCGCTGGCTTTCCGCCGTTCGTGCCGCGAGGGCGTGTGCGGTTCGTGCGCCATGAACATCGACGGCGTGAACACGCTGGCTTGCACGATGCGGATCGCCGACATTCGCGGGGACGTGCGCATCTACCCCTTGCCGCATCTCGATGTGGTGAAAGACTTGGTGCCCGACATCAAGCAGGCCGTGGCGCAATACGCCTCGATCAAACCATGGCTGCAAAGCGAAACCCCGCCCCCGCCCGACAGCGAGCGTTTGCAATCGCCGGAAGAGCGCGCGCTGCTCGACGGCCTCTACGAATGCATTTTCTGCTTGTGCTGTTCGGCAAGCTGCCCCAGCTATTGGTGGAACGGCGACCGTTACATGGGTCCGGCCGCCCTGCTGCAGGCCTATCGCTGGATCATCGACAGCCGCGACGACGCGGCGGGCGAACGGCTCGACCAGCTCGAAGACCCCTTCCGTTTATATAAGTGCGAAAGCATTTTGAATTGCACGAAAACTTGCCCCAAGAACCTCAACCCCGCGGTGGCCATC
Source organism: uncultured Rhodospirillaceae bacterium (assembly GCA_964649675.1). GTDB lineage: Bacteria > Pseudomonadota > Alphaproteobacteria > UBA9219 > UBA9219 > CAZVCG01. The sequence goes on along the minus strand of CAZYPX010000131.1, from coordinate 1,898 downwards.
GCGGAAATCAGGAAATTGATGGTCAAGCGGCAGGGGTAGTTTTTACGTGTCTTTCCTTTTCCACATCCGCGCTTGCACGAACCACGATCCGGCCAAGTTCGCGCCGTTTTATATCGGCCCGCAACAGGTCGGCTGGGTCATGCGCGACGTGCGCGAGGCTCTCGTTCATGCCGGATTGCCGTTTCTGAACGGCGATATGGGGTTCGCGCTCGATCCCGAAATCGCGACATATGAAGCGCGTACTGATGCGCTGATAAAGGCTTCATGGTTTTTGGCGCAAGCGAAAAACTCCCAACTGCGCGGCGAGATGTTTCCGGTGATGGCCGATTGGAGCCATAAGCCACTGGCCGAAATCGATCGCGCCGCGCTGCCATGGTTCGGTCTGCGCGGCTTTGGCGTGCATGCCAACGGCTTCGTCCGCAAAAAGGACGGTCTTTATCTGTGGATCGCCGAACGCTCGCAGAGCCACGCCATCGATCCTGGCAAGCTCGACAACTTCATCGGCGGCGGCATGTCGCTCGGCTATTCGCCGCAAGAAACGCTCGTCAAAGAAGCATGGGAAGAAGCGGGAGTCCCTAAAGAACTGGCTTTGTCCGCCAAGCCCGAAGGCGCGCTATATTATAAAGTCGAACTGATGGGCGGATTGCGCAACGACACGTTGTTCATTTACGATTTCGAGTTGCCCGAAGATTTCACGCCGCGCAACACCGACGGCGAAGTCAGCGCATTCAAGCTTATGCCGTTTAGGGAAGTCGCGACGCTGGTTTATACGACAGACCGCTTCAAGTTTAACTGCACCCTCGTGATTATCGATTTTCTTTTGCGTCACAGATTGATCGATCCGGCGCATGAGGAATACGCGGACATTGTCGCCGCGCTGATGAAGATCAGAACCCCGCCATCCGTCTAACCTCTTCCGGCGATTTTCCCTGTTCGCGCAAGGATTTTAGAGTCATAGCGCGATCGCGTTTAGCGAAGCGTTTGCCGTTTTCATCCACCAACAATTTATGATGATGATATTCCGGCGTTTCATAGCCCAGAAGCTTTTGCAACAGAACATGAACATCCGTTGCGCGAAACAAATCTTCGCCACGTGTCACCAGCGTCACGCCCTGCAAGTGATCGTCGACCGTCACGCTGAGATGATAGCTGGTCGGCACGTCCTTACGCGCCAAAACAACATCGCCAAAGGCTTCGGGATGAGCCGCGATTTCGCCTTTTGAGCGGTCTTGCCATTTCAAGGGGCCAGATGCCGCGCAGGCTTTCGCCATATCCACCCGCCAAACGGGCGCGCCCCTTATGTTCGTTTTTTCCTGCCGCTCGGTTTCCGGCATGTTTTTGCATGTGCCGGGATAAACCGGTCCATCCGGCCCTTTGATGGACATATGGGGCGCATGACCCGCTGCCGCAGCTTCTTCTTCAATTTCGCGCCGCGTGCAGAAACAGGGATAGATGAGGCCCCTGTCCCGCAAATGCGCCAAGGAAGCCTGATAATCCGCGATATGTTCCGATTGGCGGCGAGACGGCTCCTCCCACATCGGCCCGAGCCAATGGAGATCGTCAAAAATATCCTGAACGAATTCTTCCTTGCAGCGGACCGGATCAATGTCTTCGATGCGCAACAGAAATCTGCCCTTTGCCTGTTGCGCCTCGTTCCAGGCGAACAACGCCGCGTGAGCATGCCCCAGATGTAAAAGCCCCGTAGGGCTCGGCGCGAAACGCGTGACGATCATGCGCCTAGGGCCCGTTTTCCTCGGCGCTTTCTATCGTCAGCGCGTGTTTCATATCCGTATGGGCGGCGCTATCCTGCCCAAGCTGGCGACGTATTCGCGCGCGCAGACGCAAGGCTTCCGGCATGTCGGGCATAATGGCAAGGGCGTGATCGACGTCGCTCAAGG
>CAZYPX010000130.1:0-4470 GCA_964649675.1 uncultured Rhodospirillaceae bacterium | reverse complement strand
GAAGCGGCGCGGCATTTAGGCGGGATTCCTGACGCGACTTCAAGCGAGTTCGGGCCGTGCAAGAATCCCGTCATCGGCTTGATGACCGAATGGATGAAGGGCAATCAGCTTGAAAAGCGCAAGCACGATGGCGACCTAGGTGGCACGATGCGCCTTGGCGCGTATCCGTGCAATCTGCTGAAAGGCAGTAAAGTGCGCGGCATCTATGGCAAGGACAGCATCAGCGAACGCCATCGCCACCGCTATGAGGTGAACACGAATTACCGTCCGCAACTCGAAAAGGCGGGCTTAGTGTTCGCGGGCATGTCGCCTGACGGCGAATTGCCGGAGATCGTCGAACGTCAGGATCACCCGTGGTTCATCGGCGTTCAGTTCCATCCCGAATTGAAATCCAAACCGTTCGATCCGCATCCGCTCTTCCGCTCGTTCATCGAAGCCGCCGTGACGCAGAGCCGGTTGGTGTGATCGGCGCGAAGAGACCTACCTCTTAAAATGCCCCATCAAGGTTTTTTTGGTCTCAATATAGCTTTCGTTATGGGGGTTGGTTTCGCCCCATAAAGGCACGCGCTCGGTTATATGGATGCCGCCTTTTTCCAGAGCGTCTATTTTGTCCTTGTTGTTGGTCAGAAGCCGGATGTTTTTCAGGTTGAAATGCTTCAGAATGGCGGCGGCGGTACCGTAGTTGCGCATGTCCACCGGAAAGCCGAGATGAATGTTGGCCTCAACCGTGTTCATGCCGAGCTGTTGCAGGGCGTAGGCCTTGATCTTGTTAGCGAGTCCGATACCGCGACCTTCGTGCCCGCGCAGATAAATCATTAGGCCTTCGCCTTCGCTGGATATGCGCAGCATCGACGTCTCGAGCTGGTCGCGGCAATCGCACCGCAGCGATCCGAGGATGTCGCCGGTCGCGCATTCCGAATGAATCCTGACGAGGCAGTTGTCATCGAGCGCGCCGCAGACAAGAGCCATGGAATCCACGCCGTTCTTGTCGCGAAACACGTGCAACGTGAAATCGCCGAAACGCGAGGGCAGCTTGGCCTGGGTGATATGCTTAACAGTCATGTCGTTGTCTCACGAAGTTGGGAGAACATTTTCCCACGACCACGCGCGCGGGTCAAAGGGCAAGTTGACGGCTGGATTGAACGCCGTCAGGATCGAGTCGGCCTTGCGGCCTTTTTGGATCACGACATCCATGGCCCAAAAGCCGTTTTTAAGAATGGCCTGAGAGAGGAGGGGACCGGCTTCGACAAGGATTTCCCTGATCTCACGGATGGCCAGACCATGGATCGCGTCGTCCAGATTATCGTAAACGACCGGCAAAAAACCTTTGCTTTCAGCCCTTTTGAGCCACGCGGCGGGTACGCGCCGCCTACGGTCGAGGATGGCCAAAACCCGTCTTTTTCCCTCGTGATCGGGCACGTGGCGCACGGTGAACGAGGGGTCGTCGGCGAGTATCGTTCCGCTGCCCGTCAACAGGGCATCGGCACGTTTGCGCAGCTGGTGGGCGAACAGGAGCGACGATTCCGAAACAAACGTTTTCACCCCAGCAGGCGGGATCATGGATCCGTTTTCGTCGAAAGCGCGTTTAACCGTAATCCAAGGCTTGCCGGATGTGACGCTGTACGCAAACGCGTAGATAAGCTGACGGCATATCTCTTCCTCTATCCCAAGCGTCACGTCGATTCCGGCGGCTCTCAAACGCTCGATGCCGTCGTTCTTGACAAAAGAGTTGGGATCGCGCGCGCCGATGGCGACATGCTTCACGCCGGATGCGATGATGGCGTCGCAACAAGGAGGCGTACGTCCGTGATGATTGCACGGCGCGAGCGTAATGCACATCGCGTGAACCCGTTCCATCAGTCCGTTGGCGCGGCATTCCTCCAAAAGAGCCGTTTCGGCATGAAGCGTTCCGGCCCTGCGGTGCGCCGCTACGGCCAGCAGGTTCCCCGCGCGATCCAGCGCTGCCGCTCCCACGGGCGGGTTGGGCGATGTCGCGCCAAGCCAACGCCGCGCCTCGCGGCAGGCCGTTCGCATGGCTTCCTCAAGCTTGACGGCGTTTTTCATAATTATCTTTCACGTCTTGGGGCGATTGTGGTAATTTCCCGTTTCCTTACTCATACATGGATTACGCACATGTCTCAAATCGCTCAAGTACGTGGCCGTGAAATTCTCGATAGCCGCGGGAACCCCACGATTGAGGTTGACATCGTCCTTGACAACGGCGTCATGGGCCGCGCGTCGGTTCCATCGGGCGCTTCGACAGGCAGCCATGAGGCCGTGGAAATGAGGGATGGCGATCCCGAACGTTACGGAGGCAAGGGCGTTTTGCACGCGGTCGAGGCCGTGAACGGCGAGATCGCCGATGCCGTTATTGGCATGAATGCCACGGATCAAATCACCTTAGATGGCGCGCTGATTGAACTTGACGGCACGCCCAACAAATCGCGTCTGGGCGCGAACGCCATTCTTGGCGTCAGCCTCGCCGCAGCCAAGGCCGCGGCTGCCGACGCGAAGCTTCCGCTTTACCGTTACGTCGGCGGCACGTCGGCGTCGTTGCTGCCTGTTCCCATGATGAACATCATCAACGGCGGAGCGCACGCGGACAACTCCATCGACATTCAGGAGTTCATGATCATGCCGGTCGGAGCCGAAAGCCTCGCGGACGCGGTACGCACGGGCGCCGAGATTTTTCACATGCTGAAAAAGCTGCTGAAGGACGCCGGTCATAACACCAGCGTCGGCGACGAGGGAGGCTTTGCGCCGTCTCTCGGTTCGAGCGACGAGGCGCTGGCGTTCATCATGCGCGCAATCGAAAAGGCCGGCTACGATGCGGGCGAAGACGTGATGATCGCGCTCGACGCTGCGGCCACGGAGTTTCATAAGGGCGACTATTACCAGCTTACGGGCGAGCGCAAGCAGATGAGCGCCGAACAACTGGTGCGCTACTATGGCGATTTGTGCTCCCGCTACCCCATCGTGTCGATCGAAGACGGCATGGCCGAAGACGATTTCGACGGCTGGGAAATGATGACTGAAGAGCTGGGCGAGCGCATCCAGATCGTCGGCGACGACATCTTCGTCACCAACCCGATGCGTCTGGCCGAGGGGATCGAGCGCGGCATCGCCAACGCCATCCTGATCAAGGTCAACCAGATCGGCACGCTCAGCGAAACGTTGGAAACCGTCGAAATGGCCCATAAGGCGGGCTATCGGGCCGTCATGTCGCACCGTTCGGGCGAAACCGAGGATAGCACGATCGCCGACCTTGCCGTGGCCACGAACTGTGGCCAAATCAAGACAGGATCATTGGCGCGTTCCGACCGTCTTGCGAAATACAACCAGCTTATCCGCATCGAGGAGCAACTGGGCAAGATAGGCCGTTTCGCAGGCACGAGCGTTGTGTCGCGTTAAGGCCGGTACGTTCGGGCTAATGGCGGCGCGTTTCGAGCCTTCAACCACCAACTATAAGCCCGCAGCTTCACCTTTTTTTAAAGACTATCCCGTTAAATATTAGCGGCTTGTAGCCGAGAGGGGCGTTAAAATTACCCTCGCGCTTACTGAACGGAATAGCTCAACTTATGTTATTTGCACATCATCATCACCGCCGATCGCACATTTCCATATGGCCTGTTTTGGGCGTTCTCGTTGTCGGTTATTTTCTCTATCACACCGTTCAGGGCGATCGAGGGCTGGTCGCCATGGTGCGCATGAAGAACGAGGTCGCCGCCGCCCAAACCCGCCTCACCGATTTGCAGAAAGAGCGGGAAGACCTTCAACGCCGCACGCGCCTTCTTCACAGCAAAAGCATGGATCCCGATTTGCTTGAGGAAAAATCCCGCGAACTCTTGAATTATTCGCGACCGAATGAAATCATCATCATTGCGCCTGCCAAAAAAGACCATGAGCAGGATGAGGATGGCGCGATAATCGCGAAGTAGCCTGTGCGCCATTTTATTACGCAAAACATTATGTTGCGCTGCAGCAAATTATTCTGCGGGCGTAATCGGTTCTTGCCAAAAGTTGGCTGTTGGTTTTATCTGACGTAATAAAAGAACAACAACTCAATGTCCGCCGCGATTCTCATGCCTCATGCTGTGAAAAAGGAGCAAGATGCTTAACACGACGACGAAGGCCAAACTGAAATCCGAAAACAAAAGCGGTTCGGCGCGTGGTGATTCACGTTCTTCCGTCCAAACGGCGGGCGCGAAACACAACCAGCGGGCGGCGGAGCTTGCGAAGCACTATCACGATATGCTCCTCATCCGCCGTTTCGAGGAAAAAGGCGCCCAACTTTACGGAATGGGGCTTATCGGCGGCTTTTGCCACCTCTATATCGGTCAGGAGGCTGTGGCCGTGGGCATCTATGCCGCGCAGGAGCCGCAGGACACTTGCGTAACGTCGTACCGCGAGCGCGGACAGCTTTTGGCGGCGGGCGCCGATCCTAAAAAGATTATGGCCGAGCTGTTGGGC
>CAZYPX010000129.1:0-4541 GCA_964649675.1 uncultured Rhodospirillaceae bacterium | reverse complement strand
TAAAGGTTAACAGACTCTAATTCCTTCTGCCTCAGTTTTCGGGGAGAACGTCAAACTAAACACATATTGAAACAAGTTTTGATAGCCCGGTGAGCTTAGATCATTCGTCATAACACTAAAACCAAGCGCGGAATCTTTCGACAAGCGAACCATGCCCCGCGTCAGGTATTTATATTCGCCCGGCGGAGGTGTCGGCATAGACGCCACTTTTGCGTCAGTCAGGATTGTAAAATATCCAAATGAATTTGAGATAGGGATAGAATGCAGTGTGGCTGTTTTTTCAACCGTATGCGGTAGATAATGAGCCGAACTTGCCTTAACGTTGTCCGCCATTTTCTGAGGCGTATCGAATTGACCGAGGTCTGGGGTGTCGCACTTGAAATAGAGCATCATGTTAAAATCATACCCGCTCTTAGGCGTCACCTTGACATCCGCCATCCGTAACGTGAGCAGTTTTTCCACCTTCACATTCCATTCGGGCGTATTCTGAACCACGAAGGTGTCGTTCAAGCTCATAAGCAACGTCTGACCGTTGTCAGCGAACACGGGGGCGGATAAATAGAAAAGCAGGACAATAATACAGATGGGTTTAATTATGTTTTTCATGTTGATCACTCTCACACAAAACGCGGGGTTTTAGCCCCGCGTTTTCTTTCGTTCACCACTAGGAGAAAACTCAATCTCTCAACACCTCTTGCACGCTTCTTCTTCGGTGAAGTGGGTGCGGTCGCGGTGTTCGCCCTTTTTGCCGATGTTAAAGCTGTCGACGGGGCGGAAGTAGCCCATCACGCGCGTCCAGACTTGCGTCTGCTCGCCGCAATGCGGGCATTTGGGCTGTTCGCCGTTGAGGTAGCCGTGCGTGTCGCACACCGAGAACACGGGCGTGATCGTGATGTAGGGCAGCTGGTAGTTTTCCAGCACCGAGCGCACGAACCGCTTGCAGGACTGGGTCGATTCCATCTTCTCGTTCATATAGAGGTGCAGCACCGTGCCGCCCGTGTATTTGCATTGCAGCTTGTTCTGCAAATCGAGCGCATGGAACGGGTCCGCCGTAAAGCCCACGGGGATCTGGCTGCTGTTCGTGTAGTACACGTTCGGCCATGTGCCCGACTGGATCATTTCGGGGAAGCGCTTGTGGTCTTCCTTGGCGAAGCGGTACGTCGCGCCTTCGGCCGGCGACGCTTCGAGGTTGTACAGGTTGCCCGTCGATTCCTGATATTGGCGCAGGCGCGTGCGGATCCGGTCGAGCAGGCGCAAAGCCATGCCGATGCCCTCTTCGTCCGTCATGTCGTGGGTGCCGCCCGTGAAGTTCTGCACCATTTCGTTCATGCCGTTGACGCCGATGGTGCTGAAGTGGTTGCGGAACCCCGACAGATAGCGGCGGGTGTAGGGATACAGGCCGCGTTCGAACATTTCGTTCACGAACACGCGTTTTTTCTCAAGCGTACTCTTGGCCAAGTCCATCAGGCGTTCCACCTCGGCGAACAAGGCGGCTTCGTCGCCCTTATACTTGTGGCCAAGGCGCGCCATGTTGATGGTGACCACGCCGATCGAGCCGGTCATTTCGGCGGAGCCGAACAAGCCGTTGCCACGTTTTTGAAGTTCGCGCAGGTCGAGCTGCAACCGGCAGCACATCGAGCGCACCGCGCCGGGCTTGTAAGCCTCAGGGTTGGGCTGGCGCGAGCCGTCTTCGGCTTTGAAGTACTGGCTGCCGATGAAGTTCTGGAAGTAGGAGCTGCCCACCTTGGCGGCGTTCGCGAAAATCGCGTCGGCGCACGGGGTGTTCCAGTCGAAATCTTCCGTGATGTTGATGGTGGGTATGGGGAACGTGAACGGCTGGCCCGTGCTGTCGCCCTCGGTCATCACGTCGTAATAGGCGACGACGATGCGCTCCATCTCGGGCACAAAGTCGGCATAGGTCATCTCGGTGAGCGATTTGATCGACGAACGGCGCGACTTGGCGATTTCCAGAAGCTTTTCCTGTTCCTTGGCTTTGAGCTTGGCGAACAGGTGCTCACCGCGCGCCATCGGCATTTGCTCACGCAAATCGTCCGGCACGGTGATGTCCATCGTCACGTTCGTGAACGGCGACTGGCCCCAGCGTGCCGGAACGTTCAGGTTGTAAACGAACTGGCGGATCGCCTTGCGCATTTCGGCGTCGCTCATCTGGTCGCGGAAGACGTAGGGCGCAAGGTAAGTGTCGAACGAGCTGAACGCCTGCGCGCCGGCCCATTCGGACTGCAAGATGCCGAGGAAGTTCGCCATCTGACCCAAAGCTTCGCGGAAGTGACGCGGCGGACGGCTTGAGACGCGGCCCGTGACGCCGTTAAAGCCTTCGGCGAGCAGTTGGCGCAAGCTCCAGCCCGCGCAGTAGCCCGACAGGCTGTCGAGATCGTGAATATGATAGTCGCCATCGCGATGGGCACGGCCTTCTTCGGCATCATAAACTTCGTCCAACCAAAAATTGGCAATGACTTTGCCCGCGATATTGTTGATCAGACCCGCGTGGCTGTAACCGACGTTCGCGTTGGCGTTGATGCGCCAATCCGCCTTGGACAGATACTCGGTGATCGTGTCCGAACAGTTGATTTTCGTACCGCTCTCTTGGGTATTGGCCGGAAGGTGGCGACGCTCTTCGAGTTTGATGACTTGAGCTGTGGCCGTGGCGCTATCGAGCATAAATTCCTCCAGAGATTCCTACATTTTAGTCAGCTTGGCACCGCATAAAACACTATATACAGGTGACATAGGGCAGTATAGCCACAAAATGTAGTGTCACTGTTTGATCTTAGTCAAGAAAAGCCAAAAAGATGGGTTAACAGGTTGGATACCAAAATTAACGGCCGGACATCTCCTTAGGTGACAAACCAGAGCATCAGCCTATCGGTTCGCGGTCGGATCAATGGAGGCCACAGGCTAGCACAAAAAATAAAATTTAACACGCCGGTTTTTTCCGCCGAAAGCCTCTTCGCCCCGGCTTATCCACCCAGACCATGCCCTCTTTGGCGTGGAAAAAGCCGTTGATCAAGGGCGTGTCCGTTACCAATTTTCTTAGGTTTTCCAAGGCCGACTCGGGTTCTCGCGCCCCCTGAATCACCTCGCGGTAAAGAGCCGCGACTCGCGCCATATCCACACGCTGCGGCGATAAGCGAAAAAGACTAACGCCTTGGCGTTGCAGGTTTTTCATCGCGCGCAACAAAACAACATAGCCGTGCGACATGGTCATCGTCCCGCTCACCGCAAGAATCGGTTGCCCTATAAAATCATCCACAGGCAAACCATCGGGACTCGAACTGCAAGCAAAACGGCACCCGTCCTTATTGCGCCCTTCCGCGCGGGCGGCATAACAGCGCATGGCGACCGACAACGGCTGGCGTCCGAAGACCTGGACTTCGAACTCAAGGCAAGCGTTTTTTGCAATTTTAAGAGAAGCCGGTCCGGAGCCCCGCGCCAACGTTTTTCCCTCGGCCAAAACCTCCATCGCCGCCCCCGACAATTCAGACGCGAACACGATGCGCGTTGCGCCGAGGCGCTTGAAGTAGTCGCGCGTGCCTTCGTTCATCACGTTGATGAACGGCCCCACGACGAACGGCTTGCCCGCCAACACCTGAACGGCGGCGAGGTCGTTCGCCTCAACGAGCATACCGCTCTTGGCCTTATCCTTGATCGAAGCCATCTCGCGCGGCGTTGTCACCATCGCCAGCGACGAAAGCACAACCTGCTTTCCCGCTTTTGTCAAACGGTCAATGACTTTTTGCCGGTATGGCTCGAAAAACGGTTCGCGTTTGGAGCAAACGGTTTCGCCAAGATAGACGACATCGACATCAGCCTCATCGGCTATGCGGTAGTAAAAGTCCCGACGCTCTTCTTCGGGCCAGTGAAAATACAGCGGGCCGAGCGTAAGGGCAGGTTTGCTGGGGGCAGGGGGGCTCTTAAGGGCAGGGGCCCCTGCCCTGACCGCTTTGACATTCCGGCCCCATGTCGTAGCACAGGGCAGGCTCCAGCCGGAATCCCCTGAACCTTGCGGCTTGCAGCAATGTAACGATGCGCAATCCTTAATGCGGCAAGGCCCACTGGTTCCCGACTTGCGTCGGGATGAGGCCAAAGGTTTGGATTGTTCCCTCGCCTTCTTCCCTGACCTCTTATCCCTGCCCCCTGCCCCGTTCTTCATCGCCAGCCTTTCTTATATGCTCCTGCGGTTTCTTTACCGCCTTCGGTGAGGCTCTTCAGTTCGTTTTGAAAGGTTACGGCCCTTTCCTGCGCCAGTTGATCGAGAGCTTTGCGGAACGCACTGACGACTTGCATGACATAGGCGCGACTGCGCTGCCTTCCCTCGATTTTCAAGGCCGTCACCCCCGCTTTTTTGAGTTCCTGCAACACGTCGATGGCGTTAAGACCGACAGGCTCCTCAAAAAGATACGTGGGTTTGCCTTTCACGCGGTAACGGCCCTTGCACGGCGTGGGGTATGCCGCCGCCTCGCCCTTGGCGAAACAGTTCAGCGTCACGCCGCCGAGACACGACACGACCTGATCCCCTTTTT
>CAZYPX010000128.1:0-4736 GCA_964649675.1 uncultured Rhodospirillaceae bacterium | reverse complement strand
TCACTTCGTCGGTCGAGCCGTCGATGGTGATCACATCGCCTGCATTCACCGTCAGTCCCCGCGCCGTCATCTGCTTGTTCTTGTAGTCGATCACGATTTCGCCCGCGCCTGCGACGCACGCGCGGCCCATGCCGCGCGCGACGACGGCCGCGTGGCTCGTCATGCCGCCACGGCTGGTCAATATGCCTTTGGCCGCGTGCATGCCGTGAATGTCCTCGGGGCTGGTCTCGATCCGGCACAAGATGACCTTCTTCCCCTTGCCCGCCGAAGCCTCGGCCTCGTCCGCGCTGAACACCACCTCGCCCGACGACGCGCCCGGCGATGCAGGCAAGCCCTTGGCGATCACCTGCCGCTTGGCCTTCGGATCGAGCATCGGGTGCAGCAACTGATCGAGCGCAGCGGGGTCAAGCCGCTTGATCGCTTCCTGCTTCGTGATCACGCCCTCGCCCACCAAATCTACAGCAATTTTGAGAGCCGCCGGAGCCGTGCGCTTGCCCGTGCGCGTTTGCAGCATGTATAGCTTGCCTTGCTGCACCGTGAACTCGATATCCTGCATGTCGCGGTAATGCTTTTCGAGCTTCAGCCGCACGTCGTTCAATTGCTTAAACACGTCCGGCATCGCTTCTTCCATCGCCGGAAGCTTTGAGGCGTTTTCGGTCTTGCCTTTGACGGTAAGGTGTTGGGGCGTGCGGATGCCCGCCACCACGTCCTCGCCCTGCGCGTTGACAAGGTATTCGCCGTAAAACGCGTTTTCGCCCGTCGACGGGTTGCGCGTAAAAGCGACTCCCGTGCAGCAATCCTCGCCCATGTTGCCGAACACCATCGCCTGAACATTGACGGCTGTGCCCCAATCGGCCGGAATGTCGTTCAGCTTGCGGTATGTGATCGCGCGCTGGTTCATCCACGAACCGAACACAGCGCCAATCGCGCCCCACAGCTGTTCCTGAACGTCCTGCGGAAACGGCTTGCCGAGTGTTTTTTCGACAACCTTCAAATAGCCTTCGATAACCTCGCCCCAGTCTTCGGCTTTAAGGTCGGTGTCCATACGGTAATCGCGCGAGCGCTTCACGTCGTCGAGCACATCTTCGAACTTGTGCATCGAAACGCCCAGCACGACCGCGCTGTACATCTGGATAAAGCGGCGATAGCTGTCATAGGCGAAACGCTTGTCGCCCGCCTTTTTCGCCAAGCCTTCCACCGTCTGCTTGTTCAGGCCAAGGTTAAGGATCGTATCCATCATGCCCGGCATCGACGCGCGCGCGCCGGATCGCACAGAAACCAAAAGTGGGTTGTTCACGTCGCCGAACTTCATGCCGACGCTCTTCTCGATCTGCGCAAGAGCGTCGTTCACCTGAGCCTTCAAAGTGTCGGGATATTTTTTTTCGTTGGCATAGAAATAGGTGCAGACTTCCGTGGTGATGGTAAACCCGGGAGGCACCGGCAGACCAAGGTTGCACATCTCGGCAAGCCCTGCCCCCTTCCCTCCCAGCAAGTTGCACATACCCGCGCGCCCGTCCGCCTTGCCGTTACCGAATGCATAAACCCAACGATCCTGCGCCATGGCCAAGCTCCCGTATATATATGAGGGGGTTACGGTAATACGCGGTGACAATACGCCCCCAAAGGCCAAGGGGCAACGGCCATTAACGGCAATAAAAATAATGCCTTAAGTGTTACTTTGAATATCCTTGCCCTCCCCCCCCATTCCGGTCTATAGACCCCAACAACATAGCTCCTTGCCGGACCCTTGCAGTTCCGGCTTGACCCTTGCGGCTGATGCGTTGGGATAGTCCCAACCCAGCGGAGGATCGCATAAACCCTTAGGGAGAGAATAATATGTCACTCTACGAGTGCGTCTTTATTGTCCGTCAGGACATTCCGGCCAATCAGGTCGAATCCATCGCGCAAACTTTCGCCGACATCATCGTCAAGGACGGCGGCAAGGTCACCAAGACCGAGCAATGGGGCCTGCGCAACCTCGCCTACCGCATCAAAAAGAACAAGAAAGGCCATTACGTGTTGTTCAATCTCGACGCGCCGCCTGCGGCTGTGGCCGAGATGGAACGCAACATGCGGCTGCACGAAGATGTTTTGCGTTTCATGACCGTAAGCGTCGAGAAGCTTGAAGAAGGACCCTCGGTGATGCTTAGGCGCGATGATCGCGGTGATCGCGACGACCATTCAGGATCAAGCGGACGCGACCGTGCGCCCAGAACTTCAAAGCGAGACACAACGGCCAGCGAAGAAGGAGCTTCGGTATGAGCACCAAAAGAACAACAACGTCGGGATCATCCAATGCAGGAAACGCGCCCCAACGCCGCTCAAGCGGCGGTGGTGCGGGCGGACGCTTTTTTGGCCGTCGCAAATCGTGTCCCTTTTCTGGAAAGAATGCGCTGAAAATCGACTACAAGGACATTCGCCTTCTGGCCCGCTTCATTTCCGAACGCGGCAAGATTGTGCCGTCGCGCATCACGGGCGTTTCGACAAAAAAACAACGCCTTCTCCAGCAAGCCATCAAGCGCGCTCGATTCCTAGCGTTGCTGCCTTATGTCAACGACAAAGCAACGATTTGAAAAAATTGAGGACGTTCGACGTCCTACACGGTTAAAAGGAGAAGAAAGATGATCGAAGTTATTTTACTGGAGCGCATAGAGCGCTTGGGCAGCATGGGGGCTGTGGTAAAGGTCAAACCCGGCTATGCCCGCAACTATCTGCTGCCCAAGAAAAAAGCGCTGCGTGCAACTAAAGAAAACATGGCTTTATTCGAAAAGCAGCGTGCGGAGCTCGAGGCGCGCAACGCCACTCTCCGTGAACAAGCCGAAAAAACTGGCAAGAAAATCGAGGGCTTGAATCTCATTGTCATTCGCCAAGCCAGCGAAACCGGCCAGCTTTATGGCTCCGTTTCCGCCCGCGACGTAGCTGAAGCCGCCAACGAGGCCGGCGAAGCCATCGAACGCTCAATGGTGCAAATTGAAAGTCCGATCAAGGCCTTGGGATTATATCCCGTCAGGATCAAACTTCACCCCGACGTTGCGGTAAACATTACGATCAACGTCGCGAGATCGCCCGAGGAAGCCCAAGTACAAAAAGAAAAGTCCGAAAAAGCCGAAAAGGCCGAAACGGCAGCCAAAGAAGCAAAAGACGAAAAAGCCGCCGTCGAGGCCATAGGTTCTGACGCTCCTAAGTCCAAGACCGACAAGGAAAATAAGAGCGCATCGGAAGAAACGGGCGAGACAAAAAAAGAGAAAAAGCCCCGTTCGAAAAAAGCCAAGGCTAAAGAAAGCGAATAAAAGTATCGGCTCTCATCATCAACAAAGGCTCCGAACCTCATGAAAGCGGCGAGAAATCGCCGCTTTTATTTTGAGACTCTTTGTTCCGAATCCGGAACAAGCGCCTGCATACAATAAATTTTCTTATTTTCTGTGCGCTTAGCATGAAAAAAATCGGCGCGCACAAAAAAATTGCCTTCATGAAACAATGTGTTGCCACTGAATCACAGAGGCACGCAAACAGAACCCGTTTTCATGATCGCCTTACAATTTAGTAAATTTCTCCTTAATGAAAATAATAGATTGTGCTACAAATCATATATAAGTGTTTGAGATATCCATGAATCGGAAAGAGTGAAAGTTTTTCACTCGCGGTTTTTTGGTTAGTTCTGGTCTGCGCTCCTTATCAAACAAGCTTTCGGTTCTTTTTCTACTAAGCCCGACGAGGATCCTTTGGCCATATTGCAAACGAGTCTGATCGATACAACCGGATTTTACGACCTTCCCCGTCCTGCCAACACGGATGAGCCGGTTCCCTCTCTAACTTCGGATCAGAAAATTGTCGCATGGCTTTTTCGATCACGGGACAAAACGCTTAAACGTTTTTCGGCTTCAGACATACGCCTAAGCGAACGTTATCTGGGGCCGCTTTCTGACTTATCTTCCGAAACAAATGACGATTGGCATATTGTCTGCAATCTATGCGGCCATTCCATGGAGGATTTTGCCGCCAATGGATCCGGCCTGCCTTTAACCTCGGCCGAAATCGACCATTTCCGGCGAAACCACAGGGAAATGGACACGCTCGTCAGCCGCGATTTTCTCACGGCTAAAACCGATTTGCCCTCCCCCTTATCCGAGCTTTATGGCCTCTATCATCATAGGTCGCGCCTGGACACGGAAGCAGCCCTATTCGTTGCGCAAGCGACGGGCTCAACACGTGTGGCGCGGATCATGGCCGATATGCTGGCTATCGGCGGATTCGCTAACGGCCATGAATGCATCTCGCATCACGCCATGACCTATTCCGTGCCCGCGTCTTTCGATACGTCCGAGCTGATTGATCGCGCTAACCACGAAGCTGCGCGTCGACTTGCCCTGCCGATAGATCATCCGGCCCACCTTCTTAAGCTATCGCCGGATGAAATCGGCCTCTTGGCGGCGAATATTCTCGAAAACAATATTATGCAGCCGTGCGACTTTCTGGAAAAAGCAAATCTTTTGGCCGAAGCCCGCCAAGACGTTGCCCGACTGCCCAATGAAAAGCAGTTCGTTACGGCCATAAGGGAGCGCGATGTTCCCGCCAACAAGACGTGGGTAGTGCGCCTTTGCGCCGCATATGCGCGCATTTTCGAAAGCTGGGTAGCCGAAACGCCCGAAGTGCAGGCCATCATAGGCCAGCAACGTTCCTTCGGCCACTAAGCGAAGATCGTTAACTTATAATCAAATTCTTGTTCCTATAATGCC
>CAZYPX010000127.1:0-4775 GCA_964649675.1 uncultured Rhodospirillaceae bacterium | reverse complement strand
CCGGCTGCAACCGGATCCGTTCCGGCATAAATCAGCACGGCCGCCCAGCCCCATTCCGCTATGCCCAGGTTACCGGGAGTCAAAGGGATCAAAGCCAGAATAGCTACGATTGGCGATGCCGCAGCGATGTTGGCCGGATCAATGTCCAAGCCCAACGCGAAAGCTCCAGCCATAATACGCGCAACCGTCAACATCACGCGCAACGCCGACCAGCTAAGCAACGCGCCTAAACGCTCCTTAAGGCCCTGCGGAAACCAACGGCGGCAAAGAAGAACGGCTAAAGCGGCAAAACACATTCCCAGAACAGACAAGGGAATCCAAACGAACCAGCTCACATGGCCATGCAATATGATAAAGGCGGCGGGCAGCAATCCCATCAACAGCGCGAATTCAAGCGCTTGATCATAAACGGCGTTGCCCGCGCCCGCGCGCATGCTGACCCCTGGCATATGGCGCGCCGCCCAACTGCGGCCCAGCACAATCGCCAAAGCTGGTGGGACGAATTGCCCTAACCAGTTTTGCCACGCGACATGGCGGAAAAAAAATCCGGCTGAGGGCTCCGCGCCGGCTTCACGATGCAGCGCCCGCGCCAACAAGGCCCACTTGCGCGCCCCGCTCCACCAAAGCAACGCCGTAAACGCCACAACGATGAACGCCCACAGCATCGAAAGATTCTTCAACAACCGCGCCCAGTCGCGAGTCTGGACATCGATATGCAGCGCAAGAGCAATGCACAGCAACAAACCGGCCGACGCGCCTCCTGCGGCATATAGCCACCTTTTAATCATGGCCAAAGCCTCTCGATGGTTTTGCGTAAAAGGACGGGCGCGGCCAAGGGGGCTTCATAGGCTCTCTTCATTAATGGCGAACATTATAATATTGTATCCACCAACCAACCACAGGACATACCAAATTGACAGCCCCCGTACGATCTCGGAACTCCGTTTGGGACGACGCCCCCGAAACTTACGAGGCGTTGCGCGAAGGGCAAGGGTGGCTAAACCAAAGGCGTGCGCTTTTTTTCCGTGAATGGCTCGAAACAAACGCTCCTGAGGGCAGCGTTCTCGAGATAGGCAGCGGAACGGGCAGCTTGAACGTGAAACTTCTGGCCAACCTGCCAGACATAAAGTTGGTTGGCGTCGACCCCTTGCCATCATACGTCGCCTTTGCCGAATCCAACGTCAAAAAACACGGCTGCGGATCGAGAGCTCGCTTTTTGCAAGGAAAGGCCGAGCAGCTGAACACGCTTGTCCCCTCGCGCGCTTTTGATGCCATTATTTCGAGCGATGTCCTGCACCACATCGACGATCTTGATAAAGCGATCCAGGCGGCGGCCATGGTTGCGAAGCCCGGCGCATTATGGTGCTCCATCGAGCCCAACGCTCTCAATCCTTATGCCTTTTTCAACCAGTGGCGGCGGCCCAACGAACGGAATTTTTGGCCCTTGGCTTTTCAGCGAACCGCCGAAAAATCAGGGTGGGAGCTCGTCGAGAAAAAATATCTTTTTCTTATTCCGCCACTCATTCCCCGTCCTGGCGAATGGCTCAAAAAACTGGAGCGAAGATTCGAAGGAATCCCGTTTCTAGGAGGCGGCATCGTCATGGTTTTGCGCCGTGTGCGCGAAAGCTAACCCTTCCGTGCCACGACAAGCAAACATCCATAGGGTCCTTGCGTTTCGTCGCCCAAGCCTCGACTCAGCGCCCACGCGCACGCACGCGCCATCCCTTTAGGCAAGCGGAACCGCCCCCGCAAACACATGCAGCGTTGAATGACGATAGGCGTTTGTCGTCCATGCAACAGGCCGTATACCCAACCACTGGTCAAACGGCTGACAAGCTCCCACCGACGCACCGTCGGAGCCGCGAGATACTCGGTTATGACGATATGATCGAAGCCTGCCTCCTTTAGTTGGCCCCGCCACATGTCAGCCGTCCAACAGTGGCGAATGGCGATGCGTTGATCAATCAAACGGACATATTCCTCGCGCGAGCTTTTTGAAAGCCACGGGCCGCTCAAACAGCTATGAAAACCAGGACCCGGAACCGTTGCGGCAAACACGCCTCCTTTTTGCATCACGCGCCCGCATTCGCGTATCGCGCTTTCGAGGGGTTCGATGTGTTCAAGCACTGAGTTGCTGACGATGGCGTCAACGCTAGCGTCCGGCAACGGCAGCCGTTCCGCGCCTGCGGTCAGCACGTGCTCATAAACGCCTGAAGCTTCTGCCAGCTCCGTCTCGCTCGGATCGGCGTCAACGCCTATCAAACGCGTTTTTGCCGAAAGGTAAGGACGCAACGTGGCCATGACTCCGCCGTCGCCGCAGCCTAGATCAAGCGCTGTTGAGCTCTCGCGCATGAGAGGCAGAGCCCGATCAATCAACGCCGTCAATTCCACTGCGCGCCAGAGATTCGTCGCGGGTTGCGCGGGCGCTTCGCGCATAAGGTCCGCGAACAGCTTTAAGGGGAAGTCGGTTGTCGGCATGCAATTATCAAAGCTCGCAGGAATGGAATCGGCCTTAACATAGCAGCGTTCGGCCACGCGCAAACTCTGATTTATGAGAAGAGAAAAAAATGGGGCGATCGACGGGACTCGAACCCGCGACAACTCGGACCACAACCGAGGGCTCTACCAACTGAGCTACGACCGCCACAACAAGATAACGCAAACAAAAACGCCCGGCCTCACATGCGTCACATGAGGGATGCCGAGCGCATCACGCCGCGATGACTTTCTTACTTTATCATCCGAACCATCCGCATATCCAGCCCGATGCGTGGACAGTTCGACAAACACGCTTTTTACAGAAAGTTGTCAAAGTTGTCAAGGCCTTAGACTGATGCCATACCGGTTTATCAGAAACGATTCGATGCGTCGATTTTAGTGATTACTTTCAACCCTTCTCCCTTCGCTGCTGCGCAGCTTCGGAAGGCTTTTCAACCAAGCCCCCGAAGCTCAAAGAGCGCAGGGGGGCAGCCCAAGGACGAAACCACATGCCCTCCACAAAAGCTTTTTACGATCTTATCAAAAAACACGACATCAAATACGTCGACCTGCGCTTTACCGATCCGCGCGGCAAGCTCCAGCACGTAACCCAGCACGTCAGCACCATCGACGAAGACGCCTTTAAGGACGGCATCATGTTTGACGGATCTTCCATCGCGGGGTGGAAAGCCATCAACGAATCCGACATGGCCCTGATCCCCGATCCCGAAACCGCTGTCATGGATCCCTTTTATGCCGAACCGACGCTAACCGTGTTTTGCGACGTTTACGACCCCATCACGCGCAAGCCCTATGAGCGATGCCCGCGCTCGATCGCGAAAAAAGCGATCGAATATCTGAACAAGTCCGGCATCGGCGACACGGCCTGTTTCGGCCCCGAAGCCGAGTTCTTCGTCTTCGATGACGTTCGTTTCAGCGTCGACTCGCACAACACGTTCTACAAACTCGACTCGTCCGAAGCGCCGATGAACACGGGCCGCGAATACGCGGACGGCAACCTCGGCCACCGTCCGCGCATTAAGGGCGGTTACTTCCCGGT
The DNA here is from genome assembly GCA_964649675.1 of uncultured Rhodospirillaceae bacterium. Lineage (GTDB taxonomy): Bacteria > Pseudomonadota > Alphaproteobacteria > UBA9219 > UBA9219 > CAZVCG01. The sequence goes on along the minus strand of CAZYPX010000127.1, from coordinate 1,237 downwards.
GAACCCCGTCGACTCAGCGCAAGACTTGCGTACGGAAATGCTGGCGGTGTTGAGCCAGATGGGCGTAGGCGTCGAAAAGCATCACCACGAAGTCGCCAGCGCGCAGCATGAGCTCGGCATGAAGTTCGCGCCTCTCGTGCGTTGCGCCGACTGCATGCAAATCTATAAATACGTCGTGCACAACGTCGCGCATACCTACGGCAAAACGGCCACCTTCATGCCAAAGCCAATCTTCGGCGACAACGGCTCAGGCATGCACACGCACCAATCTGTATGGAAAGGCGGCAAACCCCTGTTCGCAGGCAGGGAATACGCGGGCCTGTCGCAGATGGCGCTTTACTACATCGGCGGCATCATCAAGCACGCGCGCGCGTTGAACGCCCTCACGAACCCGACGACGAACAGCTACAAACGCTTGGTTCCGGGTTATGAAGCTCCTGTGTTGCTGGCTTATTCAGCGCGTAACCGCTCGGCGTCGTGCCGCATTCCGCATTCGGCGAGCCCGAAAGGCAAACGCGTAGAGGTTCGCTTCCCCGATCCGTGCGCGAACCCTTATCTGGCGTTCGCGGGCATGCTGATGGCAGGTCTTGACGGCATTAAGAACAAGATCCATCCCGGCAACGCGATGGACAAAGACTTGTACCATCTGCCGCCGAAGGAACTCGCTAAGATCCCGACGGTGTGCAACTCGCTCACGCAGGCGATCAAGAACCTGAGCAACGACCGCGACTTCTTGCTGAAGGGCGGCGTGTTCACGGACGACATGATCGATAGCTATCTCGACCTGAAACGCGAAGAGTACGACCGCGTCCGCATGACGCCGCATCCGGTCGAATACGATATGTATTATTCGTCGTAAGCTTTAACCTTAACGGAGAAAAGGGGGCATCCAGCAACAGATGTCCTCTTTTCTTTCATGAAAACATTCATGCGCTTGACACGCGGCACGGCGAATCAGTACTCTGTCCCCATGTTGAAGCAGATCAACACGCTTTCTCTTTATTCGCTGCGCGGCCTTCTGGGTCTAGCGCTGCTTCTGCTGCTGCGCGTTTAGCGCGCACATACACACTCCCTCACCTTAAAATTTGCCGTTTTATTTAACCAAGAATGCCAAGGAGTATAGTTATGTCTAATAAACAAAGCACCCCTCAACCAGACAAGAAACCGTCAACGTCTTCGTCGGCAACTGACAAAGAAACAACGGATTTCACCCCCCCTCAAACAGAAAACACGGGGG
>CAZYPX010000126.1:0-4968 GCA_964649675.1 uncultured Rhodospirillaceae bacterium | reverse complement strand
GATCATAGATCTTGCCCACAACCTGAGCATCAAGGCTACAGCGGAAGGGATTGAAGACTCGCGCGCCTGGAATTTATTGGCCGGCAAAGGATGCGATTACGCCCAAGGCTATTACATGGCCAAACCCATGCCGGCCTCCGAGTTCACGCGTTGGTTAAGCAGTTGGCGCGAATCTTCCGTAAAGGCGCCCACAGACGCGGGTTCTGGAGAAAATCTCCAAAAAAAGGAAACCCCTGAGATTTCCTAAAGCTTGATTTTCTTGATGCGGGCAACGGCTTCCGCGATGCGCTCTTTCGGCACAGTCAAAGCAAAACGCACATAACCTTCGCCCGGCTCGCCAAAACCGCTTCCGGGCGTTGTAACGATACCGGCCTCCCCAAGCAGCTTCGCGGTAAACTCCTTCGACGTTATGCCCTTTGGCGTAGGGCACCATATATAAAACGACGCTTTCGGCGGTTCGGGGGTCAAGCCCGCTTCCTTCAGGCCATCGCACAAAACTTTCGCGCGTTCGGCATAAATATTCTGCATCTCGGTCACGCATGCCTGATCGCCCTCAATCGCGGAAATGCCAGCCTCCTGAATGGCGTTGAACGCGCCGCTATCGATATTGCTCTTTATTTGACCAAGGCCGTCAATAACATCCGCATTGCCGACGGCAAAACCAAGCCGCCATCCGGTCATATTGTATGTTTTGGAAAGCGAGTGAAACTCGATCCCTACGTCTTTCGCGCCCGGCACCTCAAGGAAGCTCATCGGAACATAACCGTTCATGCCCATCTCGGTATAGGCCGCGTCGTGCGCAACGATAATGTTGTATTTCTTGGCGAAGGCGACAACCTCTTCAAAGAATTCGCGCTCCGCAACAGCTCCGGTCGGATTGTTCGGGTAGTTTAGGAACATCACCCTCGCCTGATGCGCGATATGAGGGGGAATGGCGCCAAGATCAGGCAAAAACCCGTTCTCTTTCACAAGCGGCATGAAGTGCGACGTGCCGCCGGCGAACATTGTGGCGATGTGATAAACAGGATATGCGGGCGTTGGCACCAGCGCGATATCGCCCGGATTGATGAAAGCGAGCGGAAAATGCGCTATGCCCTCCTTCGAGCCGATCAAGGTCACGACTTCTTTGGCAGGATCAAGATCGACGTTAAAACGCCTTTTGTACCAATTGGCGACGCTCGTGCGGAACTCGCCCGTGCCTGAATATGACGGATACTGGTGATTGGCGGGGTCTTCCGAAGCGTTCTTAAGACGTTCGATGATGTGCTTGGGCGTGGGAAGATCGGGATCCCCGACGCCAAGACTTATGACATCCATCCCCTTGGCGACGACTTCGGCCTTAAGACGGTCAATCTCTGCAAAAAGATAAGGGGGAAGAGCTTTCAGACGTTCGGCTTTCTCGATGGCCATGTTTTCCTCGTGCCAAAGGTGGTAAATGCGCGGTCAGCTTTTCATTAAATTCGCAAAAAATCAATCGGTTGAACTGTCAAGGTTAATGCTGCGCGCGATATGCCGCTGTATTTCTAAGCAAAAACATTGCGATACCTGTTTTTCCCTAGACAAAATACTTCAAAAACCGCATGTGTAGTCGTGCTTTGAGTTGCCTTTTTTCGGCGCAGAAACGATTTTCGGTTAATGAGGATTTTCATGTTGTTCCGTGGCCATTGCGTTTTGTCGATCTTCTTTTTTGTTCTGATTGCCCTAACGTCTTTTGATGTTTTTGCGTCCTCGAACCGTCCGGTTAACCCCATTGAAATGGCGAACATCGGCCACAAAGCCGCATCGTCAGGTGAGCGCACCATTATGCCGCACCTAAGGGCTTCCCGAGCCTATCGCCTCAGCGGTGTCGCCGAAATGAAAGCGTTCAGGCCTTCCGAGCCTTCTGTAAAGCCTGAAACCCCTCCTCAGAAAGACATTCCCGCATTAAAACCTCTCACGGAACGCAACGCGGGACAAATGTACAAACCTTCGCTGTACGCTGAGACGCCTTTGGTTGCCGTTCCTGCCGTCACGCCTCCTGTCACAGCCGACACTCCTTATGTTTACGACGCCACGAAAGAGCCCCCGCCCCCATTCATCACAGGCTATCAGGCTCCCGTAGTCATCAATGGCGCCAAAGAAAACGTTTTCGTCCTCAACGGCGGCATGACGCCTCCCCGCGAAACGCTCGAACATCCCATATTAGGTCAGCCCCCGTTGACAACCGTTACAAGCGCGCCACGTCCTGCCCCCATGCCCGCTCAAGACATGCGCGAACAAAAAAAGACCGAAGAAAGAGGATTCCTGCGTTGGTTAACGGACCTTTTCGATGAACCGGCTCTTGAAAACCGCGCACGCCCGCATCTTCCCCGAACCGCGACCTACACCAACCGTGACGACTTCTACATTCAGGCCATGCGTAACTATCCCGGCCAGCCTTTCGCAAAATATGCGCAACACGTTATGCGAACCGGCGTTGCCCCAAACTCTCAAGCGCAAACCAACCGTTCCTCGGCGAGTTTGACGGTTCCCATGAACCACTCCTTCGCCTTCGTGTACCGCTCCCGCATTCAGCACAAACCTATGTTTTATGATGACACCAACGAACCTGTCGTTATGGAACAACCGAAGGTCGCTCCGGATTCTTTGCCTGTCCCGACGACCATGGACGCCAAAACGTCCACAGACATTCCCTTGACCGCAGCCGTAACCGACCAGTTCATCATGACGGAAGTGCCGAAAGATCTCGGTATCGTGGCCATTCCGTTTGTTCCTCAGGAAACGCCGAAGCCTGTCACCTCCGTCACGATTTCCGACCGCGCAACGCCGGCGCTTGACTCCTTTACGGACAAACCGCCTGTACAAACCGGCGAAGCGCCGCGCCCTCTGGGCACAACGGCCATTCCGTTCAGGCGAGAAGCCCCCAGGCAGGAAGACATTGTCGCTTCCGGCCCTGGCCCTGTCGATACCAGCGCCGACCGACGCTGGGGCGTCTTCGCCTCAGCCGACATGCTTTTCGGCGAAGCCAAGCTGATACGCGACGCGCAAAAAACCGACACGGATGCAACCGGCATGACCATCGGCGTAGATTATCGTTTGCGCGATAAAACATCCCTAGGCTTGGCCCTTCATTACGCGCGCAGCCATTTCACAACCCGCGACGCCAGCGACTCGGAGGCAAACAACTACAGCCTCTCGCTCTACGGTACGACCGATTACCTGAACAACGGTTATGTCGATGGCTATATAAGCGTGGGCTTCTCGACCTTCGACAGCGAACGGACGACGCTCGCCGGGGTGAACGACCCACGCATCGCCTCGGGAGATCCAACCGCCTTTTTCATAAGCGGACAAGTCGAGACAGGCTATGAAATAGCGCAAGGCCCATGGACTTACGGTCCCTTCGGCGGGGTCAAAATGACTTATGTGGATGTTGAATCGTACCACGAAAAAGGAGCCGACAATCTAAACCTCGCCGTGGATCCCTCCAACGATATCTCCATCATCGGCAGCATAGGCTTTGGCGGCTCTCATCACGTGGCCGCAGGGCGTGAAAGCGCCATTGTCCCCTCTTTCCGCATGGCGCTCAACCATGAGTTTGGCGATGGTCGGATCAAGGCGTCAGGCCAGCAACTCTCCGGCTCAGGAACCAAAGTTCTCGCCGAAGGTGTCCGTCGCACGCGCACATGGCTTACCATCAATCCGTCCATAAAGGCCGATCTCGCCAAAAATTGGTCCGCGCACGTTCAATACGTCCGAGACGTGTTCCGTGGGGGGAATAACGAAAATACAGTCAATTTCGGCGCCAGTTACAAGTGGTAAGCCTCCGTCAGACTCTCCGGCCAAGCCAGATAAGCGCATAACGCTTTTTTGTGCTATTATACGGCATTCCGACCCTTCGACACGGGAGGTGCCTCATGCGTAGTTTCCTGTTCCTGACCGTTGCCGTATTGTTTCTCGGAACAAGTTGGCCAGCTTTCTCGCTCAACACAAACCCCACCGATGTTCCATCGGGACGCTATGAGCTCGACCCCGACCATGCCAGCCTCGTCTTCCGCATTTCCCATTTCGGCTATTCTTATTACACGGGAAGATTCAACGTTTTTGACGCCAGGCTGGAAGTCGACAGCAAGAATCCGGAAAACAGCAAACTCGATGTCACCATCGATCCTGCCAGCATCGACACCAACAATCCGAAACTGGAAAACGAGCTCAAAACCGAAAAAAACCTGAATATAAGCCGCTTTCCCCAAGTCACGTTTCGGACCCGCAAAATCGAGCGTACCGGCCCCTCGACTGGAACCGTCGAAGGCGATTTGACGATGCTGGGCGTTGCCCAGCCTGTTGTCATGAATGTGACGTTCAACGGCTGGGGCGAGCACTTTATGAAAAAGATTCCCGTGATCGGCTTCAGCGCGACAGGCAGCCTGAAACGCTCGGACTTCGGGTATGTGAACTACCTCCCGATGGTTGGCGACGAAGTTTCGTTCGAGATTCAGGTCGAATTCCATAAAGCAGGAACCTAGCGTCGTGTCCTGCAGTCAACTCCGGCAAAAAAAGCGCACCTCGCTTGGCGCTTTGCATGCCTGAACTTTTCTTTTCGCTGGACAAAGCGCCTCCGCGACCTAGTCTGGACGTACTTTTCTCTTTGATTCGCCAAATAAAAACCTCGCGAGGTCGTCATGAAGTGGGCACGTTTTTTTGTCTGTGCTTTGGCTGCGGGCTGCATAGCCTCTCAGTCTCAGGCTTTTACCTCCAACATGCCGTTCAAAGCCCGAAGCATTGAGCGCATCGGCTTTACGCAAAACATCATATCAAGAATTGCTCCGGACGAAGACACAGCCTTCACTCCGGCCCCTGCGGCTCCGGCCGTTCAAGCAAAACCCTACGAGACTCCCAAAGCAGCACAACTCCCCAAGCCCTACCCGGCGCCGCTGCCTATGGGTGAGCCAGATTTCCCGCCAACAACAGGAACGCCCTACCATGCTC
>CAZYPX010000125.1:0-5130 GCA_964649675.1 uncultured Rhodospirillaceae bacterium | reverse complement strand
AGGTTAACAGACTCTAATTCCTTCTGCCTCAGTTTTCGGGGAGAACGTCACGCCCTTTGCAGGTATGTCAGGGTACAGAGCAAACGATGCGGGCGAAGGGTGATGGTTTTCCGGTCAAACGTCTTAAACTCGAGCGTCACAAACCCACCCCTAAAAGAGATTCCACGCCGATTATCCTTGTCTTATTAATTTCCACAAAAAAAATTTTGCGCCCTTGAATACCCCCCTCAAAGCGCCTATGTGTTTAGCACTCACGGGGCGCGAGTGCTAAAAGATCGCGCCTGACGAGTCGGTTGTCCGTTTCCAAGACAAAACGACAACGTGTAAAGCTGATCCATTAATAATGCGGAACGATTGTTCCCCCAACCTAAGGAGCGAGACTTATGAAATTCCGTCCTCTTCATGACCGCGTGGTCGTGCGCCGCCTTGAGAGCGAAGAGCGCACCGCCGGCGGCATCATCATCCCCGACACGGCCAAGGAAAAGCCGCAGGAAGGCGAAATTATCGCCGTTGGCCCCGGCGCGCGCGACGAGTCCGGCAAGATCGTGCCGCTGGACGTCAAAAAGGGCGACCGCGTTTTGTTCGGCAAATGGTCGGGCACGGAGGTCAAGATCGACGGCAAGGATCTCCTTATCATGAAGGAGTCCGACATCATGGGCATCATCGAAGACGCCTCGAAAAAGAAATAAGCCATCAACAAAGTTTTAGACGAAAGGAACAAACCCATGGCAGCAAAAGAAATTCGTTCAGGCGTCGACGCGCGCGACCGCATGCTGAACGGCATCAACAAACTGGCCGACGCGGTGTCGGTCACTCTGGGCCCGAAAGGCCGCAACGTCGTCATCCAGAAAAGCTTTGGCGCGCCGCGCGTGACCAAGGACGGTGTGACCGTCGCCAAGGAAATCGAGCTTGCCGACAACTTCGAAAACATGGGCGCCCAGATGGTGCGCGAAGTGGCCAGCAAGACGGTTGACCGCGCCGGTGACGGCACGACGACGGCCACGGTTTTGGCCCGCGCGATCACGGTGGAAGGCGTTAAGGCCGTTGCCGCCGGCATGAACCCGATGGACCTGAAACGCGGCATCGACGCCGCCGTCGAAAAGGTTGTGGAAGACCTGAAGGCCCGCTCCAAGAAGGTTTCCGGCAATGCGGAAATCGCGCAAGTCGGCACGATCTCGGCCAACGGCGACAAGGAAATCGGCGATATGATCGCCAAGGCCATGGACAAGGTCGGTCACGAGTCGCCCATCACCATCGAAGAGAACAAGAGCCTTGAGACCGAACTCGACGTTGTCGAAGGCATGCAGTTCGACCGCGGTTATCTCTCGCCGTATTTCGTCACGAACGCCGAAAAGATGGTGTGCGAGCTGGAAAGCCCCTTCATCCTCTATCACGAAAAGAAGCTGGCGGGTTTGCAGCCTTTGCTGCCGGTGCTTGAAGCCGTCGTGCAGTCGGGCAAGCCGCTGCTCATCGTCGCGGAAGAAGTCGAAGGCGAAGCCTTGGCGACGCTCGTCGTCAACAAGCTGCGCGGCGGCCTGAAGGTTGCCGCCGTAAAGGCCCCCGGCTTTGGCGACCGCCGCAAGGCGATGCTGGAAGACATGGCGATTCTGACGGGCGGCCAGGTCATCTCGGAAGACCTCGGCATCAAGCTCGAGAACGTCTCGCTCGACATGCTCGGCACGGCCAAAAAGGTCCGCATCGACAAGGACAACACCACGATCATCGACGGCGCGGGCAAGAAGAAGGACATCGAAGCCCGTTGCGCCCAGATCCGCAAGCAGATCGAGGACACGACCTCCGACTACGACCGCGAAAAGCTGCAAGAACGTCTCGCCAAGCTGGTGGGCGGCGTTGCCGTTATCCGCGTCGGCGGCGCGACGGAAGTCGAAGTGAAGGAACGCAAGGATCGCGTTGACGACGCCATGCACGCCACGCGCGCGGCCGTCGAGGAAGGCATCATCGCGGGCGGCGGCGCTGCCCTGTTATATGCCATCCGCGCGATTGAAAAAGTCCGCGTCGCGAACGACGATCAACGCCGCGGCGTCGATATCGTCCGCAAGGCGCTGGAAGCCCCCATCCGCCAGATCGTGGACAACGCGGGTATGGACGGCTCGGTCGTCGTCGGCAAGCTGATGGAGCAGAAGGACGCCAACCATGGCTTCGACGCCCAGAAAGGCGATTATGTCGACATGGTCAAGGCCGGCATCATTGACCCGACAAAGGTCGTGCGCACGGCGCTTGAAAACGCCGCGTCGGTCGCGGGCCTCCTCATCACCACCGAAGCCATGATCGCCGACAAACCTGAGAAGAAGTCTGCGGCGGGCGGCGGCCACGGCGGCATGGGCGGCATGGGCGATATGGACTTCTAAACGGCAAAGCGGCCTTTTATGGCCGCGCATAAACGGAGACGCGGGGCTTTTTCCCGCGTCTCCGAAACGCCCACAAACAAAAAGCCCGCAGGTTTTTCCTGCGGGCTTTTTTAACGAAGCGCGTTTTACTTATATAGCCTGACAGCTATATTTCCCCGCAACACCGCAGTTGGAAATCGGACTGCACTGCGGATTAATTTTATACATGCCAGTCAACACGGCCTTGAACCCTGTAGGGCAAGAACAGCCGCCTGTCTTGGGGTTGATGAAGCGGCACTTGGGGCCGCATCCCCACGTCGGACAGGACTGGCCGTCTTTCGCGCATTGGCATTCGAATGCACCGCCGTCAACATACGGCTTTGGTTCGGGAATTTCCGGCATAACCACGGTTGTGCAAACGGCGACTCCCCCGCTGATGCCCGTCATGACCTGACCTTCAGGACACGCTACCGTAATAATATCGCCCCCCGGTTCGCCGGGCTCGGCGTTAACATCAGCGCAAATGGGCTGACCTTTCGATATGCCAACCATGACCTTGGCGTCGGGGCATTGCGGAACCGTGACGCCCAGCGACGGATCGACGCAATGAACTTCGTTGTTTTTCCATTTCAACACCATGTCGTCCGGACATTCCGGAGCGGAACCCGAATTCACCGGAGGAAAAAGCTGTCCGGCAACGACCGGGCCAACAGCGAACACCAAGGCTATCAAAGCTAAAAGAACCGCCGACCAGCGAATGCGCGACATAAATCCAGACATAATCTCCCTCCATGGGATCTGGGCAAAACGGGCATAAAAGCATTAAGAGAACCCTGTAAACAATTAGTTAAGCGTATCGGGCTTGCTCTGGCCTTGGCAACCGCAACAGTCGGCAAGGGTTTGTGGCCTTTATTTTGCCGCTGTAAGGTTATAACGTTAAATAAACTCTCTCTCTTTTTGCTTGGATGCCCCACGATGTCGCGCTTATCCAAACGCCTGTTGCTGGTCACCTTCGTTCTTGTCGCCGTTTTTGGCGCATGGTTCTTCTGGACCCAAAAGCAAGGCGCGTCCGGCATAGGCGCGGAAACCGTCACCGTCACGCGAACCTCTATTCTGGAAACCGTCACCGCGCAAGGCAAGTTGGAGCCGAAAGACTATGTCGATGTCGGTGTTCAGGTATCGGGGCAGTTGAAAAAACTGCTTGTCGAGATCGGCGATATCGTGAAAAAAGGTGACCTTCTGGCCGAACTTGATCCCTTGGCGTACGAGTCGCGCGTTCTGGGCAACGAAGCAAGATTGAATTCCCTGAAAGCCCAAATTCTGCAGAAAAAAGCGCAGGAAGACCTTGACCGCTCGCAACTCAGACGGGCGCAAGAGCTTGTGAAAATCAAGGCGATAAGCCAGCAAGAGCTGGAAACGCGTACAACCGCGCTCAAGGTCACGCAAGCGACCATACAGTCGCTGGAAGCCCAGGCTGCCGAAGCCGAAGCCAATCTCGAAAGCGACAAAATCAATCTCGGCTACACGAAAGTTTACGCCCCGATGGACGGCATCGTCGCCGACCGCATCGCGCGCGAAGGCCAGACCCTGAACGCCAACCAGACGACCCCCACCGTGCTGACGCTCGCCAACCTCGACATCATGACCGTGCGCGCGCAAATCGCCGAGGCCGACGTCATGCGCATCAAGCCCGGCATGGAGGCGCATTTCGCGCCTTTGGGCGCGCAGGATCGCCGCTGGAAAGGAATGGTACGCCAAGTCCTTCCCACGCCGCAAATCATCAACGATGTTGTCCTTTACGATGCGCTGATTGATGTCGAAAACGGAGACCGGCAACTCATGAATGGCATGAGCGCGCAGGTGTTTTTTGAAATCGGGCGCGCCGACAACGCGCTCGCGATCCCAATGCACGCCCTGAACCGCCGCATGGCCGACCGCGACAACGACAAAGGCCGCGCATATCAGGTAAGGGTTTTAAACGGCGGCCGGTCCGAAGAGCGCATTGTTTTCGTCGGTCTGACGACGCGCGCGCAGGCCGAGGTTCGCGATGGCCTGCAGGAAAACGAAACCGTGCTTCTGGATAACCGTCCACCCGCGGGACAAGGCGGCGCAAGCGGCGTGCGCACCCCGCGTCCGCCCGGCGGCGCGCGCCTATGACCACGAGCCACGAACCCCTGTTGCGTCTTAAGAACATCTCGCGACTTTATCCCGCCGGCGACGACGTGTTGCGCGCGCTCGACGACGTTTCACTCGACATTCACGCAGGCGAGTTCGTCGCGATCATGGGACAATCCGGTTCGGGCAAAACCACGCTGATGAACATCATCGGCTGCCTCGACAAACCGACCGAGGGCAGTTACATGCTGGGCGGCAAGGAAGTCGCCGGACTCGACCGCGACGAACAGGCAAGTCTGCGCGGCCGCACGTTCGGATTCATCTATCAACGCTACAACCTGTTGGAAACCGCGAACGCGGCGGAAAACGTCGAAATGCCGGCCATATACGCCGGCCTTTCCAAACCCGAGCGGGAAAACCGTGCAAAAAAACTTTTGGACAAGCTCGGCATCGGACAAAAAGGAGACTCGCGCCCCAACGCCCTTTCGGGCGGCCAGCAACAGCGCGTCGCGGTTGCACGCGCTCTTGTGAACGACCCCGCCATCATCCTTGCCGACGAACCCACGGGCGCGCTCGACAGCCGCAGCGGGCAGGAAGTCATGGAGCTGCTTACGCGGCTCAACGCCGAAGGCCGGACGATCATCATCATCACACACGACGAAAAAGT
>CAZYPX010000124.1:0-5169 GCA_964649675.1 uncultured Rhodospirillaceae bacterium | reverse complement strand
CCGGGGCGCAAAATCTTGTGAACTGGTTTCTTCAACAAAGCTATGATTTGTTGGCTATCAGCACGGGTCTTGACGTACTTAACAACGTCACATGCCGCGCCTTGGGCATTCCTAAAAACATATCGAATGAACTTTCATTCGATGAAAAGGGATATTGCACGGGAGAAGCAAAGGTTATCGTTACAGAGGAATCGAAAGCCGATGTTCTTCGGGCGCATATGGCAACGTTGCCCGTTGCGTACGACTATCTTGTGGCCGTAGGGGACAGCGAAAACGATGTTCCGCTATTTAAGATAGCCGACAACAGCCTCGCCATCATTCCGACGTGCGAGGCTGTCCGGTCTGCCGCTCGACATTGCGTAAACAAGGAGCCGATTGACACGGCCATTCCTTCTTTAAGCTAACGCCCTACGCTGCCGCCTCGGTGCTAACACCATCGAGGCGGATGCGAGCCGTTGTTTCGCCATTGGCGGCGGGGGTGACGGCGATGCCGACGGGGATCATGCCGGAGGCCGGAGCGACGGTTTGCGCGTTTGTGGCGTTCCACGAAACGGGATCGCCCGCCGCGAAGACTGCCGTTTCTGCTTTCGGTAGATCGAAGACGCCGACCGTGACCATTTCAAGGTCTGCGCCTGCCACCGCGTCCGCCGTGGCGATGCCGAACAAATTGCCGACGAGGAGGCCCGCGCCGGAGGTGACGCCGCCCGTGGGGGCGGTGACGGTGATGATGTTGCCGGGTTGAATGTAGTTTTTCATGCGTTAGACTCCTTTGCTTGAGGTGATGCGAACTTGGGTTATAGGTTGGGCGCTTGTGGCGGCGATACGGCGCTCAAGATCGGAAAGCGCATTCGCCATTTCCGCGTCGCTGCCGTAGGTGATGCGCTTGCCGTCATATTCGACGGTACGGATTCCGGCATAACGCGCCCGTAAAAGCGCGTCACGCCATGCGGTGAGTTGGGCAAGGTCGGCCATTACGCGCCCTCGTTCATATGCCAGCCGCGCCAATCGACAAAGCCCGCGCCATAGTCGAGGATCACGCGCACTTCCACGCCGTCCACGTCCCAGCCGGATTTGCTCTCGACTTGCGGGCCTTCACCACCAGCAAGATAGGCGTATTCGAGGCCGTCGATTTCTCCCGCGTCCGCCGTGACATACCAGCGCGTCGCGCTGGACAAGCGCGGCTCGACAACAAGGGTCAGCTTGTTTGAGAAGGTGTTTACATCATCCACCTTGGCCGCCGCAATCGTCGCTAGCCATTTTTCGGCCAGCGTTTCAAGCGCGGGCGGGACAAGCAAGTATTTGGGCGTGACGCGGATCAAGCGGTCTTCGTTGATCCCCGTTTGCGTCCGCATGGCAAGACGCGCCGCCGAAAGCGTATCGTCAGAGATTACGCCTGCGGTCGCGGCAAGGTTGGCATGATCTTCATGGAAAAGAGCCTTGCCGTCATTCATGCTCGGCCCGTCCCCGCTATTGGATTCCAGCAAGGCGACAAGCGTTTGCGCTTCGGTTTCGGCTGCGGCGAGGCCCATGTGACGGGACAGGTCGGCAAACGCGCCAAGGTCGTCATTGACCAGCACTTGCCGCGTGATGCCGATTTTCTTGGCGAAGGTTTCTATGCGATAGGCTTCCTTGGCCTCGGCCATCGTGCCGGATTTAATCTCGCCATGCTCGTTCAGCTTTTCAAGAAGCGGCGCTTCGCCCAGCATGATTTTATTGACGGCGCGGAAGTCCTTCGCCGTGGTCTGCCGCCCAAGGCTTCGGATGCCGGACGGTGCGGCCTGATATGCGGCGCGTAGGGTGCGATTGATCGTATCGCCTACAATCAAGCCGAAGTCGCTTGTCGTGTGCAAAGCGCGGGTGATAAGCGTCGCGGGCGAAAGACCCGTTACGGGCATTCCGCGAAGGGTGAGGATTTCTTTTGCCATGTCCGCGCACGTCGCATAAGCATAACGGCGCGCGGGTTCCGAAAGCTGATGCGCCGGATTGATCCTCGCATAAAGAGCCTCGCCCATTTGCTGCGCGCGGACGGTCGGCTCGTCATGATCCTGTACGATTTCCATGCGCGTTTGCTCGGTGCGGATATTGGCCCCACGCTGCGCCAGCGCGTCAAACGCCGCCTTGCGGGTTTCGTCCGCCGTGGCGTTCGCGTCGATTTGCGCGTCGATAAAGGATTGATCGAGTCCGGCGACGCGGGCGATGGTGCGGATTTCCGCATTCACGGCGGCGCGGGTTTCTTTTGTGACGGGATCGGGCATAATGGTTTCCTCCTTACGAATGGTTGCGCCGGGATCGGCGGGGGTCGGGACAAGTGAGATTTCTATCGGTGTCCAGCGTGTGGCGGTCAAAGTGCGCTTGCCGTTTTTTGTGCTTTCCGCCCATTCTTCAACCGTGTAGCCGACGGAGACATGGCGAAGGATTCCGGCGAGAACGTCCTGCCAAACAGGTTCGACTTCGGCGCGGGTCGAGAATTGCAAAACAGCGCGTCCGTCTTTGCCGTTCACAGCCGCGCTTCGCACGGTTCCGAGAACGTCGCGCACCGCGCCTTGCTTGTGCGCGTCAAGAACGCTCGCCCCGATGAGGCGCGAAAGATCGACGGCGGCTTGTTCAAGCGAAAGACGCTCAAAATAATCGCCTTGCATATCGCGGCGACGCACAGGCGCGCCTGTACTCCACACAACCTCAATCGTGCGGGCGTCGGTGTTAGCTGTTTGCGGCGCAAGGCTCGCGCTACGGGTCAGAAGATTTGGCATTTGTGTTTCCCCCTTGTTCAAATGAAAGACCAAGCGCAGACTCGCGCGCACGGTCGGCGGCAATGGCGGCGTCCACTTCCTCGGCGTCATAACCGCGCTCGGCAATGGATTGGCTGCGGCTTTTTAGCCCTGCGTTGATTTGCGCGATTTCAGCGTTGGCGTCCTTTTGCGGATCGACCCAATCCCATTTCGGCGGAAGCCAATCGACGGCAAGAAAATCTTGCGGCGCATTATCAAAATCATGCGCGGAGATATGCCCCGCCAAAATTGCAAGACGCACAAAACGTTCCCACACGGGGCGGCAAAACTGAAAGACGATCACGTTATGCTGGATTTGTTCGACGCGGCGGCGAAACTCGACAAGCCCCGCGCGGATGCTGGAATAGGTCACGCCTTCCAGATCGCCGGAAACGATTTCATAAGGAAGGCCGAGGCCGCTTGCTATCGCGCGAATATGGTTTTTCACATACGCGCCATAATCGCCCGGATCGGCGGGCGTAGAAAACTGAATGTCCGCGCCGGGCGGCAACGGGATAAGGCTTCCCGGTTCCATGCCAACCGAAAGAACGCCATTCGTCCCGCTGCCATTATTGAGGCCCGCCACCGTGCCGTCAGGATCGCGGATAAAGCCCGTAAAGAGCGCCGCGACCTTCGCTTTCACAAGCGCGGCGTCTTCGTATTGATCCAATTCATGCAAACGCAAAAGGATCGGGGCAAGCCACGTCATGCCGCGCAACTGGCCGGGCGCGAGGGCTTGAAACAGATGGATCATGTCGCTGGCCGGAAGCCGGACAAGATCGAGCGACACGTGCGCAAGCGGATCGCCGGGGCGATTGCTGTAAACGTGATACGCCACGCGCGCGCCGTTTGCGTCAAACTCAATGCCTGCGCGGATGCGCGCACCATGCACGATCTCGCGGTGCAAGTCCATCGGCACTTGTTCGCGGTCGATCAATTCGATTTGCAGAGGGACGCTGCCTTTGCCGTTCATCTTGAAACGCGCAAAAGTCTCGCCGCCTTCAACCATCGAGCGCATGGCAAGAGCTTGAAGGCCGTAAAAGTCGGTGAGGCCCGATGCGTCTGCGCTATCCGTCCACATGCCCCAAAGCGCATGAAGTTTTTTGCGGACATTCTCATCGGGATGGCGCGAGCGCGGTTTGATGCCCGTGCCGACCGCATTTGCGACAAGCCCCTGAACGGCGGCGACAACCCACGGGTTGTTACGCGCGTAATAACCCGCGCGCCGCGCCGAGACTGTGGCGCTGGACAGGATCGCGGCATTCAGAGAGTCAATGCTCTTGGCATGTTCCCAACGCCGACCGCCGCCTGCGCTATCGAAGGCGGATCGGATCGTTCGTTTCAAGGCATGGCGAAACTTTTGAAGCATCCAGTATATGCAGCAAAAGCGGCCCTGTAATCATAGACTGAATGTTTTGCGCTCTTTTGCACAAAGAGGTAACGCGCCGCATAGTCAGGTCATCCATTTGGAACGGATGGTGACGGAAGCGGGTTGCGCGGCCTGTTTTTGTCCCTCGCGGGCGCGGGAGGAAAGAAGCTGTTTCGCCTCATCGTTCAAACGCAAGCCCATGCTTATGAGGCCATGAAGCCCCGCCATCGCATAGACGAACGTGTCCAGCGCCTCGTTGCGTTCGCCTTCGCGCTTCGGCTGCCAAGACCGGATCGGGCGGCCTCGTTCATAGCGGGTTATAACGCGCTCGGCTGTCAACTGGCGGAAGTATTCGGCGTCGCGCTCTTGGCTGAAATGCACGAAGCCGGGGCCGACCTCGCGCAAATGCAACCGCGCGAAGAGCGAATCTTTCACGGCGTCCACGCCGATCATGAAGAGCGGCACGCGCCCCTTCGTGCGCGAGGGACGGTGCGGCCAGACCGGAATGCCCGTGCCGCCGCGTCCCTTGATCCCCCAGATGCGCCGCGCAAGACGGGTGCGGCAAAACTCATAAGCCGCCTTCGTGTGATGCCCGCCCGTGTCGATACAGGCGGCGCGGATCGGCATATCGGGCAAGGCGCGGCTGTGCGGATAGGTCGTTTGCAAAAAGGAATCCAGATCGTTCCAGATGCGCGGCCCCGAAGGATCACCCCAGATCACGCGATAATCTATGACCCATGATTCCTCGTCCGTTCCCCAGCCGACGACTTGAACCTCGATCCGGTCGCCTTGCACATCCACGCCCGCCGTCAAAAGCGCCACGCCTTCGGGCAAAGGCTTGCCCCAATCTTCGCGCCTGTCCATAAGCGGGTCGGCTTGCAAAATCTCGCCGCCCATATCTTCCCAACATTCCGCGAGTTTGGTATTTGTCCAGACTTGCAGGCGCGGCGGGTCTTTACGGACTTGACCGTGTTCAAGCGCGATCTCGGCCCATGTTTCCCAAGGGCTATAAAGCGCGGAGAGGTGAAAGCC
>CAZYPX010000123.1:0-5213 GCA_964649675.1 uncultured Rhodospirillaceae bacterium | reverse complement strand
ATTTTGCGGGCAAAAATTGATGAAGCGGGTTCCCTATACGGCGGGATCGCGCGCTATCACTCGGCGACGCCATGGCGTGGGCAGCGCTACGCCGCCAAAGTCGTTGGGGCAATGAAACGAAAAGGCCTTTTCCCGAAGGAGCGTCGGTATGCGTCCGCGCCGCCGCGTTATTCCTATTATGCGTATGCGCAGCCTTAGCGTTGACGAGAGGCGTTGTTTCGGGCACTAAGGAAGCGACCGTCGCTTCAGATAGGGAAACACGCACAGATGAATCGTTTTAGTCGTTTGCTTTGGGTTATTGGTTTTTGCGTTTTTGTGCTTGCGGGCGCGGCGTATGCCCAAACGCCGACGTTAGCCCCGCCGAGTTTCGACCGTAGCGTTACGCCGCCTGACATTAACGCTGTCCCCATTTTATCCAACATCGTTAAAAGCGGCGCCAAACTGTACTACCTAGGCGAAAGATCGGGGCTGTACGGATGGCTTATCGTCAAAGACGGCCAGATTCAGATGATCTATGTGACGGCGGACAAAAAAACGGCGTTGATCGGCGGCATGTTCACGAGCGAGGGCGAAAACGTCACCGGCCCCCAGATTGTCACGTTGGCTGAAACCAGCAAGGAAGTTGCCGACATTATTAGCACTCCGGCCAAACAACAGGAAGACATCAGCAGGGCCGGCTCCACGCCGGGCGGTATCGCTAGCGTTCCGGGTGGAAATCCCATCACGGGCGGGGGCAATAACGTAGCCGCTGTCCCGACCGTATCGCTTTCGCCAGGAGAGCGGCTCATGCAGGACTTGCAGGCGGCGGCGGGCGTGACTTTGGGCCGGAACGAGAGCGCGGAAATCATCATGGTCCTTTCGCCAAGCTGTCCGCATTGCAAGACGACATGGAGGGAGCTGCGGGAATCCGTCATGGGGAATCGTCTGCAGGTGCGTCTTGTGCCGGTGACCAACGATCCCAAGAGTGACGAAACCCGCGCAGGGGCTCAGCTTTTGAAGGTGGCCAATCCTCTGGATGTTTGGGATAGATACGCGAATGGCGATAAAAACGCGCTGGCGGGCGAGCCGGAACAGATCAGGATTCAAGCCGTCTTGTTGAACAACCAATTGATCGAGAAATGGAACATCCGTTCGACGCCTTATCTGGTGTATCGCGCAAAAGACGGCAGAATAAAAATCGTTCAGGGCAAGCCCGAGCGCATGGCGGCCGTTCTTTCCGATTTGTTGATGTAGGTGCGTGATGGCTGGCTGGCTCGATAAACGGACGTCGCCGCCTGCAAAGGGAAAGAAAAACCCAGGCCTGCCTTCGTTGGATATCCGGAAAAACCTGCCGGATGCCTTTAACCTTAACGCCCGCCGCGAGGCCGGTTTGCCGAACGCATCGCTTATCTATGGTATGGGTTCGGCGGCGCTTTTGGTTCTAAGTGTTTATTTTTTGTTTACGGGAATGTGGTTAAGAGGGATTCTGGTGATGTTGCCGGCCGCCTGCCTGTTGGGGTTCGCCCTTCATTTTCTTCGCGATCAGGATTAGAAACGGGCTGGCGAGAACGGGTAAGTTGTTGTACAGGTTTTGTGGCAGTTCACTGAGACAGGCCGTGTCGGGCCAAGGAAGTTGAAGACAATGAACCCTAAGACATTTTTCTCACGAACGCTTCTGCTGTTGCTCGTAGGCTTGGCGTCTTGCACATCGACCGTTACCTCAACGGTGCCTGTGGCTACGGAACCCGATCTTGTAGGCACACGTATTGCGCAAGCCGCCGAAAAGGCCGCGCAAGCGCTCGACGCTCTTTCCGGCATCGAACAGCAGCGCACGCCGCTGGTCGCGCAGAACGAAGATTTTTCCGCTGCCCCCGAAAACCTGACGCAACCCATCACAGTGCGCTGGTCCGGGCCGATTGAACAGATTTCTCAAACGCTGGCCACCCGTGCGGGTCTTCGTTACACATCACGCGGCCAACAGCCGCCAGTGCCTATAACGGTTACGGTCGACGTTTATCAACAGCCGCTTATCGAAGTGTTGCGCAACATAGGCTTGCAGGCGGGACGCAGAGCCGATCTGCATCTCGATGGTCATGCCAGTGTTTTGGAAATACGCTACGCGCCCGTCGACAGGCTATAAAGGTTTTTCAAGGTCAGCCGTAGCGGCGGGCCCGAAGGTGAACAGACAGAGCATTCGGTTATCGTATCATGCAGCGAATCAAGCCCATTAAACCCCGTTTGACCCTGTTTGCGGCAGGTTTGGTTGCGCTTTTGTGCGTTGGTATGGCCCACGCGTCGCCGGTCGTTCCCGAGGCTTCGCCGCCGCCGCCGACCTTGCAGGATCTTATGGAGCAGAAAAGCGGGACGACGGCCGGACCCGATTTCATGGGGCTTCAGATACGCGGTGATGCCGTGCGCGAAGCGGCGTTATCGCTCGGCGCGCGCGGGGGCTTGGCCCACCGGACCTTCCAGATACAACGCCGTCTTGCCGAATATGACGCCAGCCTGAGCCGCCTCTTCGATTTTTCGCGCTTGCTGATTCCCGCGCCGTCAGGCCTGCTTATTGAGCCGCCGATCGTATCCGAAGCCCAGCGCGCCGTTATCGTCAATGGGGGCGGACAGGAGGCGGCGGTCGCCGACCGCGTTTTCCGCATTGGACGTGCCGCGCGTATCGTTACGGCCGCGCGCAACTGGCGCCTTTATATGGAACGCGACTGGGGGCGGGTGGATCCTCCGCCGGGCCTGTTGCTTCCCAAAGACGCCGAGGAGCGCAAGGTGTGGCGGTTGTCGGTTCAGGAGGGGTGGGAAGCCGGCGTCAATCAGGCCGAAGAAACCTTTGAGGCCGATCTCGATCGGATGACGAACGACTTTGTAGGCATGGCCCGCTACCGCGAGCTTTTGTCGCAAGGCATGATTTCCCCGCCCTTTGCGCTGCATCAGGATCATGGCGTGACAGGCGGCGGATCCGAAATGCGGGTGGGCGATCGTGGGTTGATGATCACAGGTCCTTCCGCGCTCATCCCACGGAGCGAGCGGTGGACGACAGCCCCAAGGTAACCTTAACCGCCGATCCCAAGCAAATCGACATCGGCACATGGCCCGACGAGCCTTTGCGCATGCAAGAGGCGAGTGTTGATCCTTTTCTAGTCTGGGCTATGGATTTTCATGCTTCGGACATCACGTTTCAAACGGACCGTCCCATTTATATCGAGACGGACGGCGTTCTTTATCCCGTAACGCGCCGCAATCTGGATTCGGCGGATATGGTCAACATCCTGTCGCGCATTTATGGTCCGGATGCTTTGGCCAAGCTGGCTTCGGGCCGCGATCTCGACCTGTCTTACGAAGTGCGCCTCGACAGGAACGCGCGCTACCGTTATCGCGTCAACATCACCGCAGTCTTGAGCCGTGGACGGGATTCCGTTCAGGTTACGATGCGCAGCCTGCCCAATCTGCCGCCGACCATGCAGGAGCTGTGCATCGAGGAGGCTCTGGTCAACAACTGGTCGCCGCATCAAGGCCTTATCCTTATCACGGGGCCTACCGGCAGCGGAAAGACGACCTTGCTGGCGGCGGGATGCCGTATGTTGATCGAGCGCGATCAGGGATCCGGCAAACTTCTGACGTATGAAGCCCCCATCGAGTATGTTTACGATCAAATCGTCGGGCCGCGTTCTCTGGTGGCGCAAAGCGAAATCCCGCGCCATCTGCCGACGTTCGCGGCGGGCGTTCGCAATGCTTTGCGGCGCAAACCGAACATTATCCTTGTGGGCGAGGCGCGTGACCGCGAAACGATGACGGCGGCCATCGAGGCAGGGCAGACGGGACATCTGGTGTATTCAACCTTGCACACCATCGGCGTAGCGGCGACCGTTCGCCGGACGATCAGCGTGTTTGATCCAGTTGAACGTACGGAGCGCGCGTTTGCCCTCATGGAAACGTTGCGTCTTATCGTGACCCAGGTTCTTGTTCCGCGCGTGGGGGGCGGGCGCGTAGGTTTGCGGGAATATCTCGTCTTCGACGACAGCATCCGCGAACAACTGTTGAACATGCCGATAGAGAGATGGACGGTCGAGACCCAGCGTTTTCTTGAACGTTATGGCCGGACGATGCAGCAATCTGCCGACAAAGCTTTCAAGGAAGGCCAGATCAACCAACGCACGTATCTTCTGTTGACAAAGGGCTATTCGGGGGAAGAGACGCGCGAGAGCAAAACCATTTTTGATCACATGCATGACGATGACGACATCACGGTAATTTGAGGGGAATCTCCATGATCGATATCCATTGGCGGAACACGCAAAAGCTCACGCGTTTTTTCTTCATGGACGCGCGCGCTGCCGTGGGCATTTTGATTTTTCTTGTTCACATGCGTTCTTGGACGCTCGGAGTCGCGTGCGTTTTTATGTTGATTTTCTGGATTCTTGAACGGAACGGCCTGACATTCGACGCCGCTTTGCGGGCATTGCGCTGTTGGCTGTTTGGCGTCAAGCGCCCCGCGAACAGCGGCTTCCGGCGCAGGTGGATCGACTTTGGTTGATTGGGCTTGGCTTGGTCCTAATCGTAGGGGGGGAATCGGAATCATTTAGGGGGTGTTTCGATTCTTTTCTTTCAACAACATGTTGCACAAACAGCACATTGAGAAGGCTAAGAGTCATGAGGATTCGTGGGTTATTGTTGCCTCTTGCTGGCTACTCTAGACTATCGGCCAAATCGGAATCAGCTTCGCAAAAGGAACGAGTCATGCTGAAACGACCTTGTTTATTGTCTTTGCCGCATACAATTTTTCTCACCTTTGCTGCCTTTATATTATTCGCCGCTTCTCCTGCCTTTGCCGGATTCCAGTGGGTGTCGCCCGCGCCGGATGTCGAAAGCTACGCGCCGCCGTCGGCTGCGGCTCCGGTTCCTATGCCCTCTCATCTTGCGGCGCCACCGGCTTCATCCTCGCCCGTTACGCGCGCGCCGCAAACATTTGAAGCTCCCGTCATTATCGAAGGAAAGCCCGCCGCGCCGTCAGCCGTTCAGCCAGGCGAAAAGAAGTTCCCGACTGAACAATTCCTGTCGCTTCCTTCTTCGGCGGCGGAGTCGTCTGCTACAGAGTCTGCGCTTTCTCTCGCGCCTTCCGCGCCGGTTTCCAAGCCTGCCGCCGCGCCGGAACCTGTCAAAGAAAAACCGGTCAGAGGCTTCGCGAACAACGTGCCGTTGTCGGTAGCTTTGCGCCAGATATTACCGTC
>CAZYPX010000122.1:0-5217 GCA_964649675.1 uncultured Rhodospirillaceae bacterium | reverse complement strand
TATTTTAACCCAAAGACTCTAAATCAAATTGCCCCGAAGATGGGGAGAACGTCAGAGTCGATAGCGGTAGCCCATTTTGTGGATTAGCCGCCTTACAATCATTTCTGGGCCAGTGTCCTTCCTGCGGACCAAACTCATGATTTCTGAGCGTTTCGCTGGGGTCACATTATCGACCATAAAACCTCTTTCCTCTTTTCAGCTAATACGCTGAGCGCCGCATTAACCAAAACCATCCCCGCTAAAGTCGTCTCTTGCCCGTCCCCCTAGTCCGCATATCAGTGAAAATTTCAAGCAATTCGCTACAAGCTACAAACTAGGACAAGGAACATAGAGCATCGCGAGGCCCTTCGCCGCCGCCGTGATCGTCAGACCCAGCGGCTCAAGGCACTGATCGCGGATGATTTCGCCAGGGTGCGGCGGATTGTGCATCTTCATGGGTTTGCTCTGGGTCTAGGTATGCAGCTCATTGCTCGCTTTCCGTTTGCCGCGATGCTCGGGAATCTTTTTCAGGGCGTCCCCTATTTCCTGCGCCGCAAGCCGCAGCTCGTAATTCTTTTGCAGGTTCATCCAGATATCCGGTCCCGTGCCGAACCACTTGCCCAGGCGTAACGCCGTGTCGCCCGTGATACCACGCTTGCCGGCGATGATCTGCGTAAGCCGGTTCGTCGGCACGCCCAATTCTTTCGCAAGTTCGTTCGCGCTCATGCCGAGCGCCTTCAGTTCGTCGGCCAGGTGCTCGCCTGGGTGAATAAGAAGTCGTGCCATGGTCGCCTCCCGCTAGTGATAATCCACAATTTCCACGTTCAACGGTCCCGGGGAACCTTCCGGCCATTCAAAACAAATCCGCCACTGATCGTTGATACGGATGCTGTACTGACCCTTGCGATCCCCCTTGAGCCCTTCAAGCCGGTTGCCGGGCGTGTTGAGCGCCAACAGGCGGTCCGCCGCATGAAGACGCTCGAGCCGCAACATCGCTTGACGCTCGATTGCATGAAAGGCCTTCACCCTTTCACCCTCAAAAAAGACCCGCGTCCGTTTGTCGCGGAAACTGATGATCATGCCGCACCCTAACAGGCTATACGTTATACGTCAACCGTCCACTTTCAGGCTCTTTTCCTCTCAAAAAGCCCTTCACCGCCTTGCGCGGCCCCTTCCTTCGCGGATTCTCCAGAAGCAACGTGTCCCTTAGGGGCGCTCAAAGGTCAGGAAGACGCCGTCATAGCCAACTTTCCGGCGCACGCGTTTGTACGGCCTTACCAGACTGATTGACAAATAGCGCGCTGGCTCAAATACATAAACCCCATGTCCAATGAGGTTCTTTCATCGCTTGCCGAAGCGCAAGCCGTCTTTCAAAAACACGCCGACGAGCGGAAAAACGAAGGCTGGGGCAGCAAGCCCGACGCTTGGGTCAGCATCTGCAAAACGCGCTTCGTCGTGGTCGTAAACGCCTATCGGGGAGAGCTGCTAAGCGTGAGGCCCTATGAGTACGAGCTTGGCTTCGCTTGCGCCGGAATTCATGAGATCATCCCGCCCAAGAAGGCGGAGCGCCCGGGCAATGGAAAGAAGAAAGCCGAGCATGAGCCGAGGCCGAAGCGGCCCTTGCGGCAGCTCCACATGTTCAAACCTGGGTGAGCCGCCCTTCCCCAAAAACAGCGCTGGTCCGTTGCAAGGAAAGATTGTCAAAAATTGACAATCTTTGACAATACTCTTATGCTCAAAGAACCCTCACAGAAAGGAGGCCCCATGCCGATGAACGTCAATCTAACCCCCCAGCTTGAAGACATGATCAAGAGGAAGGTGGCGTCCGGCCTTTACAACTCGGCGAGCGAAGTTGTCCGCGAGGCGCTCCGCCTTATGGACGAACAAGACCGCTTGAGGGCGATCAAACTCGAGCAGTTGCGACAGGACATCCGCGAAGGCCTTGCCAGCGGCGATCCGACGCCGTGGAATTCCGACGAGATCAAAAAAGAAGGGCGCAAGCGTCGCGCGGCCCGCCTGTCGTCGAAAGCCGAGGCCTGAATGCCCGTTGTCATCAAGCTTCCTCGCGCCAAAAGCGACCTCGTCGAAATCTGGGATTATATCGCCGACGACAACGAAGCCCGCGCCGACGCCTTTGTCGATATGATCGATCAAAAGCTTCACGCGCTTGCCTCAAACCCAGGCATGGGCCGTGCCCGCGATGAGCTCGCCGAAGGCCTCCGGAGCTTTCCGGTTGGCCGCTACGTCATCTTCTATCGTCCCATCTCCAACGGCATAGAAATCGTCCGCGTGCTCCATGGCGCACGGGATATTGACCACCTCCTTCAACCGGATGACTAGCTCTCCACTCCCTTGAGCGGCGTTCTTGCCGGTCATGACTCCCCTTCCCTGCTTTCCCCCTTCGGCGGGCTGTGGCGCAGTGTGGCCGTGGCGGGGCCGTTTTCAAGCCCCTGCCCGCTCCGTTCGCTGCGCTCCCGTGTTGGGGCGTTGAAAACGTCCCCTGAAGCCACGGCCTTCTGTGCGCCTTCGCCCCCGCCTTTGGGGGTAACGCAGCACATGAAGGAGCACACGACATGACCACCTATCTCGCACGTTACCGGACGCAAGCCGAATATGCCTTGGCTGAGTTCGAAGCGGACACGCCCCAACAGGCGCTGCAGCTTGCCCGCGACTATTGGAAGGAATCACCCGATACCCTCGCGTTCGAGAGTTACGATATGTTCATGCCGCTCGACGAGATCGAGATTTCCGGTCCGGAAGGCGACGAGCTTGCCGTTTGGCAGGACGAAGATGTCCGCTTGCGCCTGGCTGCACGGCAGCTCTTTCATGCCCTGCAGACCGCCACCGCAGCGCTTCACGCCGCGCCCTACTTCAAGGCGCCATGCCTGAACAGCGACAGCGTCGAAATCGCTGCCCTCTGTGAAGCCGCGCTCGCCAGGGCAAAGCCTCTTGGCAGTTGACCGGCGTTCGGGCCGTCTCTTGCGGGACGGCCCTTCTTCAAGAATGCGTCCGCAAGCTCGCATGAGAGATCATGGGAAAATGAATTTAGGCGGCGTGAACGGACCCGTGAGAGTCTGCATGTAAAGCCATAGACCCCTCTTGTCGCTGCAGATCGAAAGTTTTCGCGGTGATCATGAGATTGCGCCGAAGGTTGAAGCCTCCGAGACCATCCAGTAACAACTGCATGGCCTTCATGCGCATGCCTGGAAGAATGTCCGCCGCGCTCGTTTCCTGATAGAGCGGTATGTAGCCCGCCACCTCCTCGAGCAGGAAAGCGCGGGACAAGGCTTTTCGTTCCTCGCCAAACGCTTCCCCCCTTTTGCGGCAACGCGCCGCGAAATTCTCAAGATCCCAATCGATAGCCGTCGCGAATTCCTCATTGCTTCGATAGAACTCACAAACGCGCTCATGGACCTCGTTGTATTTCGGGTGCGCGAGCAGATCGTCCCACCGCACCACATCAACGAAAACATCCGAAGGAAAAATATTGCTCTTGAGCCACAAATCCCCGTTTTCCAGCGCTTTCTCGCGCGCCGCTGCTTCATCCAACCCTTGAGCCCTCAGATTGTAATGTTGAATCGTGTCGTGCAGGCAAAGCGTGACCTGATCAAAAGCGCTTATGCTCCAATCCAGGATGCTGCGGGCTCGCGGATCGAACGCAGGCTTTGGGGGCACGCTTATGTGGAGTCGCGCGGCGTCGAAGGAGCGCCAGCCGTTCGCGTGACGCAGGATGATTTTATAGTCGCCCTTCGCGACAACATGATTATTTGTATGTTTCATGTATCTTCGTTTCCTTGGGAGTAGTTGCAGAAGACCAAATAATATTGAAGAAATTTTTATTGGCTTTTGCTAATGCCTTATCTCTTATGACGATTATCTTTTTAAAATCTTCGGTTAAGTAAGCGCTTTTATCTTTAAAGAAAACAGCAGGGGCATTTTGGTAGTAATGAGGCGGTATATATCTATACCAAGAAAGAGGGCCATATATGCATGTGCTGCCGTGCTTGATCAGTTTTTTATACCGGATTCCTTTTTTGACGATACGCCGATAAGCATCATGCACAGCCGGAGGAGACAGCGCTTCATCCGCCCAAGCAATCAAGAATTCATCGCCTTTTTCTAAACGGTAATAAAGTTCATCCAGCAACTTTGCATAGCAATCCGTACCATCAATTTCGCGAACCCTGTCATCTACTAACTCAACGCCGCGCTCGTCCTTGAATTCCACACCGAAGTCCTTAAAAACCTGGACGATCTTGTCCATTGTGGCTTGGCGAGGATGCGAAAGGCTTTTCTCAATCGACAAGATGGTCTCGCGCCTTAAACCGACCCTGGCCGCCAAATCCGCAGCGTCCCAGTCCAGGAATACCCTGGCCGCCCTGATCTGTTTCCCTGTCGGCATTTTTATTACTCTTAAAGTTAGGTCTAAACACTTATAGCATGCGCTTTCTAAGCGTCAAATACTATCATCGTTACCATTTATTGGGAGATAAATACCAATTATTGGCAGGTCTCATGTGGTGTTTGGTTTAGGATTGGTTAAAAGGCGTCAAAATCGTTGCGCCCCTAACATATCTTAAAGTTAGGTTATAAATAACTTTATGTGTATTTTTCTATTGCTTTCAAGAAAGTGGTGAGCATAATGGGGACTATATTGAACTGCATTTATTTGGGAGATTTATTCATGCCGGTGAATTTTAACGCGCTGATCGAGCGCTTCGGCGAAATAGCCGCCTGGACCCTTTTGGCCGAGATCGAGCGCGCCGCCCGCCTCCAGCCGCAGCACGGCAACAGCGACCCCCATACGCGCCTGGCCCACGCATTGAGCCTGCAGGACGTCATGGCCCGCGCCAACGCTCTCCCGCACGCCATGACCTCTTAGGGGCACGAACCATGCAGCCAGCCGTCCACAGCCAAGCCAGCGGGGCTGTTCCCGCCCCCCTGAACCCCAACGAGCTTGCCTCCATCACCGCCGTGACGGCCTATGTCGCCTACACGCACAAGATCGACGAAGCGACGGTGCTCGCGGTCCTCACGACCGCCTTCGGCGTCACGGACGTGAAGGCTATGGCCTCGGAGGACTATGACGCGGCGATCCGGTTTCTGGTCGACTTCCGCCCCGACGAGGTCCTCAACTGAGCGCCGGCCATGAACAAACCGTTTCCCCGCACGATCACATCCGCCCAGCTTCGCGCCGCCCGCGCCCTCCTCGATTGGAGCCGCGCCCAATGCGCGGCC
>CAZYPX010000121.1:0-5264 GCA_964649675.1 uncultured Rhodospirillaceae bacterium | reverse complement strand
ATCGAAACAGGCGCCATAATCGGGCCTTTCGCGCGCCTGAGGCCGGATTCGATGGTGGGCACCGCCGTCAGGATCGGCAACTTCGTCGAAATCAAAAATGCGGAAATCGGGGCGGGGGCCAAAGTCAACCATCTGTCCTATCTGGGCGATGCGACGGTGGGTAGCCGCGCGAACGTCGGCGCGGGCACGATCACCTGCAACTACGACGGCTTCAACAAATCGCGCACGCAAATAGGGGCGGGGGCCTTTATCGGCTCAAACACCGCGCTTGTGGCACCCGTTAAGGTCGGCAGCGGCGCGTACGTCGGCGCGGGAAGCGTCATCACGGAAGACGTCTCGTCCGACGCTCTGTCCGTGTCGCGCGCCAAGCAAACGAGCATTCCCGAATGGGCGCGGCGCTACCGCGACGTGCATGAAACCGGCAAGGAATGAGGTCTTGCCAATCGGACTTGTCGGCCTTTTTACGATGATTCCGACGCGGCGAAAGTTTAGGATATGACGATCTACAGCGATATTCATAAAGACATTGAATCCATCCTTGCGGACGCGGCAAGGGAAGGGGAGCTGAGCCTGCCGCCCGACATGCCGTCTTTTGTCGTCGAGCCCCCGCGCGATGCCGCGCATGGCGACGTGGCAACGAACGTGGCGATGACGCTGGCCAAGCACGCCTCCAAGCCTCCGCGCGCCATCGCCGAAATTCTCAGGCCCAGGCTGGCCGCGCTTCCTGACGTGACCGAGGCCGCCGTTGCCGGCCCCGGATTCATCAACCTGCGTCTTACTCCTTCGGTCTGGAGCAACGTGCTCAAGGAGATTTTGAGCGCGGGCACGGCCTACGGCGACAGCGCGCTTGGCAGGCGGGAAAAAGTCAACGTCGAATTCGTTTCGGCCAACCCCACGGGGCCGATGCACGCCGGCCATGTGCGCGGCGCAGTTCTGGGCGACACGCTCTGCAACCTGTTGGCCAAGGCCGGATACGACGTGACGCGCGAATATTATTTCAACGACGCCGGCGCGCAGGTCGATGTGCTTGCGCGAACGGCGCATTTGCGTTACCGCGAAGCCTTGGGCGAAAGCATCGGCGCCATACCGGAAGGCTATTACCCGGGCGAATACCTCAAGGACGTGGGCGAGGCGCTGGCGGCGCGCGACGGTCGCCGATGGCTCGACGCGCCGGAGTCTTCGTGGATGGAGCCGGTGCGCGATTTCGCGGTAAGCTTCATCATGAACCTCATCCGCGACGATCTCGACCTTATCGGGATACGTCACGACGTTTTCACGAACGAGCGCGAACTGATCGCAAACGGAACGCTCGACAAGGTCTTCAAAATTCTTCAGGACAAGGACCTCGTCTATGTCGGCACCTTGCCGCCGCCCAAAGGCAAACCCATGGAGGACTGGGAACCCGTTCCGCTGACCCTTTTCCGTTCCAGCCGTTTCGGCGACAGCACCGACAGGCCCCTCAAGAAACGCGACGGAGCATGGACGTACATGATGCCCGATATCGCGTACCACTACGACAAGATTGCGCGCGGCTTTAACCGCATGATCGACGTTCTAGGCAAGGACCACGGCGGCTATCTCGAGCGCATGCGCCCTTGCGTCGCCGCGTTTAGCGACGGCAAGGCGCGTCTCGATGTGATCTTCAACAACATCGTCAAGGTGTTCAAGGACGGCGTTCCGGTCAAGCTCTCGAAGCGTTCGGGAAACCTCGTGACGCTTCGCGAGATGGTGGAGCAGGTGGGCGCGGGCGCGGTGCGCTTTTTCATGCTGACGCGCGCGCCGGATTCCGAGCTTGAATTCGATTTCGCGAAAGTCGTGGAGCAAACGCGCGACAATCCGGTTTTTTACGTGCAGTACGCGCATGCCCGTTGTTGCTCGGTGTTGCGCCATGCGGCGGCGATGATGCCAGGCGAGGATCTTTCCGCGCAAGCGTTCGCTGGCGCGGCGTTTAACGGCTTTGATGACCCGAACGACATTGCGCTGATCCGCGTGATGGCCAACTGGCCGCGCGCGGTCGAAGCCGCCGCGATCGCCAACGAGCCGCACCGTATAGCCTTTTATCTCATGGACATGGCGGCAGCGTTTCATGGCCTGTGGAACAAAGGGAACGATAATGCTACATTGCGATTCCTTGTGCCGGACAATCCTGCGTTGACGCGTAAGCGTCTCGTGTTGGTGAGAGCCGTCCAAACGGTCATTGCAAGCGGCCTTGCCGTCATGGGCTGCAAGCCATTGGAGGAAATGAGACATGATCAACCGGATGCCGCCTGAGCTGTTTGTCCAGCCGCCCGTTCGCTCGGAGTTTGTCCGCAAGCGCCGCTTCGCGCGCCTGAAAATCCGCCTGATCGCTCTGGTCTTGCTGACTGTGGCCATCGCCGGAACGGGAGCCTATTGGACCTTTAAGGACAGGGAATCCTCCCTGCCGACCGAGATACCGACCATCAGGGCCGACGGCCCTGCCAAAATGAGGCCCGACGATCCCGGAGGCATCGACATCCCGCATCAAAACGAAACCGTTTTCCAGCAAATCGACAACACGGCGCCCGCGAAACTGGCGAACGTCGAACATTTGCTGCCACCGCCGCCGGAGCCTCAGCCCATAGAATCCTCGGCCTCCGATCCATTGTTGACGCCGCTGCCGCCGTCACTGCACGACGATCAAGCCAAGCTTGAAGAAGTCCTTCTTGCCTCGCAGCCCGAAACTCTTGCGAGCGAGACCGAACAACCTGCGGCGAAGCCTCCTGCGGTCGAAACGCTCAAGCCGCCGTCTGCCCAGGCCCTTATGGAATCGCCGGTAAAATCGCCGGTAAACAAGACCGAGGAATTGCCGCTCCCCAAAGCCGTGAGCGCGCCTGCCGCGAAGCCTGTACAAACGGCGCAACTTGCGAGAACGCCGAAGGATGCAACAGCTTCCGCGACCGCCCAAAAATTCACGATTCAGGTCGGCTCTTTTCCCGATCAAAAAGTCGCGCAGGACGCCATGAGAAAAATCCAGTCCCGATACGCGGGTTCCCTCGCGGGCACGAAATTGAATCTCGTTCGGGCTGATCTTGGGGAGCGTGGCGCGTTCTACCGTGTGCAGGGCGGACCCATGACCGACGCGGAAGCCCGTTCCATATGCGCGAAATTGCGCGGCGAGCGCGCGGCGTGCATTGTCGTGCGCCGTTGAAGAGCCTGACGTGAAGCCTGTCGTCTTCGGTTGTTCCGGCCATGATCTGACGGCCAGCGAACGCGAGTTTTTCGCCGAAGCCAAGCCTTTCGGATTTATTCTGTTTCAGAGGAATTGCGCTACGCCTGATCAAACGCGGCGCCTTGTGGCGGATTTGCGCGCCTGTTCCGGCAATCCTGAAACGCCCGTTTTCATAGACCAGGAAGGCGGCCGCGTCGCGAGACTCAAGCCTCCGCATTGGCCAGCCTTGCCGCCGCTGCGCGCCGTCGGCGCGCTCTACGAGTCTGATCCCCGCGCAGGCGAGGAGGCCATGGCTCTTCACAGCCTCGCCACGGCCGCCATCTTACGCGACCTCGGCATTAACGGCAATTGCGCGCCGGTGCTTGATCTTCATATTGCGGAAGCATCGTCCGCCATCGGTGATCGCGCGCTGAGCCGCGATCCCTGCGTCGTGCAGGCTTTGGGCGTAATCGCCGTCGAAACCTATCTTGCGAGCGGCGTTTTTCCCGTCATCAAACACATGCCCGGTCACGGCCGCGCGCGGGTCGATCCGCATGAAAGCTTGCCGGTTGACGAAACCGGCGCAGACGAACTCGAAAAAGAGGATTTTGTTCCTTTCAAAGCCTTGCACGACGCGCCTTTCGGGATGAGTTGTCATGTGGTCTTCAAGGCGCTCGATCCGGACAACCCCATATCCCTGTCCGCAGCCGCGCATCGCGCGATTTTTCGGGGCGCACTTGGGTTTGAGGGCCTGATCATGTCGGACGATCTGGCCATGCAAGCCCTGACCGGCCCCATGGAAAGTCGCGCCCTGAAAGCCCTTGAAGCCGGAGCGGATCTGGCCCTCTATTGCCCCGGCGATCTTGATTCCATGCGCGCCATCGCGGCTGTCGTTCCCGACATGGGCCCTGACGCAGCTCTGCGGTGGGAAAAGGCCAAAAGCAGGCTTGCCCGTCCTTTCCGCTTTCCGCCTTTGGGCGACGCTTTGGAGCGTCTGGAAAGCCTGATTTCATACGTAAGCCTATAAACGGATCAGGAGTTTTTCATGCAAAAACTTTTGGTTAAAGTTGTGAAAAGGCGCGAAATTTTGCGATTCGCGTGCTAAAACCCCGGTGAAACGCTTTTTAAAAACTTTTTTGAGAACGGCATGAATCCTTTGGCGCACGAAAGCTCGGCGGAACACAAACCGGACGCGAACGATCTTGTCGTCGCGATTGACGGTTTTGACGGCCCATTGGATCTTCTTTTGACCCTCGCGCGCGAGCAAAAGGTCGATCTCGCGCGGCTGTCTATTCTGGCGCTGGCCGAACAGTATCTGGCCTTTATCGCCTCGGCTCGCCAGCTGCGGCTGGAGGTCGCGGCGGATTATCTTGTTATGGCCGCGTGGCTTGCCTACCTTAAATCCAGGCTCTTGCTGCCCGAACCGCCCCAAGACGAAGCCGATCCTGCCGATATGGCCGAAGCCCTTAAGTTTCAGCTTCAGCGTCTTGAGGCGATGCGTCAGGCCAGCCAAAAGCTGCAGGATTTGCCGCAACTCGGTTCCGATACCTTGTTGCGCGGCATGCCCGAGGCCCTCGCCATCGAAGATAAGCCTTCCTACTATCTTCCTCTGTACGATCTGCTCAAAGCTCTCGGAGCTCCGCAACGTCGCCGCAAGGCCGAAAACATCCGGATCAAGCCGACACGACTTTACAGCATGGAGGAAAGCCTCAACCGTCTCAGGCAAATGCTCGGCGCGATGCCGGACTGGACGATGCTCGTAAGCTTTTTACCTGAAGCCGTTGCAGAGCCGCTTGAAGCCCGATCGGCCGTCGCCTCGACCTTTGCCGCTATGCTCGAAATGGTGAAAGAAGGCGAGCTTGAGTGCCGTCAACACGGCGTGTTCGCGCCCATTTACCTGCGGCGGCGCGACAATCTTTTCACCTTTTCGGAAAGCGACAAGACATGAGTGACGCCGGAACCATCCTTGATGACGACAACAATGTACGCCTGCTCGAAGCTATGCTCTTCGCGAGCGGGGAGCCCATGTCCCTTTCGGTCTTGCAGGAGCAAATCGGCAAAAATGCCGACATTGCGACGCTGCTCAAGACCTTGC
>CAZYPX010000120.1:0-5323 GCA_964649675.1 uncultured Rhodospirillaceae bacterium | reverse complement strand
GACCAGAAAAGGGTAGCGCGTCACGGCGATTTCATAATTGGGCTGGGCGGCGCGCAAAGCAAGGACAAGGTTGTCGATACGCCGCACGACGTTTTGTCTTTCGTCGTTGGAGCCATCCGTCAGGCGCAGGGAAAAAACTAAAGTTTCGGGCGCGCCGTTTTTTTCGCCTCTGTTCCAGACGAAACGC
Organism: uncultured Rhodospirillaceae bacterium; assembly: GCA_964649675.1. Lineage (GTDB taxonomy): Bacteria > Pseudomonadota > Alphaproteobacteria > UBA9219 > UBA9219 > CAZVCG01. The sequence continues at coordinate 5,136 of CAZYPX010000120.1, read as the reverse complement.
GTCAGGCGTCCGCTTGCGCCAATGTTTTCCGCAAGCGTTTGCAAGAGCGGCCAGGGGCCCGCGTCCGTTTCGGTAAAGAGGCGCTGCCGCGCGACGGCTTGCCGCAAACGCCCGAGCGGTTCCGTGACGGGGGCCAGTTCGGCCCGCTCGCGAACCCATTGTTCCCTGAGTAAGGCGACATTATGCGCCGCTGTGCGGTTGGCCTCGGCGACTTCGCGCAAATCATGGGCGCGCCACCCCAAATTTCCGATCCCCGTAAAGAGAATGGCGACCGCGAGCGCCGTTCCGATTTTTCTGATCCGGCTTGTTTTTAGGCGTTCACGCGCCGTGTCCGTCATCAACAGGGGGCGCGGTGTCCGCCGACCGATCCATGCGGTGAAAAGCTCGTCGCTCGCGGAGTCGTCGTTCGAGGGCGTTAAAGCGAGGCCGAGGCTGTGCGCCGCTTCGCAAGGGGTATAGGCGGCGACGACTTTGAAAGGGTCGGGCAAAGCTTCCACGGCTCCGTGCCATGCGCGCGGCAGGATCGCGATAAGGGGGAGCTTTTCGCCTTTTTTTAATCCAAGACGGACAAGGTAATCCACGGTCGCTTTCATATCCACGGCAAGCGAGGCCGTTATCATGGCCGGACTGAACTCTTGCCGGACAGGCGAGGTCATGCGCGTAAAAGCGAAAGAGCCATCGCGTGTGACGATTTGCCGGAACCCGCCCGTGCGATGGTAACTGAGCATGAGGCACCATCCCTGAGCCGTTTCGGACAAAAGTCCGGCGGCCATATCCGAAACGGCCAGCGGCAAGGGGACAATGCCAACAAGCGCGTTAGGACACGATTCCAAATGCTCGAGCCATGCGGCGAGAGGGCCTTCATGATGTACGCCGACAAAAAGCGTTTCCTTGCCGTTGAGGCGCAGGGCGGTTGAAACGGGCTTGCGCCCGGGCTCATGAGCCGGAAAATAATCCTGCAAACGCCGTGACACAAGTTTGCGCCGGTCAAGGATGTTCAGGCGCGGCAAAACGTCGCGCTTGTAATCTTGCCCCAGAGTGTCGGCGGCGAGAATAACCGGCGTGCGCGGGTTGTTTTTCAGGGTGTCGAGGATGGCCGCTGTTCGGGTGTTGTCGTTGTGTTCGGCGTAAACGGGCGCCGCGTAACCTGCCGAACGGGGAGGGACAAGGAGCGCGCCATCGTCGCCGACCTTGAGAATAAAAGACGAGGAAGAAATCGCGAAACTTCCCATTACAGGGCTCCAGTCGCGCTAAGATGGCTCAGGCTGCCGTAAACGGGGCCAAGGACCGCCAAAACGACCCACGCGAGCATCGCCCCGACAAGTAGCGTCAAGGTCGGCTCCAAAGTCCCGATAAACTGGTCTAACGCATGGCGCGATTCCTCATCGAAGTTCTGGGCTACGTCCTCTAACGTTTTGTTAAGCGTGCCGCTTTGCTCTCCTATGGCCAACATCTGTATGACCGATGGCGGAAAAAGGTTTTTTGTCGCGGAGGAAAAAGGCTGTCCCGTTTGCACGAGGCTCGCGGCTTTTTTGGCCTCGGTTTCAAGAAAGCGGTTGGCCAGAACCGTTCGAGCCGTAACGAGGGAGGACGGTATATCGCCGCCGCTTTTCAGTAAGAGCGCAAGACTGTGCGCGTACCGCGCCAAAGCGATTTGCCGGAGGACAGATCCGATAAAAGGAATGCGAAGCGTCAATTCGTCGGAGCGCTGGGCAAAATCCATCGAAACGCGCCGCAAGATAACAAAAAGAAAAGCGCCGCTACATGCGAGGATAAGAAAAAAAACGCCATATTCCGTCACAAAAAGAGACAAATCCAGAAAAAGGCGCGTGGCCATCGGCTGACTGGTTTCAAGCGTATGTAAAAAGGCCATAACGCGCGGCACAACCATCGTGAGCATGAAGAGCATGACGCTGGTTGCAAGAGCGAGAAGAAAAAGGGGATAGCGTATCGCGCGCCGCAGTCTTTCATGCAATTGCGTCTGGCGGTCGAGGAAATCGGCGAGATAGCCGAAAGTTGCCGCAAGGTCTCCGCCTTTTTCACCCGCGTTCAAAATTGCCAGAAAAATCTTGTTGAACGCGTCCGGATGTTCGGCAAAAGCGGCGGCAATGCCCGTGCCCTGGTTGACGCTGTGTCCGATCGCCTCAAGCTTGTCGCGCAAAGGACCGTACGGCAGCGTTTTGCTTACGCCGCTCAGCGTGTCGATGAAGGGCACGCCCGCCATCAAAAGATTTTTGATCTGTCGGCATGCCAAGGCGCGCTGACGCGCCCTGATGCGTCGCCTTGACCACGGCTTTGGCGTTGACAGGGCGTTGTCCGCATGAGCCTTCGCGTCGATTAGCTCAAGGCCGGCATGACGCAGATTGGCGGACAGGTCTTTTTCGTTCATCGCCGTCATGTTCCCCTTGAGGATTTTGCCTGTGGCGTGGGCTGCGCGGTAACGATACTTGGTCATGTCAAAACTCGCGTGTCAAATCTACGACGCGCCGCAGGTCGCTTAGCGCAATGGTCTTGGCCAAAACGTGGGCGATGCCGTCGTCCTGCAGAGTCCGGAACTTTTCGGCGCGTGCCTGGCGGTAAAGATCGAGCCGTCCGGCCTCGCGCGCAATCATGTCGTCTATTTCCGGCGAAAGGCTCAAAATCTCGGTGATGACCATGCGTCCAGACCTTCCTGTGCATCCGCACAGCGCGCCGCCGTCGGCATCGGCAATGATCGGCGGCGTAGATGGATCGGCGCGGAGCATCCGGCATTCGGTTTCGCCGGCTTTACGTTCGCGGCGGCAATGCGGGCATAGCTTGCGCACAAGGCGTTGCGCGACGATTCCGTTGATATGCCCCGCGACCATGCGCGGGCTGAGGCCAAGGTCGATCAGCCGTGGCAAAGCGCTGAGCGCGTCCTGGCAGTGCAGCGTGGAGTAAACCTGATGTCCTGTCATGGCGGCGCGAAGCGCCATTTGCGCCGTGTCGCCGTCGCGCACCTCGCCGATGAAGATGATGTCGGGATCCATGCGCAACACGCTGCGCACGCCCGCCGCGAACGTCAGGCCTTGCGATTCCTGTATGGCCGTCTGGCGAATAAGCTCCAATTGGTATTCGACGGGTTCTTCGAGCGTCGCGATATTTACGTCCGCCGCGCTCAGGCGGCGCAAAATGGAATACAGCGTTGTCGTCTTTCCGCTACCGGTCGGTCCGGTCACCAGCGTGATGCCCATGGGACGTTCCATGATGCGCTCGAGAACGGCGATTTTTCCGGAATCGAATCCGAGTCCTTCAAGCGGCAAGAGGGAGCGGCGATGGTCGAGCAGCCGCACGACGATGTTTTCCCCCCAAACGGTAGGCATGATGGCCACGCGGAAATCGACGTTTCCACCCCCGACCTGCATGTGAAAGCGCCCGTCCTGAATGCTTCGTGTATCGGCTATGTTCATGCCGGCCATGATTTTGATGCGGTGGGACAGCGCGGGCCAGTGCTCAAGATGCAGCGCGCGCACCTGCCGCATGGCGCCGTCGATGCGCGTACGCACGCGGACAAAAGTCTGTTCAGGCTCAAGATGGATGTCCGACGCGCCGCTTTTTACGGCGTCCGTCAGAAGCTGGTTCACAAGGCGCACGACGGGATGCTCATAGGCCTGCACATGAGCCGGTCTGTCCGTTTTTCCCGTTTCCAGTTCGCGCACGATGTCGTCGAGCGAAGCGTCGGCGCCGTAGGCGTAGATCAGGGCGTCGTCAATGTCGGTTTTCGCTGCGACGTGCGGGACGATTGCTACATGCCGAGGAAAATACCGGCGCAGTGTGTCGAGCGCTACGATGTCGTAAGGATCGGCCATGGCGACATCAAGGGTGTCTTCGTCCAGCCTGAGAGGAAGGGCATGGCAGCGCAGAGCGGCGGCTTTAGGGAGGCATTGCAGGAGCGCGGGATCAAGCCGGAAGTTTTTGAGGTCGACGGCGGCGCGGCCCGTCCTTTCGGCAAGGATTCGGGCGAAAGCGGTCTCGTCGAGAAAGCCCAAGCGGATGAGAATGACCCCAAGCATCTCGCCTTTTTGCCGTTGTTCGCGCAGGGCGATGGCCAGTTGGTCGCGGGTGATAAGCCCAAGCTCGGCAAGGCGTTCGCCGATTGGCGGGGCTTCCGGATTTAGCGGGCTATTGCCGCGTGGGAGCGGATCGTCGTTGGCGTATGCTGGGGAAACGGCTTTATGGAGAGGTTTTTTTTTCATAGAGGCCGTTCCTACCATGCCGTTTGGCAACTGCCGTTGCCAAGGAAGCTGACGAGGTTATTGCGATCGAGAAAGACCATGGAGTCGTCATACGGGTTGCTTCCGCCTAATACGGTTGTGCCGTTCCTGAACAAAACGTTGCCGTCCGCGTTGCAATTTTCGGTATGGTTGGCGTCGCACGTCAGGGGGCCGTAAACCTGCAATCGTGCGCCGTTGTTGGTTCCGGCCAGCGGGCTGGCGATAAAAGCCCCTTTGCCGTTCGGGCCATGACTTACGAAGATGATGGCCGCGGCTTGCGTGGCGCCCGAAGGCGTTTCGACGATGACGCGATTGGCCGGAGACAGTCCGCTCCGGCATAAGCCCTTTTGGCTTGCGCCCGCCTGCGCGCATATACCGTTTGTCACGTCGGCGGAGGAGCACGGCGCGGTAGGGGGCACGACGTTGAAGTTGACCGCCAATAAGGGATCGATGCGCATCGTGACCCACCGTCCCCAGCCGTCCCGCGCGGAGGATTCCGGAACGCCAAGCGACGCGAACGGCGCGATGCCCTCCGGCACCGCGCACGAGCCGCAAGGAGGAGCGGCGGCATTCGCATCGCCGCGCACGCGTCCGAACCCTGCTCCCGTCGTGGTTGCGGGCGTGGGGCAGGGCAGGCAGCCGTTGGCTTGAACGTAGACCGCAGCGGCGCGCAAAAGGCTTTGTAGGTTGCTGTCGGTCAAACTCCGTTGCGCGCCGGTGCGCAGCGCGTTGAGCGCAGGATAAACGATAAGAATCACGAGGCCAATCACGACAAGCACCACCGACATTTCGACAAGCGTGAAGCCGCGCGTATTCGTGCTCAGGGAAATCAGGCGTGAAGCGGCGCGCGGCATGGCCTTACATACGGATGCACAGCGTATAGGTCGGACCGTCGCTATAGGTC
>CAZYPX010000119.1:0-5327 GCA_964649675.1 uncultured Rhodospirillaceae bacterium | reverse complement strand
ACGACACGTCCGGCAATGCCGATGCCGACAGGACATCCGTTGTTACCCTCCCTTTGCGGGCAAGGTTGCAAAATTTCGATCAGCTCGCAGCAAGCGTTCAGAAAAGCGTCATAGTCATGCGCCGTCGGCACGACCTGCTGATGGAGCAACGCGCCGTCTTGCCCGAAGACCGCGCCGGCCATCTTCGTGCCGCCGATATCAAGGCCGATGACATGCTTCATGCTCTTTACGCCTCAATACAATCCGGAAACGTATTGGGAAAACTTCAATAGCGTTTTTGCAAGCCTTAATCTCAGTCTGTTTTGCGGCGTGTCAGGCAAAACCTTTTCCTCCTGATGTTCAGATTCTTCGAAAACCGCGCCCTTAAAGCCATTCAAAATTGCCGATATTTCTTCCTGTGTCATTATACTATTGTCCATAATTCAACGCCTCTCTCGTAGAGTGAGCTAAAATTAAACAACTCTTCAGAAACGCTTCGGTCATCGCCAATGCTTCTGAAAACGGGTCTGGCCACATCCGCGCCGCCAACACCCAGACCGATAACGGGATCCATAAGCTTCCTAAAACGGTTTTTCAGGGAAAATCGCGCGATCACTCATCGTCGTCGTCGCCTTCCAGCATCAAACGATGGGCAATTCTCAGGTTGTGCCGCCTAAGTTTTTTTGCGAACCACGACGTTGTCGGGCGCGGAGCCTCGATACCGTCATGCGCTGCTTTTTGCAGGACTTCGGGAGCAGGCTGAGGCTCGGCAAGCGGAACGGCTTTCAGGGAAGCATGTCTTCGCCTGCGCGATTTTCCGAGCTTTTCCTCCTGCGTGTGGTGGATAGGCTTAGGCTCGTCGTCGTCCTCCGGCGCTCGGGGCGCGGGCGCAGGAGCCCTATTCAGCTTCGATATCTTTCTGAAGGCCGACATGGCGCGTTCAAGGCCGGCGTTCACGGACGCAAACAGGAACGCTTTCTTGATACCACCTTCTATTGCTTCCGCCTTGGCCGGTTCGGGCGCGGGCTCAACCTTGCCTTTGGCGAGAACGTTCTTCAGCGTTTCCGCAGCCACAAAGAGCGCGCCCAGCATGATAACCGGCTTAAGCGTCTGAAGAACGTCGTTTCCCTCTTTTTTGTGCGAGGCGGAGAGGTTCTTGGCCTTCTCCGCTTGCAGCGCTTGCGCTTTTTTCTCGGCGTCTTCCTTGATCTGTTTGGCTTCGCGTCCTGCGGCCACAGCCAACTGTAGCTCCTGGATCGACGTAACGGCTCTAACATCCACTTTCGTCAGGCCTTCACGGTTATAGTCCTCCAGCTCCCTTTCAAGAGCAGACCATTGCATGTCGTTTTTCGGTCCGCCGAACGTTTTGATCTCGGCTTTTTTGGGGTTGTCTCCTTGATCCAAAAGAAGATCCAGCTCCTGCGCCACCATCTTTAACTCAAGGGCCTGCCCGGCGATGCTGCGGCTCGGATCGAAATGAAAGTCCTTTATGCCGCGAGCCCTCAGATCTATCAGCATGCGTTGAAGAATTTTCAGGCCTTCCTCCGCGACGCCTTCGGGATACGGGCCGCCCCGGCGCAATTGATCGTTCACAAGGGACAGAACGCGCTCTATAGGCAAAGCTTGGGTAGTGATTTCTGACACATACGCCTCCGCCACAAGATATGGGCTTGATTAAGGAGGCAATTATAGCACTATACCGTCAAACATGCACATCTCCCCCTTCAGGCGTTAACCAAGTAACCATTTCTCCTTGGGCGAATCCCCCGAATCGTGACAAACAATCTTCTTCAATTGACAAAATCGCAACTATCATTGGTTTCAACATGGTTAACACCGATATGAAATTCCTTGCTCCAAAATCAGCCTGTTACCAAACGGCAACACATCAAGTCGGCAATCGGCAAAAAATGCCTAGCCCGTTAACACATTCTTCATAATTAAGGCGCTAGTCCTGATTAAGGCATCAGAATCATTACGTCTTTTTCGCATTAAGGTTAACAAAAGCGCTGCCAAAGGGAGATGAGTTGACGTGAACGCCTTCATTCAAACGTTACGCAATTTGGGGCCTGTGCGCCTTGCGGCCATCGCCATCGTGACGTTCAGCCTTTTGGGTTTCTTCATATTCCTCACGACTCGTATAGCGGCGTCTCCCATGGCCCTTCTTTACAGCGATCTGGATCAACAGGACGCGGGCGCGATCTCGCAAAAGCTCGACAGCCTCAAGATCCCGTACGAGGTCTCCTCCTCGGGCGGTCTTATACGCGTTCCCGCTGAACATGTCGGAAAGGTGCGCATGATGATGGCGGCCGACGGCCTCCCGAAAGGCGGATCCATCGGCTATGAAATCTTCGACCAGAAAGAAGGGTTCGGCACCACAAGCTTCGTCCAGAACATCAACCACCTGCGCGCTCTGGAGGGCGAGCTTGCGCGCACGATCGGCACGATAAGCTCCGTGCAGTCCGCCCGCGTTCACCTCGTTCTTCCTCAACGCGAGCTTTTCAGCCACGGATCACAAGCCGCGTCCGCCAGCGTGTTCGTCAAGACGCGTGGCGGTGTTACGCTGGCGCGCGAGCAGATCGCGGCCATCCAAAACCTCATCGCGGCCGCCGTTCCTCAGCTTCAAACCAGGCAAATTTCGATCGTGGACGACAAAGGCAACTTGCTGGCCCGCCCTGCGTCGAGCGAGCCCGGGGGCGCCTCGGGCAATCACGACGACATGCGCGTCGCCTACGAGCAGGCTCAGGCCCGCAAGATCGAGGATTTGCTGGCGCAGTCCATCGGTTTCGGCAAGGTCAGGGCTCAAGTCTCCGCCGAACTCGATTTCGACCGCATCACGACGAACTCCGAGATTTTCGATCCCGACAGCCAGGTCGTTCGCTCCACGCAGACGACCAGTGAAAACGCGTCCGCCGCCGAAGGCAACGAGACCGTTTCCATACAAAACAACCTTCCCGGCAATCCCTTGCCCGGATCCGCAGGCGGCGGAACGTCGAACCTAAGCTCGCGCACCGAGGAAACCGTCAATTACGAAATCAACAAGACCATACGCAGCCAGATTCGCGAATCCGGCCAGATCAAGCGTCTGTCCGTGGCCGTCGTGATCGACGGCGCATACGAGGCCGGAGAGGACGGCGAGCAAACCTACAAACCTCGCCCCGCCGAGGAAATGGAACAGATCAGGGCCCTTGTCCGTTCGGCCGTCAATTTCGACGCCAACCGCGGCGATACGGTCGAAGTCGTCAACATGCGGTTCGCCCAGAGCGATACCGGCTTAAGCGAAAGCCCGCCCGACATGCTCATGGGCGTGCCGAAAGTCGATCTGCTGCGCATTATGGAGACATTGCTTTTGGCGGTTATCGGCCTTCTGGTCGTTTTGCTTGTCGTGCGCCCCATTCTGCGGCGCATCTTCGAATCGGCGGATCAAAACGCATCCATGGGCCAAAACCTCCTGCCTGCAGGAGTCAGCGCGAGCTCCGCGTCTCCGGCCCAACTTCCTCCGCCATCAAGCGCTTTCGAACGCGACTTGAGAAACGAGGCTGAAGAATCCGAAATCGAGAAAATGATCGATATTTCCCGCGTGGAGGGCCGCGTCAAAGCTTCTTCGTTGCGCAAGGTCGGCGAAATCGTCGACAAGCACCCCGAAGAAGCCGTTTCGATCCTCCGCAACTGGATTTATCAGGAAAGCAGATAAGGGTAGCCCGCCATGCCAGCCGTGCGCGTACGTGAAGATGCCCGAACCCTGAGCGGCGCCGAAAAGGCCGCGATCCTAATTCTTTCGCTGGGCGAAGAGTACGCCGCGCGCGTGTTCAGCCACATGAACGACGACGAGATCAAGGAACTCTCGCAAGTGATGGCCAACCTCGGCAACGTCAGCTCGACGCTGGTGGAAAAACTGTTTATCGAGTTCGTCGAGCAAATGTCGTCGACCGGCTCCCTCGTCGGCTCTCTGGAATCGACCGAAAGACTGCTTCTCAAGGTCATGGAGAAACAGCGGGTTGACACCATCATGGAGGAAATCCGCGGTCCCGCAGGCCGCACGATGTGGGACAAGCTGGCCAACGTCAACGAGGCCGTTCTCGCCAACTTTCTGAAAAATGAATATCCGCAAACCGTGGCCGTCGTCGTATCGAAAATCGAGCCAGATCATGCCGCCAAGGTTCTGTCCCAGCTTCCCGAAAGCTTCGCGATGGAAGTCATTATGCGGATGCTGCGCATGGAATCCGTTCAAAAGGAAATTTTGGACGATATCGAGCGCACGCTGCGCAACGAGTTTATGAGCAACCTCGCCCGCACGAACCGGCGCGATCCACACGAGGCCATGGCGGAGATTTTCAACAATCTCGACCGCGCGCACGAATCTAAATTTCTTTCGTCCCTTGAAGAGCGCAATCGCGATTCCGCCGAAAAGATTAAAAGCCTGATGTTCACCTTCGAGGACATGATCAAGCTCGACGCCAAGGCCATTCAGGCGGTGCTTCGCATTGTGGACAAGAGCAAGCTGCCCATCGCGCTCAAGGGCGCTTCGGACGGCATCAAGACACTTTTCTTTGGCAACATGTCGGAACGAGCCGGCAAACTTTTGAAAGAAGACATCTCGGCGCTTGGCCCGACACGCCTGCGGGACGTGGAAGAGGCCCAGGCCAGCATCGTCAATACGGCCAAGGACCTTGCCGCTCGCGGCGAAATCACGATAGCGAAAGAGAAAGGGGACGACGAACTTGTCTACTGATATGACGAGCGCGCAGGCAAAAACGGACGATAACGGATCCACGCCGCGAAAATACCTTTTCGACCGCTCTTTCGACAGCGAGGTAGCGTTGACCCGTCCTGAGCGCAAGCCCGAAAAATACATCTTCACCCCCGAACAATTGGAATCCACAAAACTCCAGTCTTACGAAACGGGCTTCAAGACCGCGCAACAGCAGATGGAGGACAGCCTACAAAAACACGCCAACGCGCTTTTGGGGCAAATCGGGCAACGCGTGGCCGAGCTTATCGAGTCCAATCAGGACATGCGCAAAGAATACCTTGCCCACGCCCAAAGCCTCGCGTTAGCCGTGACGCGCAAGTTGTTTCCTTCCCTCACGAACCGCCAAGGTCTTGAAGAAATCGAAGCCCTTGTCGCGCAAACCTTCACGGAAATGGCCCACGAACCAAGGCTCGTCATACGCGTGAGTGAATCCCAGTTCGACAGCCTCAGCGAAAGAATAAAAACGATCGCCGAACAAAAAGCCTATGCCGGCAAAGTCGTTGTCCTGTGTGAGGACGGCCTCGGCCCCTCGGATTGCCGCATCGAATGGGCGGACGGAGGCATTGAGCGCGATCTCGGCGCGCGGGGGCAAACG
>CAZYPX010000118.1:0-5334 GCA_964649675.1 uncultured Rhodospirillaceae bacterium | reverse complement strand
CATAAGCTTGTTTTTTTGCATGGCGCAAGGGGCTAATATTCCAGAAAAAATTCTTGTCGTTATGCGGGCTTGCCTTGGCATGGGCGAGTCTTTCGTGCCACAGTCACAAAAAGGTTACCATAAGGTTAACCGTGGCCGTTGCCGACCTGCTCTTCACAGCGTAACACGGAAGCGTGAATCGTTTGGGTGTGATTCGCCCGCTTCGAGGAATGTCACGCATGCACATGAAGCCGATCATGTTTTTGTTTTTATCCACAGGCAATGCCGCGCGCAGCATAATTGCCGAAGCCTTGATAAACGCCAAAGGCAGCGATCGTTTCACTGCCCGAAGCGCAGGATATAGGCCCCTGCCCGAAATACACCCTGAAACGCTATCGTTGCTCAAAGAAGAAGGTCTTTTGACGAGCAATCTTCACACAAAGGGATGGGGAGAGTTTCTGGCGTCGGCGCATATCGTCAAGGTTGACGTCATTGTAACGTTGTCGGAAGAGGCGCGTCTGAACAGCCCCGTGTGGCCGAACGATCCGGTAAAGGTTCATTGGGCTGTCGATGATCCTTTGGGGGCTGAACGTCCGGATGTGCGCGAATGGAAATTCCGTAAATGCTTTGCTACGCTTGAGGCCCGTGTTAACACGCTGGTGCGCGGTCGGTTGCCTCAGACACCCGGAGAACTTTTTCTGCAACTCAAAGACATAGGAATGGTCGTTTAGGATGTCGCGTTTGCCTTGGACAATAGAAAAACAACATAGGCGCAAAGCCTTTACGCTTGTCGAAATGGTGGTTGTTTTTGCCGTTGTTGGTCTTGCTCTTGCGGGTATCTGGCTTTATGCGGGGACAGTTAACAACAGGGAGGCGATGCAAATAGCCATCAATCAAGCTTGGCAAATCGCCAATGGTGCGCGCGACATGTACGCTGGACGCGCGGCTCTGGCGAAAAACGGTAGTTTGAGCGATTACGTATGTTCCGGAGTTTTTCCGTCCAGCATGTTGAGGGGGACGGTTACCTATAACTGCGGCGCTCAGGTTAGGCGGTCGCCGGTTACGCCATGGTCGGGCGGTGTAAACCTGGGCTTTCGGGACACCACAGTAGGCGGGAACAGCTTCACTGTTTTCGACATCGATTTCTTATTTACCAAGGCGCCCATGGCCAATATCCCTGATTGCGTTAATTTTCTCGGGCACTTTCTGACGTCGGGTTCCGGCGGAAACGCCGTGGATACGTTGCGTGCCGAGGGAGGGCCGGTCGACAGCTCCTTTAGGAACGGCGGAGGAAGTTGGTCGGGGTCTTTGCGGAACCTTTCACAAGCACAGATCTCCGCGTCTATGCCGGCCGGCTGCACGGGCGTGCGTTTGACTTTCAGGCTTTAGGTTGTTCACTTAGGACAAAGGGATGTTTTTTGCTCCTGTGCGTTCGTAATGCCGCATATAGCGTCCGGTGATGAGGTCGGTTTTGACGATTACGCAAACATCGGTCGTGTTGAATTGTTCGTCAATAACCGCTCCATCGCCGACATAACCCCCCACGCGCAGGTAGCCCTTGATAAGCGGGGGAAGGCTGTTGCCCCCGCTGCGCGGGTCCATCTTCAGGGAATCAAAGGCTTTATCAGGATCGAACGTTTCGCGCGGTAAAAGACGCATATCGACGTATCGGTCCGGCAAAGCCTTTGCGCAAAGAGCCGGAGGCGCAAGATGATGGTAATAAAGATAGGAAAGCGGCAAGGCGTGGTCTTGAGGGTTCGTCCCCGGCAAGCTGGCGCATCCGAACATCAGCTTGATGTCGTGCTGCATCACATAGCCCGCAAGGCCCTTCCACAAAAGCTGCATAACCGTTACGGCGCGATGTTCTATGTCGATGCAGGAGCGCCCTAGCTCCAGAATCTCACCCGGATAGCCGACCAGCGGCGTGATGTCATATTCGTTGGCGGAGTAAAAAGATCCGTGTTTTGAGGCGGTTTCCCGTCTTATCAGGCGATAGGTTCCGACAACACAGCTTTCCTTGGGTTTTGCGTGATCGATGACCAGAAGGTGATCGCAATAGTCGTCGAAAGAGTCGAAATCGCGTTGACGAGCCATCATGGCCGGCATCGGTTTGGCGCCCATTTCTTCATAAAATACGCGGTAACGTAGGGCCTGTGCGGCATCCACTTCCGACGCTTTTTCGGCAAGTCGGACCTCAAGGTTATGGAAAACTTTTTCGCCGTTTTTCACGTTGATCCCCGCGTTAAGTTGTCAGGTGGAGCGATGAAAGGCAAAAACATATAGCTTTTTAGCACAAACAAACCGGACAGGGCCAGCAAAGGATCGGTGATGCCGTTTGGCTGCAAGCTATAAAAACAGAAGTTTTGCGTATCTGCCCCTTGTGTCAGGAAGCTTTGGTCCTCGGTTTGCGAGAAGTCCCAAGGCCGATTTGCTTGGCCAGCCTGCTGCGTTGCTTGGCGTAATTGGGCGCGACCATCGGATAATCGAGCGGCAAATTCCAGCGCTCGCGGTACTGCTCGGGCGTCATGTTGTACGATGTTTTGAGGTGGCGCTTAAGCATCTTGAGTTTTTTGCCGTCCTCCAGGCAAATAATGTATTCCGGCGTTACGGAACGCCTTACCGGTACGGCCGGTTCGGCCTTAGCCTCGATGGGGTTTGCGCTTGCGCCAAGGCGCGCAAGGCTTTGATAAACCGTTCCGATAAGGTTGGGAAGGTCGGCGATGCCCACCGTATTGTGGCTAACATGAGCGGCGACGATGTGCGCAGCATGAGAGAGAAGGCGATCATTTGTGTCTTTTTCTGCGTTCGTTTTATCGGGCATATAAGGGCTCCTGAAGACGTTTCTTAATAAAAAAAGATCTGTTTATTTTTTATGCTCTATTTTCGACAATAAAGTCAAGCCATAGCGGCGCATGATTATGAAAATAATTCCAATAACCTTGTTTTGTTGCTGATTAATATTTGGTTTCGTCATTAAACCGTGTACTCATAATTAGCGCAGAACCCACGCCATTTATGGGGTCAGACCCTAGGATGTCAGGCCGTTATGAAGGTGGCAAATGCGATCCATGCGTTCAGCCAACTCGTAGTTATGGGTGGCCATAAGCAGGGCGAGGTTCTGCGAGAGCACAAGATCCTGAAGAACGTCGAAGACGTGTTCGGCCGTTCGCGGATCCAGATTACCGGTAGGCTCGTCCGCGATAAGTATTTTAGGACGATTGGCCAGCGCGCGGGCGATGGCGACGCGCTGCTGTTCCCCGCCGGAAAGTCGGGCAGGACGATGAGTGGAGCGGTCGCTCAGCCCCACAAGCGCGAGCAGTTCGTCGGCGCGCGCGGCCGCAGCATGACGGGAAACTCCATCGATCATCTGGGGAAGGATGATGTTTTCCCGCGCGGAAAATTCGGGCAGCAAATGATGGAATTGGTAGACAAAGCCTATGGCGCGCCGCCGTAGAGCTGTGCGTTCCCCGTCGTTGAGCGCGCTTGCTTCGCGTCCGTCGATGATAACCGTTCCTTGATCCGGTTTTTCAAGCAATCCTGCGATGTGCAGCAGGGTCGATTTGCCGGAACCCGAAGGCCCGATCAGCGCCACCTTGTCGCCTGCCTGAACGGTAAGCGAGCATCCTCGCAAGACTTCAAGGCGGTTGTCGCCCTGCGTAAAGGTGCGGCGGACGTCCTTCAGTTCGAGGACGTTGGGGAAAGAGGAAAGGTCATTCATAGCGAAGAGCCTCGACGGGATCGAGCTTGGCGGCGCGCCACGAAGGATAAAGCGTTGCAAGAAGCGACAACGTCAGCGCCATAAGGATAACCTGTCCTACTTCGTTCCAGTCAAGGACGGAGGGCAGACGCGTGAGAAAGTAAATCTCGGCGGAAAAAAGTTCGGTGTGCGTAAGGCGTTGAAGAGCCTGCCGGACATGTTCTATGTTTTTGGCGATCAGGACGCCAAGGCCAACGCCCAAAACCGTTCCCAAAACGCCGATGCTGGCACCGCTCAGGAAAAATATGCGCATGACCATGCCGCGCGAGGCGCCCATTGTGCGCAAGATCGCGATGTCCCGCCCTTTGTCCTTAACCAGCATGATAAGGCCGGAAATGATGTTGAAGGCCGCCACCATGATGATCATGCTCAGAATCAGGAACATCACGTTCCGCTCGACCTGCAGGGCCGTGAAAAAGCTGGAATTGGTTTGCTGCCAGTCGAGCAGGCGGACGTTATCGTCCTTGAGAGCGTCGTAAAGGGCCGACTTGATCCGGCCGAAGGTGTGGGGCGTCGTCACAAAGATTTCCAGCGATGATACGCCGGTTCCCGTCTGGTAAAACAGCTGAGCCGAGGCCAAAGGCATGAACACGAAAGCGTTGTCGTATTCGAACATGCCCACGTCGAAAATCGCTGCGATGGGATAGGCCCGCAAGCGCGGCGCCGAGCCGAAGACCGTGGTTTTGCTGGTCGGCGAGATGAGCGTGAGCGTATCGCCGATGTTGAGGCCTAATCGTTGGGCCATGCGCCTTCCTATGACGATGTTGTCGTCGCCGAAATCGTCAAGCGATCCGGCAACGATGTTTTTGGCCATAATGTCGCGTTTTTTGAATGCTTCGGGATCGACGCCGCGGACAAGCGCGCCCGAAGCCGCGCCTTCCTTGGTAATAAGCGTCTGTCCCTCGATATTGGGGGAGGCAACAAGCACGCCCGGCACGTCTTTGATTTTTTGGATGAGCGGCTCGTAATCGAACAGCATGCCATCCATGGACAGAACGTTCATGTGGCCGTTAAGGCCCAACACGCGCGAAAACAGCTCGGCCCGGAAGCCGTTCATCACCGACATCACGACGATCAGCGTCGCGACGCCAAGGCCGATGCCCAGCAGCGAAAACCAGCTGATGACCGAGATAAAGCCTTCCTGCCGCCGCGCCCTGAGATAGCGCATCGCGACCATGCGTTCAAAAGGGGAGAAGATCATGGGCCGTTAACCGATAAGTTTGTTCAAGGCTGCGTCCAGGCCGAGTTCCTGACGTTCGCCGCTTTGGCGATTTTTAAGCTCAACTACGCCTTTTTCAAGGCCGCGCGGCCCGACGACGAGTTGCCAAGGCATGCCGAGCAGGTCCATGTCGGCGAACTTGACGCCGACGCTGGCGTCGCGGTCGTCATAGATGGCTGTGACGCCTGCCTTGGTCAGCTTGGCGTAGGCCTCTTCGCAGATTTTGTCGGTATCGGCATGGCCTTGCTTCAGGTTGACGATGCCGACTTTGTACGGCGCGACGTTTTCGGGCCATACAAGGCCGTGGTCGGCGCACAAGACCTCGGCGATCATGCCCATGATGCGGCTGGGGCCGATGCCATAACATCCCATAACGATC
>CAZYPX010000117.1:0-5359 GCA_964649675.1 uncultured Rhodospirillaceae bacterium | reverse complement strand
GCAACTGACAAAGAAACAACGGATTTCACCCCCCCTCAAACAGAAAACACGGGGGCAATGCCAACGCGAAAAGAGTTTTCCCATCCCGTGAGAATAGCAAAGGTTGATGGAAAATTAGCTCGCTTTACGTTCTAAAATGTCATCACAACTGTAACGTGCGGGAACAACTAAATATTGGTAATTGATTAGTGGCAAATATCCTGCTCAGTGAAAGCTTTATTCGCTTTCACTGAGTGGCGCTTATAATATATTGGGCAATGACATTGTGCCATTAACCAAACATCGGCTTTTGTAACTGTGAAATTTTCACGCGCAAAGTTGTTGTCGAGATGCATCAGATGGATTTCGTTGCGCATGAAAATGTTTTTTTATTTGACACGAGTCAAACCCTTTATGTACGTTAGCGCCATGCAACAACGCATCGACAACATTTTAATCAGACAGAGCAGCGTAATTTCGCTGCTGCTGCCCGTTGTCGTAGTAGTTGTACTGCGCGTTTAGCGCGCACACACAGACTCCCTCACCCTACAATTTGACCTAACTTTTTCCTCCGGAACGGAAAACCAAGGAGCATATTATGCCTAATAACGACAAAACATCACACTCAAGACCAACATCAACAAAGCCGACACAGCGCTACAGGAAACTGCGTTGGTTCGAAGAACCTCCCGAATCCGATTGTCCGGTCTTTGATAAAGATAAGGGAAGACAGTTTGCCCTTAACGCGCAGCTCAGGCGTCAAGGTGGACAAAGGTATTCTTTGTAATAAGCACAACCACTGTATGACCTTTATATTTCAACATCTTGGTCATAATGGTTTTTGACTTGTGACGGGGTGATTTACATACGTCGATCGCCCCGCAACAAGTTTATAGATTGAGTTTACGGCAATGACCTTTCACAGATGTCCATTTGTTTTTGCATTGATTCAGGCGCTCGTACCTGTTGCGGTACTGCGCGTATAGCGCGCAATCACACACACCCTTATTTTACATTTTGGTTTCTTTATTTCTCCAACTCGGAGCGTCGAGGAGATGTGCCATGAAAGCGCCTAAACCGATAGACTTATCAAAAAGAAAAATCCTTCAACAACAGATGACAAACGAAGGGGAAAGCCCTCTTTATTGTTCATCATGGGACGGAGAAACAATTACGATTGTCCCTTGTTACGATTCCAAGGAATGGCTGGAAACAAAAACCTATAACGGGCCTATGCGGCCTTGCTTTGCCAGGAACAACATGCTTCACGCCCCTTCAGGTGTATGACTTTTTTACGTCGCCGCCCCGTCCTCGACAACGAGTTGCAACGCGCCGTTGCCGCGGTAGTCGTCGGCTTGGAGCGTGCCTGCCAAATGGCATACCTGTCCTTTCAGGCTGAGCAACGACGGGCCGAGATTGGTATTCATGGCACGGAAAGCTATCGCCCGCACGCGTGCACTGCCTTGCATGGCGATGAGACTTACATGTTTCTCGCCCACCACATCGGCGCGGACAATCTTGCAATCGGCGAGCGCAAAGCGCGGCTGAGGGTTGCCTGTGCCGAACGGCGCAAGGGCTTCCAGCTTCGCAATTAACGCCTCATTCAGCGCGGGTCCGCTCACCAAGCCGTCGAGCGTCAATGTCGGCTGCAACGGCTCGGCCTCTATCAGCTTGCCGATGCGATCAGTTAAAAATTCGCGCAGTGCATCCACCTTTTCGCGTTCAACGGTCAATCCCGCCGCCATGTGATGCCCGCCGCCGTTGATGAGCAAGCCCGCTTGCCGCGCCGCGATAACCGCAGCGCCAAGATCGATATGCCCCACCGAACGGCCCGACCCGCGCCCGACGCCGTTTTCCAACGCAATGACTATCGCAGGGCGATGAAACTTATCCTTAAGCCGTGCCGCTACGATGCCCAGCACGCCCGCGTGCCAATTGTCGCTCGCAACAAACGCCAGCGGCGCGGAATCGTCAAACCCAATCGCCTCGGCCTCGGCCAGAACCTTGGCTTCAATCGCGCGGCGTTCGGTGTTGTGCTTGTTTAACTGATCGGCCAGCATCATGGCTTCGGCCTGATCGTCGGTCGCCAGCAACCGCGCGCCGAGATCGGCTTGCCCCACGCGCCCTCCCGCGTTGATGCGAGGCCCTAGAACAAAACCCGCCGCTCCCGCGTCCAAAGCGCCCTTGAGACCCGCCACGCGCGCCAACTCGACCAACCCGACGTTCCGCCGCTGACCCATGATTTTCAGGCCTTGCGCGACATAGGCGCGGTTGAGTCCTGTCAAACTTACGACATCGCACACCGTGCCAAGCGCTACGAGATCGAGCCAAGCTATTAAATCCGGCTCTGGCCGCGCTTCGTTATAAAACCCCGCCGCGCGCAACGCCCGATTGACGGCAACCACAAACAAATACGTGACACCCACGGCGGCCAGCGTTCCATAAGCTTCGCTGAGCGATTCATCGACGCGGTTAGGATTTACGATGGCATAAGCAGGCGGCAACGCGGGTTCCGCCGCATGGTGGTCGATGACGATCACGTCAAGCCCCGCGTCTTTTGCGGCGGCTAGCGGTTCATGCGCCGTCGTCCCGCAATCGACGCATAACACAAGCTTGATTCCCTCATCCGCCAGCGTTCGCATCGCCGCAACGTTGGGGCCATAGCCTTCCTTGTGCCTGTCGGGTATATAAAGCCGGAACTTTTTCCCAAGCATCCGCGCAAAACGCACAAGCAAAGCCGACGACGTGCCGCCATCGACATCGAAATCACCGAACACGGCAACGGATTCATCCTTTTGGATGGCCCCGACCAAACGCGCCGCCGCGCGGTCCATATCCTTGAGGCGCGACGGATCGGGCATCAAATCGCGCAAGCGCGGTTCGAGAAAAGACGGCGCGGCATCGACATCAATGCCCCGCGCCGATAGACTCCGCGCCACAACGTCGGGCAACGCATAACGCTGCGCCATAGCCATCGCTATGCGCTCGTCATACTGCCGCGCGATCCATTTGCGGTTCGTGAACGAACTTTGAACATTAAGAAATGGTTGGGCGTTCATTTACATTTCAAATTTCTGAAACGTCATCATATAATTCTGGCAACATGTTTTGGCGCATTCTAAATTTTGTGCCGTGGTTATGCCCAGTACGCGCATCAAAATCTACAAAAAGGACTCCTTTTTGTAATGCTACAACAAACTTATCTAATGAAAGACCCTTTAATACAAAAATCTTTTTATAAAGATACTGTTCTCTGCCCTGAATTTTTTTCACATCGGCTCTAATATAAAAACAATTGTGTAGTTTTGACGCAATCTTGTGAAACAAATCGTCAAAACCCCAATAAGGCTGCGGAGAAATTTCGTTAAGGCCAGCCCGCATTTCAACACTTTGCAGCCACCCTTTGTGTCGTGGGTCAACGCTTTTTGCATCGAACGAAATTTCGATTTTCTTTTCGTCCATATTTACAAAAACGCCAAAACCACGATCAGATCGATTTGTCGCATTAATTGTTTGCCTGAAGCTAAGTTCTGTTTGTGGATATTTGTTTCCTGCCTCTTTATGAGCCCAACCATATTTAGGAAGAAGCAAGGAAGGGACAAGCCTCATGGCTATCGGGGATGGTTCAACGTGTAATAACGTTGTCAAAGCTTTTGTGCTTGATCGTTGGCACTTAAGCTCCCATTCGGCGGCATTTGGAAGGGGTAAGTTGTTTTCTGGTACTTCCAGCAAGTCCTCTAATGTGTTACCAACTCCACCATCGTTTTTATGTCTTCCGTTTTCGATCCAGCCGCGCTCTCTTATAGAACGTAATGCCGCAATAAGGGTGTCTTTTGTATATGTTTTCATGGTCGTAGGCCGTCCACATCTTGCCACACTTCACCCCGCAGACGTTTTTCAGCCATAACGCAATAGTCTTCGGAAAGTTCTATTCCGACAAAATTTCGACTTAGATTTCTTGCCGCTATTGCCGTTGTTCCACTCCCCATAAACGGATCTAGAACTAGTTTTGCTTGCGTTGCTCCAATAATTCTTTCAATTAAATCAACTGGAAATGGAGCGGGATGCGGATTATTCATCTCCTGCATAAATTCCCAAACGTCTCCAAGGGCGTTGGCTTTGGGAGCCAGACGAAAGCCGGGTTTTGC
Organism: uncultured Rhodospirillaceae bacterium; assembly: GCA_964649675.1. GTDB lineage: Bacteria > Pseudomonadota > Alphaproteobacteria > UBA9219 > UBA9219 > CAZVCG01. The sequence goes on along the minus strand of CAZYPX010000117.1, from coordinate 1,232 downwards.
TATAAGGTAAATAACTTCATATGTTGGAAGAAAATAACCAGCATTAAAATTGATCCCCCCCTTCCTGCGCCATATAATAATCTGACGGACAGGAAAGCCAGTTACGATGTCTTGCCTATCCTGTAATACCCCCCCCTGAACGCGCCATTTATGATTATAAAACACAGCGCCTTCGTCATGCACAAGACGCAACATTTCCTTAAGACATTCTCTTTGCCACTTTACGTATTTATCGTGAGGGAGCTCATCATGATGATCCGAATAACCGCTAATGAGCCTCGCCCGTTCCCATTTTCCACCACGGCCATCTCTCATTCCGTTTCCAGTAGAATTTTTTAAATTGTAAGGGGGTGAAGTTACAGCAATGTCTATCGACCCGTCCGGCATAGACCTCATGACCTCGAGGCTATCCCCACAAATAATTTTATTGATAAAATCTGCTTGCTCGAACTTTTTTTTGTTAGTGCTGTTAAATTTTATAATTGGGTGCGTTTTTTTCTTTTTCTTTTTATTTTTATTAGGGGCGGGTTTCTCTCTATCTAATTCCGAGAATAAATCGGGGCTTTTTTGAACGTCCCTAAATAGCCCTTCTATGTTTTTTTTAGAAAGACCGGATTCCTCTTCTAAGGTTTTTCGGCAAAGGCCCATTACATCTGATTTCATAACTACCTACATCTCCTCTTGCCTTAGAATCGTCTAAGCAATGTAAGTGATTCTGACTATAGAAGCAATTTTTGTTCCCGTTATGTCCCTTGGGTGGGGGGCAGCCAAATCAAGGGCTTGTTCCTTTTGACGTTCTTCCCTTTTTGTCGCCAGTCTGAAGCAGAGTCTTTGGGTAAAAATTGCCATAGACGGCATCGCCTCAAAGCGCGTTCGCGCAGCAAGACCGACGCCCTTTACGGCTTGTTCAGTTCCGCCATTTTTTCGGCTTCGTCGTGCGTGATGAGCGCGTCGATAAACGCGTCCAGCGCGGTGCCGTTCATCACGTCGTCGATCTTGTAAAGGGTCAGGTTGATGCGGTGGTCGCTCACGCGCCCTTGCGGAAAATTATAGGTTCGGATGCGCTCCGAGCGGTCGCCCGTGCCCACCTGCTCCTTGCGCGCAGCGGAATAGGCGGTGTCGCGCGCGGCGCGTTGCTGTTCGTAAAGGCGCGCGCGCAAAACCTTCATCGCCTTGACGCGGTTCTTGATTTGCGAGCGTTCTTCCTGCATCGCCACGACGATGCCCGTGGG
>CAZYPX010000116.1:0-5394 GCA_964649675.1 uncultured Rhodospirillaceae bacterium | reverse complement strand
ATGGTTCCGATGATGTGGAGTATCAAGTCCTTCGCCGTCACGCCGCGAGGCAACATGCCCTCGACATGCACGCGCATATTCTTCGAAGGCTTGGCTATCAACGTTTGCGTTGCCAGTACATGCTCTATTTCCGAAGTACCGATACCGAAAGCCAAAGCGCCGAAGGCGCCATGCGTTGCCGTATGGCTATCGCCGCAAACAACAGTAAGGCCGGGAAGAATAAAGCCTTGCTCCGGAGCCACGATATGAACGATACCCTGCCTTCTATCCTTTATGCCAAAATACTCTATACCGAAGGCTCGTACGTTGCGCTCAAGCGTTTCGACGGCTTTACGGCTTTCATCATTGGATATCCCGCGCAGGCGATCATGCGTGGTCGGCACGTTATGGTCCGCAACCGCCAAAGCGCGTTCAGGTTGGCGCACCGTTCGCCCCGCCGCGCGCAACCCTTCAAACGCCTGGGGCGAGGTCACCTCATGCAACAAATGCCGGTCTATAAATATCAGGCATGCGCCATCATCCCGCCGCCGCACGACATGGCTTTCCCATATTTTATCGTAAAGGGTTTGGGTTCTGGCCATTGGCCAAGGTTATCAAAGCATTATATGGGATACAACCTGCTCATAGATCTCCAAGAACTCTCTCGTATTTCCAGTAATCTTCATCCGCTATTGCATCAATTTCTTCAGTGCTAATGCCTACTTTATCGCGGTTTGGCGGTATGAGCATAATCGCTGAAATCAGCCGACCCGCCCCCTTGACCCCGCGCTGGCAATCGCGGCGATAGCTGAAAAAGCGGGCTTGGTCCGCGTACGTGTCGGCTGGCGATGGATCGACGTCGCGCAAACCCAACGACAACAATTTGTTATGCACATACCCCGCCAAATCGAACATGTAATGGTCAGGATTAACCGATGGCCGAAACAACTTTTCGTTCTCGGGGTTTTCGGCCAGAAACGGCGCGGGAAACTCCGGCCCCACTTCATAGGAGCTCTGCCAGATGCACGGACCAATCGCCGCGCATATGTCCGAACGCATCGCGCCCAGCCCTTCCATCATCTTCACAGTGCCCTCGATCACGCCTCCAATCGCACCGCGCCATCCGGCGTGCGCCGCGCCGATCACCCCAGTCTTGGCATCGGCAAATAAAACAGGAACGCAATCCGCCGTTTTAATACAAAGAGCCAACCCCTTTTCCCGCGTTGCCATTGCATCGGCTTCAGGCGGTGCCCCCTCCCATGGCTCGATAACCTTGACGCAATCCGGCGAATGGACCTGACGGCAAAACATCATATGCGTGGGCTTCGTTCCCATCTGCATGGCGGCAAGACGCACATACTCCTCGAACGCCTTCGGCCCAGCGTCGCCTTCACGCGTAAAATAACCATGCCGGATGCCGTACAAATCCTTCAGATTACCGGCTTTAAGAAATTCCATCATGTAAACCCCGGCGCATCCTTAAGCGAAGGCGCGAGGATCGACATCGCCTTGAACGATACGCCCATGTGAGCAGGATCGATAAGACGATTCAAGTCCGCCTTGACGACGGCCGCCGTGTCTTCGGAAGCGCTCCGCACAAGCTGCGCCGCGCGCACCTCTATGCCCAGATTCTTCAAAAACTCGCCCTGCCCTATCGGCCCGACGACTCTGGCGCCCGTATGCAAGGCTATCGTCTTCAAGGCCGAAAAATCCACATCCGCAGTCACGTCCGCCTCGCCAGAGAACTCTAACGGATCAATAAACTTGTGTTTGTGCCACGCTTCCAACGTATCGGCGCCCATGGGCGCGCTGTATCCATAATCGACGATCAGTCCAGCGCCGCCATGCCGCACGACGTGTCCGGAAACCTGCTGAACGATGGCCAACGACGAAGGCGACACCTCATACGTCCAGCCGATCCTAGTATCGCCAGCCACATTGGCCGCAACGCCTAACGGAGTTAGCTGTGGCTCGCCCTCGATGAACAAAAGCCTTCCCGCCTGACAATCCACCAGACGTTCGCGCCAGCCTTTTTCCGTTTTGAAAAACTGCCGCATAGGAATTGTATCAAAGAATTCGTTCGCCAAAACGATCGTAGGCATCCACGGCAAGCGCTCGATGTTTTCGACAAACACGGGCGCGTAATCTCCCAGTTTCTCTTTCTGGATTTTCCTGAGAGTCGCGTTGGATTCGAAAAGGTGCAAACGAAAGGCCTTTTGAAATCCCGTTATTTTTGATGTCGCCCGCAAAATATCCATAAGCAGCGTGCCGCGGCCCGGTCCCAGCTCCAGCAGCGCGAACGGATTCGGCTCGCCCATCTGTTTCCAAACCTCGACGCACCATACGCCCACCATTTCGCCAAACATCTGCGTGACTTCAGGGGCGGTGACGAAATCGCCGTGCGCGCCCAGCGGATCGTCATGCCGGTAATAACCGTAATCGGGATGGTGCAGGACGATCTCCATATATCGCTCGAGCGTAATGGGCCCTTCGCTGCTGATGATGTCATGGATAATGGAGAAAAGTGGTGTCATGCTTTACGCCTCAGGGCTTGAACAATAAAGACGGTGCCGACGGCCATCATCGGCACGCTCAAAAGCTGTCCCATCGTCACCGGACCGAAAAGAAAGCCAAGTTGTTCATCCGGCTCGCGGAAAAATTCCACGAAAAAGCGAAATATGCCGTAATCAAGCAAAAACAACCCCGACAGGAACCCGTGGCGCCTACGTATCGCGGGAATTTGCGCCAACACATAAAGCGTCACGAACAACACAAAGCCCTCCAGCCCCGCTTCATAAAGCTGGCTTGGATGACGCGGCAAGTCTCCGCCGCGCGGGAAAACAAACCCCCAAGGCACATCGGTCACGCGGCCATATAGCTCTCCGTTGACAAAGTTGGCGATCCTGCCAAGCCCCAATCCTATCGGGGTCACGACGGCCAAGATATCGCTGAAGGCGAAAAACGGAATTTTTCGCATGCGCGTAAAGATAATGGCCGCAAAAATCACGCCCATCATACCGCCATGAAAAGACATGCCGCCATGCCAGACGTAAAATATCTCCATCGGCTCTTTGAGGAAGTAATCGAACTGGTAGAAAAGGACATAACCTATGCGTCCGCCCAAAACCGTCCCGATGACGGCCCACGCCATGAAATCGTCGAAAGCGGAAGGCTTAGGACCTACGGGATTTTGCGCCGCCAAACGCATACACAAACGCCACCCGAAAATGAAACCGGCAAGGTAGGCAAGCGCGTACCAACGGATAACAACAGGCCCGATCGTGACAAAAACGGGATCAACAGGGGGAAAGGGAATCGCGAGCATCAAGCTTCCGGTATTAAAAATTAAGGATAAAGGTTCGCATTTGCATAGTTAATAGCTTACCAATTGTAACTTGCCCGCGAAAGCGGTAATCCCTTTTCATTTGCCGAAAGCGGGAGAAAAGCAAGGGGATAAAAACCCAAGCCCGAACGTTTGAACGGCATATCCATCACGGTACATACGGCAGATCAAAATGCGTAAGGATAAAACGATCGAAGAATTCCTTCATATGGCCGAAAAAGCCCTCGAAGGACTCATGCGAGCGCGCCCTAGAATCGACGCTCACGTTCATGCCGCACTGCAAGATATATCCAATAGACTAAACCTAGTGACTCGTGAGGAGTTTGACGCACTACATGCTGTATTAAGCAAAACGCGACTCGCCCAGGAAGAAATCATGGAACGGCTTGAATCGCTCGAAAAGCGGATGAATCACCCAAGAAGTTCCCAAAAAGTTACAACGAAAAAGCGTTCTTTACGTTCCGTTAAACATGGTAACCGCCGCAAACAGAAATAATCCGCGATTCAAGCTCCTATAAAGATTCAAATATTGAATCATTTGAATCGGTTAGAACGATAACGAAAAGATTCGCGCCCCCATACCCTACTGTGACTCAAAACACACGGCGCGGCGGCGTATGAAAAAGACTCAAACGAGACTATTGCGGCGCGACTCGCGTATTTGATACCTGTATTAGCGTTGTTCCCGGGGAGACCAACTTATGTCGTTTGTTGCCGTTCAAGAGTCCGGTGTTGTCCACAATCCTCTGGATATTCTTGAAGAGATAGTTGTCGCGAATGAATGGTTATTCGACCGCGCAAATGAAGACGAATTGATCGTCGAGCTTGCGGGCCGTTGGTGCCACTATCGCCTGTTTTTTGTATGGCAACGCGAAATCGGCGCGTTGCAATTTTCATGTCAGTTCGACATGCGTGTGCCGGAAGGCAAACGCAGCGACGTGAACGATTTGCTCGTCATGCTCAACAACCGCATGTGGCTTGGCCATTTCGACCTTGAGCCCCAGCAATGCACGCCGCTGTTCCGTTACACCGTTTTAACGCGAAACGATCGCGCCCCTTGCGTCGAAACACTCGAAGACCTCGTTGAAATCGCGCTGACGGAATGCGAACGCTTTTATCCCGCGTTCCAGTTCGTCATGTGGGGCGGCAAAAAGCCAAACGAAGCCATGGCCGCCGCCATGATCGACACGGCTGGGCAAGCGTAAAGCAATCCCTTGCGCATCAAGTTAGATCATCGTGCAGTCAAGCTTCTTGGCTATATGTCTATTGCTTTAGCGGCGGTAAATGCAGCCATTGATTACTACAAAAGATTTTCGGCTAATTCCGGCCCATATGATCCCGGAGTAGGTTTGGCCAACGAAGCCATTGCGCTTATCGGTGTCGTAGCCCTTGTTGTTTCTTCTTGTTTGAAAAATCTTGAAGATCGCCTGCCGCCGCGATAGGCGACAAGACGCGTTAGGCGTTCAGTACAATTTCAACAATTGGCACTGTAAGTCCCCCTCCCCTTGAGGGAAGGGTTAGGGGAGGGGTATATAAAAGGCGACCCCTCACCTGCGAAAACTAAGGCTTGCTTGCGCAAACCTAAGTTTTCGCTTCCTCTCCCTCAAGGGGAGAGGGCCTATTCACGTTAACCTTGATCCCTTCCGCCACTCCGCTAAATTAACGCCGGTATCCCTTTGGAGCGCTTTATGGGCGGAGTCGCGGCATCATCCTTATCTGCGGAACAACCGTCACCGGACGGCGTGGGCATTTTCCCGTGCCAGTCGATCCGCGCCATGGTGCAGACGGGCGAGATTATGGGCAAGCCTGCGATCATGGACGACCAAATCCAACCCGCAAGCCTCGATCTTCGCCTTGGCGATGTTGCTTACCCCGTGACGACGAGTTTCCTGCCGGGACGCGGCGTGTCGGTGCTCGAAAAAATGAAACGCCTCGACCCGCATGTCGAGGATTACAAAATCCCGTTGAACAACGGCACAGGCGCGCTCTTGGAAAAAGGCCGCGTGTACGTCATCCCACTCATGGAGTCCCTCAAACTCCCGCCAAATGTCGCCGCGTTCGCCAACCCCAAA
>CAZYPX010000115.1:0-5406 GCA_964649675.1 uncultured Rhodospirillaceae bacterium | reverse complement strand
TTTGTGCATTATCGCCTTTTCCTGTTTTGATAGCACTCGATGGATTAGAAAATAAACCATAGCTTTCGTCCCATGCAATTTTTTCTTTTACCAGTTTGTAAATAGTTTCAATTTTTGTTTTTTCATCATCTACTCCTGCAATAAGTGCAGTAATTTCTTTCTTAAATGGATTGTTTTTCGAAATGTAATTGTCGAAACTAGTATTCTCGCTGATGGTTTTTTCTACATTATCCCAATTTTGCGTAAAAGGGCGGTAAAACGATTCTATGTCTTTCAACCTTATTCACGCCTCCTGCGTCGCGATTGACGACGAGGGCGTGTTGCTTGCCGGTCCATCCGGTATCGGCAAATCGGATCTGGCCCTGCGCCTGATCGACGGCGGCGCCTTGTTGGTCGCGGACGACCGGACACACCTTTGCCTTATGGACGGAGTGCTGATGGCGGCTTCGCCGCCGTCCATAGCGGGATTTCTCGAAGTGCGTCATGTGGGCATTTTGCGTTTGCCCTATCGCGCCACGGTTTCCGTAAGCCTTTACGTCGATCTCGCCCCTCCTGACGCCGCGCTGGAGCGTTTCCCCGAACCCGAGGAGCATTTACTTCTTGACCGCCCCGTCAAGCGTCTTAGGCTAAAAGCGGTCGAAAGTTCGACGCCTGCCAAAATATGCGCAGCCCTTGCCTACACCGCCGTCGAGTAACGACACGGGATACATGCTTTTATGACAACACCGCCCTCTTCGCTTCCCCGACGACGCGTCGTCCTCATAACCGGACTTTCGGGCGCGGGCCTTTCGACCTCGCTCAAGGCTCTTGAAGACGCCGGCTATGAAGCCGTCGACAATCTGCGCCTTTCGCTCGTGCCTCATCTCGTAAACGAAAACGCAGGCCAAGACCGGCGCCCCTTGGCGATCGCCATCGACACCCGTAACGCCGCCTTTTCGGCCGGAGCCGTCCTGCACATACGCGAATCCTTGGCGCAGCGCGACGATCTCGAGGTTTTTCTGCTCTACCTCGAATGTTCCAACGAATCCCTGCAGCACAGGTTCACCGCAACCCGACGCCGACACCCGCTCGCCGTTGACCGCCCGCTCACGGACGGCATTAAAACGGAACGCGAAATGCTTGAGGCGATCCGCGACGAAGCCGATCTGACAATCGACACGTCAGACCTTACGATTCATGATCTGCGCCGCCTTGTCGTCGAACATTACCGTTTTGACAAAACACCGGGCCTGACGCTGTTTGTGATGTCATTTTCCTACGGCCGCGGCATCCCGCGCGAAGCCGATCTTGTCCTCGACGCGCGCTTTTTGAGAAACCCGCATTACGTCCAAAAGCTAAGGCCTTTGTCCGGCCAGAACACCGAAGTAGCGCGGTATATCCAGAACGATCCCGACTACGAACCTTTTCTGGAAAACACCACCAATCTTCTGGTGCCTTTGCTGCCGCGCTTCCAGAAAGAAGGAAAAAGCTATTTGACGATCGCCGTCGGATGCACGGGCGGGCGGCACCGCTCTGTTCTTGTCGCGGAACAGCTGGCCACCAACATCGCCGGCCATGGCTATATCGTCGGCATCGGGCACAGGGACATTCTTAAGACGCAAACGCCCAAAGGTTGAGAATTCGTTTTACCAAGCTTGCGCTTTATTTTGCCTTGCGTCTGTTTTAGAAAAAACGGTACAGGACGCGTAATATGAACCATAACGGAGGCATGCGATGATCGGCTTGTTACTGGTGACGCACGGCAAGATCGGCTTTGAAATGCTGGAGGCGCTTAACCAAATCGTCGGCCCGCAACCTCAGGCCAAGTCCATCGGCATCAATCCCGAAGACGATATGGAAACGTGCCGCAACGCCATTTTAACCGCCATCAAGGACGTGAACTCGGGCCAAGGCGTTGTTTTGCTCACCGACATGTTCGGTGGAACGCCGAGCAACCTCGCCCTGTCGGTCATGCCGAAAACGAACGCCGTCGTTCTGGCAGGAGTCAATTTGCCCATGATCATCAAATTGGCATCCCTGCGCGAAAACATCCCTTTGCTGGACGCCGTGCGCGAAGCGGAAATGGCGGGCCGAAAATACATCCAGCTTGTCACCGAAACGCTCACAACGTGAAGGCCGCGAAAAACCCCATGGAACAGATCTATAAAAACGAGTTATGCGAAATCGTGATGATCGAAAACCGCCGCGGCCTGCACGCGCGCGCGGCAGCAAAGTTCGTCAAAACGGCCGAAATCTTCGAAGCGGATATCGACGTCGTCTACAACGACACGCGCGTGTCGGGGCGCTCGATCATGGGCCTGATGATGCTCGCGGCTTCGTGCGGAACAAACCTCAGAATCTGCGCCAGCGGCGCCGACGCCGAAGACGCGCTCGTGGTTTTATCGGAACTCGTAAAGAGGAAATTCGATGAAGACGAATAGCTCCCCCCCTGCCGAAACCGACGGCGCGGCCGAACTCAAACTGCACGGCATCAAGGTGTCGCCCGGCATAGCGATCGGGCCCGCTTACGTCATCTCGCAGCTTGGCATCGCCGTTCCCGAATACGTCATTCCCGAATCCAAAGTCGAGGACGAGATCAAGCGTTTTCAAGCGACCATCGCCAAAACGCACAAACAGTTGGGCCAGTTAAAACAGAAAACCGAAGCGCTGCCGGTCAAGGCGCAAGAGGAAATGACCGCCCTGCTCGAAGCGTACAAAGCCATGATCAACGGCTCGCGTCTTGTCAGAGGAGTCGAAGAGCAAATACGCGCCAAGCGAATCAACGCCGAAGCCGCCATCCAGAAACAGGCGACGGATATCGCGGCCGGTTTTGCGTCCATGAAAGATCCTTATCTCGCCTCGCGCGCCAACGATGTTCGGCATATCGGTTCGCGGCTGATCCGAAATATCATGCAACAGCAATACAATCCTTTCGCCGCCGCCCCGCCGCACAGCATCCTGATCGCCGAGGAAATCACGCCGGCCGACACGGCCCTGATGGACCCCGACCGCATAGGGGGGTTCGCCGCCGTCTTGGGCGGCGCCGAAGGCCATACCGCCATCATGGCGCGCGCCTTGCGCCTGCCCGCCGCGCTGGGCGTCGCCGGACTCCTTCAGAACATCGACACCGGCGATATGGTCATCGTGGACGGCGGAAAAGGCGACGTCGTCGTTCGTCCATCGCCGCAAACGCTTCAAAACTACAGACAAGAGGCGGCCCGCATCGCCCGCGAAGACCGCAAATTAAGGTCTCTCGATCAGGTTCCCGCGATAACCGCAGACGGCATGCCAATCATGCTGCACGCCAACATCGAGCTTCCGCGCGAGACTCCCATCGCGATACAGACGGGCGCGGAAGGCGTTGGCCTTTTGCGCACCGAATTCATGTTCATGAACCGCTCCGACATGCCAGGCGAAGACGAGCAATTCGAATCCCTGCGGGGGATCATTAAACAGATGGAAGGCAAGCCGCTGACTGTGCGCACCCTTGACATCGGCGGCGAAAAACTCGCTGCGGCGTCGGGGTTGCTTACGGACAGCTGCACCAACCCGGCTCTTGGTCTGCGCGCTATACGGCTTGGACTACGCGAAACCAAGATTCTCGATACGCAGCTAGCGGCCATACTGCGCGCAGCGGCCTATGGCCCCGTGCGCATTCTCATCCCGATGGTCTCGTCCACGGCCCAGATGATCGAGGTGCGCGAACGGCTGGATCAGGTGGAAAGGAAATTGCGCAGGCGCGGCGTCAAGCTTCCTGCGGCGCGTCCGCCCTTGGGAGCCATGATCGAAGTCCCTGCGGCAGCCCTGATCGCTGACGCGCTGACAAAGGTCTGCGACTTCTTCGCGATCGGCAGCAACGACCTGACCCAATACACACTGGCCATCGACCGCTGCGACGATCGTGTGGCAGACCTTTACAACCCATTTCATCCCGCCATTCTCAGGCTTATCCAGTTCACGATCGCGGCGGGCTGGCGCGCGAACATTCCCGTAAGCCTGTGCGGCGAAATGGCGGGCGATCCCAGAGCCACGGCCTTGCTGCTGGGGCTTAAGCTCCGAACATTTTCGGTGGCGCCCTCGCGGCTTCCCTTGATCAAGCAAACTGTGCGCGCGATCAGCATGACCAAAGCGATACACCTTGCCGAAAGCGTCATGTCCACCAACAGCGAAGCGGAAATCGCGGAAATTCTTGACAAAGGCCCGGACATGGCCGTATCCGCCCCGGCGCTCAAAAGACCCCGTCGATAAAAAGCTGACAGACCACGGAAAAAGCTGTAGTTTTCGGGCCTGCTCTTTCTAACCTTTTGTTTGACTTAAAAAGCGAGGCGCTCATGTCCCTATCGGCCGTTACGGAAACCACGCCGTCCCAACAGGATTTCAAGGTCAAGGATCTGGGCCTCGCCGCCTGGGGCCGCAAGGAAATCGACATCGCGGAAACGGAAATGCCCGGGCTTATGGCTATCCGCGCCGAATATGGCCCCAAACAGCCGCTCAAAGGCGCGCGCATCGCGGGCTGCCTTCATATGACGATCCAAACTGCCGTTTTGATCGAAACGCTGATCCATCTCGGCGCGACGGTGCGCTGGTCGTCGTGCAACATTTTCTCGACGCAAGATCACGCCGCAGCCGCCATCGCCGCCAAGGGCATCCCCGTCTTCGCGTGGAAAGGCGAAACGGAGGAGGAATACTGGTGGTGCGTCGATCAAACCATTTTTGGGCCGAACGGATGGCTGCCCAACATGATCCTCGACGACGGCGGGGACCTGACGCAAATCATGCACGAAAAACACGCCGACTTGTTGAAAGACGTGCGCGGCGTTTCCGAGGAAACGACGACAGGCGTGCATCGCCTTTACGACATGATGAAAGCCGGAACGCTGAAAGTGCCTGCGTTTAACGTCAACGACAGCGTCACGAAATCCAAGTTCGACAATTTATACGGCTGCCGCGAAAGCCTCGTGGACGGCATCCGCCGCGCTACCGACGTGATGATGGCGGGCAAGGTCGCCGTCGTCTGCGGTTACGGCGACGTGGGCAAAGGCTCGGCCGCCAGCTTGCGCAGCGCAGGCGCGCGCGTGATGGTCACGGAAATCGACCCTATCAACGCGTTGCAAGCCGCGATGGAAGGCTATCAGGTCGTCACGATGGAACAGGCAGCGCCTTTGGGCGACATCTTCGTGACCGCGACGGGCAACGTCGACGTCATCACGCTCGACCACATGCGCGCGATGAAAGACCGCGCCATCGTTTGCAACATCGGGCACTTCGACGCGGAAATCCAGATCGATGCGCTGCGCAACTACAAGTGGGAAGAAGTCAAGCCGCAGGTCGACGAAGTCGTTTTTCCCGACGGTAAGCGTCTGATCGTATTGGCCAAAGGCCGCCTCGTGAATCTGGGGTGCGCCACGGGCCACCCGAGCTTCGTCA
>CAZYPX010000114.1:0-5672 GCA_964649675.1 uncultured Rhodospirillaceae bacterium | reverse complement strand
GCCAATTGCATGCCGAAGCAAATGCCGAAATAGGGAATCTTGTGTTCGCGCGCGAATTGCGCAGCGCGGATCTTGCCTTCCGTCCCCCGTTCGCCGAACCCGCCAGGCACAAGGATGCCATGCACGCCTTCCAGCTTTTGCACCGCGTCTTCGCGCTCAAAAACTTCGGAGTCGAACCACTTAAGGTTCACGCGCACGTTGTTGGCGATCCCGCCGTGGATCAGCGCTTCGTTCAATGACTTATAGCTGTCGAGCAGGCTCGTGTACTTGCCGACGATGGCGATGGTGACCTCGCCTTCGGGGTCGCGCTTGCGCTTGACGATTTCGTGCCATTTGGAAAGATCGGGCTGCATGCCTTTGTACAAACCAAAGTAACGTAACACCTGCTCGTCAAATCCCTGGTCGTGATAATTTGACGGAACGACATAGATCGTGTCCACGTCCAGAGCCGCGATCACGCATTCCTTTTTAATATTACAGAACAAGGCAATTTTCTTGCGTTCGGATTCGGGAATGGGCCTGTCGGTGCGGCATAGCAGGATTTGCGGCTGAATGCCGACGCTCAGAAGTTCCTTCACGGAATGCTGTGTAGGCTTGGTTTTCAGCTCCCCCGCTGTGGCGATGTAAGGCAACAACGTAAGATGAATGAAAAGGCTTCGTTCCGGCCCCAGCTCATTGCCGAGCTGGCGGATGGCTTCAAGGAATGGCAGGCTTTCTATATCGCCGACAGTTCCGCCGATTTCACATATACAGAAGTCTTCGTCTGTCAGATCGGCTTGAATGAACTCTTTAATCGCATCGGTCACATGCGGGATGACCTGAACCGTCGCGCCGAGGTAATCGCCGCGCCTTTCGCGCGCGATCACCGTGGAATAAATGCGGCCCGTGGTGACGTTGTCGCTCTGGCGTGTCGCCACGCCTGTAAAGCGCTCATAATGGCCGAGATCGAGATCGGTCTCCGCCCCATCGTCCGTCACATAGACTTCGCCGTGCTGGGTCGGGCTCATCGTGCCCGGATCGACGTTCAGGTAAGGATCGAGCTTGCGGAGACGCACCTTGTAGCCGCTAAGTTGCAGCAACGACGCCAGAGCTGCGGCCGCGAGCCCCTTTCCCAAAGAAGAAACCACGCCGCCGGTCACAAATATAAAACGCGTCTTATCGGACATATAAGATCTTTCCTGCGAAACAATGCGAACCGAACGCTTATCGCGAAACAGGTACTTCCGGCGTCATAGGGGCCGGAGATCCGGTTTCCGGCGCAGGAGCCTTGTCCGGCGTTTCGGCTTTAGGCGCGGCGGGCGCGATCTGTTCGACGAGGCTGCGCTTGTCATGGGAACGGCTCGCCATGACGCCGAGGATCAGGCTCATGGCGATAAAGCATGTAGCCAGAATGGCCGTCGTGCGCGTCAACAGGTTGGCCGAACCGCGCGCCGTGAATAGACCGCCCATGGTTCCCCCGCCCGTCAGGCCGCCGCCTTCTTGCGCCGAGCGTTGAAGCAAGACCACGCATATGAGCGCGACAGCCAGCATTAAATGTATGACGAGCAAAACGGTTTCCATCTTTTTCTCCCGATATAGTCATGCAAGCGCACGCCTTAGCGCGTCCCAAGAAGGAACCCAAGCGGGAAACACGTTTTAGGCTGGAATTATCTTCTAAGGGATAACCGCATAAAAATCCAGAGCGAATTCCAGCCCTATAAGGGCGTAAAAAGAGCTCCGATAGCCTTAAAAACCGCAGAAAATCACCTTTTCAGGCTCTGACGGCTCTTGTAATGTTCCCGCAAGACGCTGAAGAAGCTGGGAGGGTTTATAGGCTTACCGTCCTTGTCAACGGTCATATTTACAAAAAGTTCGCTTATGCCCCCGTGCTCATAAACGATGTCACTGAGCTTTTCGATGTGCTCTTTGCTTCCTTTTTTGCTCAGCTTGTTCACATCGATAAAATCTTTGCGATGGATCAAAGCATCCCTGCAGGATTTATGCAGGTCTTCGAGCATACCTTGAGGGGTTTTGAGGTGATGCTGGGGAATTCTTTCTTGTGAAAATTCGCAATGCCGGAAGGTGCCATCGGGCATAAAAATGCATGTGATCAAACTGGAGAGTTCTCCTATTTGAAACTGCTGCCTTGCCGGACTGGAATCGGGGCGGCGCAGAACGGGAATACCCAAAAGTTCAAAGTCCTGTGCGCCAAAGGGGGAGTTCTCGTCAGTCATGAAGCGCCGATCCAAATCATGAAGATTGACGACGTTGCCCTGCTCGTCCTTGCCGATGCCGCACTCGGCAATCTCCATCGCATAACCGCCGCCGGCTTGGGGAATAACTGTCTTGTATTCGCGAAGGACCAGACCGTACTGTTGCCAGCCGAACGACTGTGACGCCTTTTCATGAGATGACGTAACATCGTTGGCGAAAGGAACGGCCTTGCCGCAAACGCCCAAAGCCGCAAATGCGAAGATGACCACAACGGCTTTTTTAAAAAATTTCGTTTTCTTCATGACAATTCCTTGAATATGCCCCTTGAATGTGAATCCTTGAAGTTATGAATATACTTGATCCCTGCGCATGCGGATCGTCAATACTTTCGCCTTAAAAAAACCACCCATCGGAAAGACCGGCCTTTATTCAGGCCCAACATGATTAAGAGAAGCCAGAAAAGCCATGAAGTCTTTCTGCACGTCCCAGTCGTAAAGATCGTTGTGGCCAGCCTCGGGCACAAAGACGGCCCTTTTAGGCTCTGGCGCCGCTTCAAAAACCTTTCGCCCGAACGCGATAGGCACAATGAAGTCCTTTTCGCCATGAATGATCAGCAGGGGCGCTTTTATGTCTTTCATCCTTGAAAGCGTGTCGTAGCGTTCGCGCATCAGCGTTTTGACCGGTAACAGCGGGTAATGATACGCGCCCGCGTCCGGCAATGACGTATAGGGCGATTCAAGAACGAGTCCGGCGACGTCGAATTCCGTCGCCATGCGCGCGGCCACGCCCGTACCTAACGACTCGCCATAAAGTACGATGAGGGATTCCTTAACGCCCTTTTGCGTAATCGTCTTAACGGCGGCGCGCGCGGCTTGATAGTTGGCTTCCTCGCCGGACGAACCCGGGTTACCGTTATAGCCCGGATAACTCGCCATAAGCAGGCCGTAACCGGCGTTTAACCATGGCCGCACCTTGTTGTGGCGATACCCGAAATGGCCGCCGTTGCCCTGAAAAAAGACGATCGTAAGCTTGGCCGTATCCTGCGCGGGACGGTACCAGCTTGTCAGAACCAGCCCTTTTTCAGTCGTGATTTCGACGGGCTGAAGTTCCTCGAGGTCCCACTCGATGGGCACAAAGGCGCGCGGGCCCGGAAAATAGGTTAGGCGCTTTTGGCCTACGAACGCCAAGAGCAAAACGGCGGCGTACGTCAAAACAACGGTCAAGGCGATGGTCTTGATATCGAAAAAAGAGTGGGTCATTGGACTTCGCCATCAAAGAAAGACTGCATGCCGTAAAGACGCGCGTAAACGCCGCGCCGCGCCAACAGTTCGGCATGCATCCCCTGCTCCACGACGCGTCCGTGCTCCATCACCACGATCATGTCGGCGTCGACGATGGTGGAGAGGCGGTGCGCCACGACGATCGTCGTGCGTCCTGACTGCAAGCGCTTGAGGGCCGCCTGCACTGCGCGTTCGGATTCGTTGTCGAGCGCCGACGTCGCCTCGTCCAAAAGCAACAAAGGCGCGTTGCGCAGCATCGCCCGCGCGATGGCGATGCGTTGCCGTTGGCCACCCGAAAGCTTCACGCCGTGCTCGCCCACGACGGTGTCGTAGCCCTGCGGCAGCAATTCGATAAAACTGTCCGCGAAAGCGTCTGTGGCCGCGCTTTTGATTTCGTCGAGCGAAGCCTCTGGCCGTCCATAAGCGATATTGGCGCGGATCGTATCGTCGAAAAGCGCCGTTTCCTGACTGACGAGCGCCATGTGATGACGCAAGCTCGGCATCGTAACGCCGCGCACGTCTTCGCCGCCGACCGTGATGCGGCCCGACGTCACGTCATAAAAGCGCGGGATCAGGTTGACAATCGTGGACTTGCCTGCGCCCGACGGCCCGACGATGGCCACTGTCTTGCCGTGCGGCACGGTGATGCTGACGTGATCCAGCGCGCGCGTGCCGTCGATATAATCGAAAACGACGTTTTCGATGCCGACCGTAAAATCCTTTACGGTCAGGTCTTTCGCGTCGGGGGCGTCAACGATGGAGGGATGCGTGTCCAGCACTTGGAAAATGCGTTCGGCGGCGGCAAGGCCGGATTGAAGCTGGCCGTTTACCTTGGCGGTGCGCTTCATGGGATCGTAGGCCAGTATGAACGCCGTAATAAAGGAAAACAGCGCGCCCGAGGTCGTCAGGCCATTTTCAACCTGCCAGTTGCCGTAAAGAATGACGGTGACGATCGCAAGGCCGCTTAACACCTCCGCCATGGGGTTGGCCAAAGCGCTGGCCCTGAATCCCTTGAGCGCCAGTTTGAAGACGTCTTCGGTCACCCCTTTGATGCGTTCATGTTCGTGCCGCTCCATGCCATAGGCCTTGACGTGGCGGATGCCCTGAAAAACCTGCGTCAACAACGACGCAAACGCGCCGATGGATTCCTGCGTTTTCATCGAATAGCGGCGCATGTGTTTGCCGATCTTGATCACGAACATCGCCGACAACGGAAACACGAAAAAAGCGGCGATCGAAAGCTTCCAGTCCTGATAGAACATGACCGCGATCAGGAAAAGCAGGGTCAGTCCCCCCTTGAACGAGCTGGTCATGCACTCCCCCACGGCCTGCCGCATGACGGCGACGTCGTTGGTGAAGCGCGTGAGCAAAGAGCCCGATGCGTTGGCGTGAAAAAACGCCAGATCGGCTTGCAGCAAGTGGCGATGCATTTCCTGCTGCACGTCGGTCACGATGCGCTGGCCGATCGTATTCATGATAACCGTGTGCACGTATGTCGCCAGCCCGCGCAATGCGAAGATACCGAGAACGGCCGCAGCAAGGCCGCCTATATATGTGCCGCTTCGCCCTTGGCCGAGTTCGTTGACGATGGGCTCGATCGCTTTGGCCAAGGCTCCGGTGGTCGCCGCGCCGATGCCCATGAAAAGAAAGGCCGTGGTAAAGCGCCACAGATGCGGGCGCATGTACCCCTTCATCAGCCTTTTAATGAGAGAAAACGAGGACTTCGGCTTGCCTGAAGACTTCAGGACAAGCGAAGAAGGCGCAATTTGCGGCGTGTGCGCGTTTACGCCCTTATTCTTTGTGTCGATTTCAGAACGAAATGCCGCCACCTGATGCCATCCTGTTATGAACGCTTAAGCAATAATATTTCGCCCGTTATTCCTGCACGCGGTGGGCGATGCGTTCAATCTCTTTTTGCACCATTTTTTCAACAAGTTCCGGCAAGTTCTTGTCAAGCCAGTCCTTGAGGAGCGGTTTCATCAGTTCGGTCACCATATCCTCCAACGTCCGCCCCGGAACGCCGATGGGCGTAACAGGCACCGCCGAGGCCATGCGTTCGATCTGAACAGTGTTGACCAGCGAAGCCAGAGAGGCTTCGGCCGATTTGGCCACCTTGTCGGACACAAGAGTGTCGGCTGGCGGCGCTGAAGGCGGCGCAGGAGGCGGCGCAGGAGGCGGCGGAGGTGGGGGCGGCGGCGG
>CAZYPX010000113.1:0-5820 GCA_964649675.1 uncultured Rhodospirillaceae bacterium | reverse complement strand
CTAGAACGGAAACCGCATAAGGATTGGTTTCGGGATCCTTCATCAGACTGAACAAGGTTTGCACGGATTCCGAGTCCGGGTCCTTAAGATTGAGTGGGTCGAAGTCGAAACGCAGTTGCGCGGCGTACAAAAGGCCAAAAAAGGCGACTATACCGGTGGCCGCCAGTATGGCCTTGCGTCTTTTTACGATGAAACGGTCGATCGGCGCGGCCCATGCGTAACCTACAGGTTCCGGTTCAGCCGGCGGGCTGAAAATCCTTAAAAGCGCGGGCAGTAATGTAATGTTCAGGAAAAAGGCTACGATCATGCCAAAGCCCGCGATGCCGCCAAGCTCGGCGACTCCACGGTAAGCCGTAGGCAGAAAGGCGAAAAAGCCCAAAGCCGTCGAAGCCGCCGCAAGGGCGAGGGGTTGGGCTATAAGACGCGCCGTTTGGCGCAGGGCTTCGGCGCTATCATGAAGATGATGCTGTTGATCCCTAAAACGCACGCCGAACTGGATGCCGAAATCAACGCCGATGCCTATGAACATGACGGCAAAAGCGACCGATATGAGGTTCAGCGAACCGAAAACGGCCATGGCGAACGAGGCCGTGGCGATCAAGCCTGCGGCAAGGGTGATCAGAATAGGGATGATCAAACGGAACGAACGCAACGCAAGATACAAAAGGAGAATAACGAGTAAAGCCGATCCGACCGTTGCCGCGGCGGCGCCTTCGGCCACAGTGGCGAACTCTTCGTCGTTTAAGGCAACCGAGCCCGTGAGTCGTACATGAACGCCTTTTTCCGGCGTGAGTTCCATATCTTCGGCCATCTGTCTTAGGGCGCGAGTGGCCTTGGAACCTGGCGCCAAATCTTTGTAATCGAGAACCGGCAAAGACAGGACGAATTTGCGCAAATCGCGTGGTTTCGGCTCCTGATCCGACATCAGGCTTTGCCACGGAACGGGATATTCCTGTCCTTCAAGGGCCGCTTCGGTCGCGGCGGCCAAAAGCGCCAAGGGTTTGTCCAAAAGCTTGTAATCGGTCTCGCCTCGTTTCAGCCCTTCGATCACAAGATCAAGGGATCCGAACAGTCCGCGCAGGGAAGGATCGCGCGCGATCACACCGAGCAGAGGCTGCGCTTGCACAAGCGTGTCCAACAGGGAATCCAGTTCTTTTTCGGAAAGGAACAACAGTCCGTTTTTGCGGAAAAACGGGATGTCGTCGGGCCGCCAAGCTTTTTTAAACACATCGGGACGTTCCTTCATCTTCGCCAGCAAGGAAGCCGCAGAAGATTCCGCAAGGTCGGGCGTATCGGCGTCAATGACGGTGACAAGAAGATCGGTGTTTTGTGGAAAGGCCTTTTCCAACTCGACCTCGCGTTGACGCCAATCAAGGTCATCGGCCAAAAGCTGGTTGATGTCGGTGTTGATCTTGAAATGGCCAGCAACGTAATACGCCAGAGAGCCGGTGACGATGAGGCTCGCCATGATCACGCCCAGGGCGTATTTGCGGCTGGCTTCCACGAGGCGTACGACAACGTGCGTAATCATAGGATGCTCCGTGAACAATTTGTCAAATACGATGCGCGATAAAGGTCTAGCATGGGATTTCGGATCGCCATATATCAGGCGATTGGGGAGAATCTAGGGCGGGTTTTATCCGGCATCGTCCTTATTATTGGCGTGGTGCAGAGCTTTCTCTTTGATGGGCACGCCAGGCTCGTATTTGGTGCGTTTCATGACGGGGTTGGATTTGACGCGGTGGACGTTGGGAGCCGTTGTGAGTTGCGTTGTCAGAAATTTCTGGAACGATTCCCAGTCTTCGGCAACGATCTTGAGCAGAAAATCCGTCTCGCCCGTCAGAAGATAGCATTCACGCACGTTTTCCCACGAATCCACCATTTTCATGAAATTGGCGACATCGTTCTCGCTGTGGTTCGTAAGTTCGACATTGATGAACACCGTCATGCCGTAGCCCATCTTTTCGCTCGCGACATCGGCGTGATAACCACGGATAAAGCCATTTTTTTCCAACGCGCGAACCCGCCTTAAACATGGCGGCGCGGATATGCCGGATTCCTTGGCGAGGTCGACGTTCGTTTTGCGTCCGTCTTTCTGTAATTCTTTAAGAATTATGTGATCAATGCGATCAAGTTTGACCTGTTTCATATCTATCCCGTATGTTGTCAGGACAGTAAATAGGATAGTAACAGTATGCATGACAAGAGACAAATGACATGCTGGGTGGTCTCTGACGGCAAGGCAGGCATGGAAAATCAATGCCTTGGCTTGGCCGAAGCATTAGGGCTTCATCCGGTTGTCAAGCGAATCCGTTTAAGGGCTCCTTGGCGCCAGCTTGTGCCCTTTTTGCGGTATGGACTGCAATGCTCCTTTAGCCCTTTGGGTGATACTGTTGCTCCTCCATGGCCGGACCTTTTGATCGGCACAGGCAGGCAAAGCGTTGCCGCATCTCTTTATGTACGAAGAGTTTCCGGAAAGGATGGCGGCAAACCTACGGTTACGGTTCAAATTCAAAACCCTGTTCTTGCCCCGTCCCATTTTGATCTTGTTGTTGTGCCAAGCCATGACAATCTCTCGGGACCGAACGTCATAACGACACGGGGCAGCATGCATCGCATATCCAAGGACAAGCTGGAGCGCGAAGGCGCGGTCCTTTCCGGAAGGATTCGGCATTTGCCGAGTCCTTACATTGGCGTTCTTATCGGCGGGAATAGCAAAGTCTATACGCTGGGGCCGCGTGAGATGCGCGCGATAGCCGATCAACTGATATCCTTGGCGAAAACGGAAAAAGGAAGCCTTATTATAACGCCGTCGCGGCGCACAGGGACCGAAACGATGAACGTGCTAAGGAGCGCGTTTCATGAAGTTCCACATTTTCTTTGGGAAGGGGAGGGGGACAACCCCTATTTCGGCATTCTCGCGCTTGCGGACGCTCTTCTCGTAACCGCCGATTCCGTCAACATGGTTTCCGAGGCGTGTTCGACCGGTAAACCGGTTCATATTATTGAGCTGCCCGGAGGATCCGAAAAATTCGAACGTTTTCACAAATCTATGCGCGATGATGGGATGACACGCGTCTTTTGCGGCCGTCTTGAGACATGGTCATACCCTCCTCTGGACGAGATGAGCCTCGTTGCCGGACGTATAAGGGATTTTATGGAAAGGGCCGCCCTTAGTTCGAGCCGTCCCTGAATATTTTTCCGCCCTGCATGAGCAGCGCCACCTGCTGATCGATAAGCGTGCGCGTTTGACCAATGCGTTTGTCGCGAATGCAAGCCCTGAATGGCGAGGCGGGGCTGAAAGGCTCCGTTATGAAAAACTGCGCCTGCATGCCTTGCGGCGCGAAAGCCTGATGCAAAACGCATGTAATGCCGGACGCCAAAAGAATCGCAGCCCTTTCTCCGACGGACTGCACGCCAAGTTGGAGAAGCCCCTCAAGAGATTCCTCGATCGAACCCGAGTGGACGGTGGTAATGACGAGGTGTCCGGACGTCGCTGCGCGTAAAAGCTGATTTGCCGCATCGGGCGTGCGGATTTCGCCTACGAAAATATAACGGGGATGCCAGCGTAAGCTTCGCTTCAGCATGTGAGCCCATTCGCGGTCCTCGCGCACCTCGATTTGGTAGCAGAAGCCGCTTTTTCCCGTTCGTCCTTCCATGTCGTATTCGACGGGATCCTCGATCGTGAAGGCGATGCCGCCGAAGTTGTTTAGGAAATCCATAAGAAGGGAGCAAGCCGTGGTGGTTTTTCCTTGGCCTGTCGATCCGCTGATGAGGACAAGTCCGTCGCGCCGTCCAAGATTGCGCAGGTGCGGCACAAGCGAGGGGATGAATCCTATTTTTTCGAGCGGTAAAGGTTTCGTGTTGATCTTCCGCAACGAAACCCAAAGCTGGCCGGAAGACGTACGGGCCTTGGCCGCGCGCAAACGAGTTCCTTCGAACGTGAATCCGATTTCATCGTCCGAGAAATTGTTTTTTATGTAGCTTGTGAGGGAGTCGATCGAATTCTGGTATTCGGCCGGAACCTCGATCGCGTAATCCGTCGTGCCGCCGATGGTGCGGCAAAAATGGGCGGGGGCTTCGCCTTCTAGACATAAATATAGATCGACAAAATCAAGTTCGTTGAGCTGTTTCAGGGGCATGGCACGCAAATTTTAGTTTATGAATCAGACTGATAGAAGTCTATGTCAAGATTTATTAATAATTCTTTAGTGTGGCGTGTCCGGGGCGCCTCACCCCAGTCCATAGCTTTGCACCAGACTGCTGGCGATCAGGTGCCATCCGTCCACCAGAACGAAAAAAACGATCTTGAACGGCATGGAAATGACGGACGGCGGCATCATCATCATGCCCATCGACATCAGCAGCGAAGCGATCACCATGTCGATAATCAAAAAGGGCACAAAGAGCAAAAAACCAATCTCGAACGCGCGCCGGAGCTCCGATATCATGAATGCGGGTATCAGGGCTCTCAGGGGAATGTCCTTTTCCTGAATTCGTTGGCCGTCAGGGGTATTGCTCACGTCGATTTTCGCCATTTGCAAGAAGAGGTCGATGTCGCGGGAACGGGTGTTTTTCAGCATGAAGGCATGAAAGGGCTCGACGGAGCGCGTAAAAGACGTTTCCTCGTCGATTTCGCTGTTCATCAGGGGGCTAATACCGTCATCCCACGCTTTTTGAAACACAGGTTGCATCACGAACATCGTAAGGAACAGAGCGAGGCTGATCATCACAACGTTGGGCGGCGTCTGTTGAATTCCTATGGCTGTCCGCAAAAAGGATAGCACGACGACAATGCGCGTAAAGCAGGTCACCATGACTAGAATGGACGGTGCAAGCGCCAAAACGGTGATGAGCAACGTCAGCTGAACGAGACGCGCCGAAGTCGTGGGCCCTTGCCCTAGATCGAAAGTGATGTTCTGCGCCTGCGCAATGGCCGGAAAAAAGAAGCCTATTCCCAGAAAGGCGCTAAGAAGCGAATAAAAAGCGAGGCGCGAATAAGTCATCGTCATAGAGGAGGGGGGGGCTGTTTCATTTTACCGAGATTTTGCGTGACGACAGTATCGTTTTGAAGGCCGAGCAACAAGAGGTGTTCGTCGCCGTCGCACGCTATGATGACGAGGCGGCGTCTGGTGTCGAGGCTGAGGGATTCGATGATTTTGAGACGCTGGGCCCGTCCTTTGACGGGCAACACATATCCGCGCGCCGCGAAAGCCCTTAGCGCGATCGCCAACAGCCCGAGCAGGGCGAGAACCGTCGATGCCGCAAACAAAACGCGAAACCAGGAAATGCCGTCATTGTCCATAGGGGGAAGCCTTCGTAATCACGGGTCTGTTTTTTCTTTCAAAGCCGCCTGCAAAGCCCGCAAATACTTTTCGTAGTTGTTCAGCATGTCAATTAAAACCGTAAGCTCGGGAAGATAGGCTTGCTGCTCCTCCATCGGGGCTTCCTGAGCGGCTTTGCAAACGCTGGATATCCTTTCCTCGATCCCCGACATGTCCTTGATCACGCCTGTTTCCAGCTTGGCGCGCGCGTCCGTAAAATATTCTTGCAAGTCTCGGATTTCTTTCATGACGTCTAGGTTCAGGGGTGTGTTCATCCAGTTTTCTTTCTTTTTACAAGTTTATGTGGATCACGCGCGTCCGAGAGACTCGTTGACCTCGTAGACTTTGGCCAAAATCTCGGCCACGGCAAGGATAGCTTCGCTGGGTATCGGCGTATCCAGTTCCAGCTTGGCCAGAAGTTCAGCAAGATCGGCATCTTCGCGTACTTTGATTCCATTGGCAAAGGCCAACTCAAGCATCTGCTCCGCCAGCTTTC
>CAZYPX010000112.1:0-5863 GCA_964649675.1 uncultured Rhodospirillaceae bacterium | reverse complement strand
GGTCGCGACCCTGATCCATCAACTGGCCGAATGTGGTGTCACCGAGGTCTTCCAAGAGGGCGCAAGCGGAAGGGCGACTCCGCGTCCGCGCGGGGATGACCGCGCTAGCGTAAACCTCCGGCGCCGATAGGCCGCAACGGCGCAACAGTCCTGAAATGACAATGAACTGAGGGGTTTTCTGCTCCTGCGCGGCCTGCATAAGTATGGCTCGGCGGGGTTCGATCGCGCGTTCAAGACGCGCGAAACGACGGGTCGAAAAATCGGCGGGAAGCGGCGTGATTTTTGCCCCATCCCATCTTGCGGATTGGAGAAAAGCGCCAAGGTCTTTAGCCGCGTTCACGCCTTGAATTCCTTGAGTCTTTCAGCCCATGATCCATAAGGCACGAGCGTGACTTCGCGTCTGTTTTGCGCATCCATGGTGAAGTGAAGATCGAGCCGGTCACGCGGCATAAAGCTTTCAGCGCGTTCAGGCCATTCGACAAGGGCAAGACCGTCGGCGCAGGCGTCGTCGAAGCCGATTTCTTCCATTTCCTGCGGATCTTTCAGGCGGTAGAGATCGAAATGATAAACGGAAAAAGTTTTTGTTTCATAGCTTTGCATCAACGTGAACGTCGGACTGGGCACGTCGTCCGCCACGCCCAGCGCCCGCAGCAAAGCGCGGGCGAACGTCGTTTTTCCCGCCCCTAAATCACCGCGCAAAAGCACGGCGTCTTGCGCCTTCAACAAAGGCGCGAGCCGCCCTGCGAACGCCTCCAGCGCGCCAATGTCAGGAACTTGAACGCTTATGGGGATCATATTCCTGCGAATATACATGTCATTGACCGAACGCCCTACTCTTTCGATGTCTGGGGAACAAAGCAGGTTATGCGCGTTCCACGGCCAGCGTTGCTTTCCACCTCGATGCGGCCGCCATGCAATTCGACAAGGCTTTTGACAAGGCTGAGCCCAAGACCGACGCCGCCTTGACGCGCCTGCGGATTCGCCCGTTCGAATTTGCTGAAGACGCGGTCGCGGTCGGCCTCGGGAATCCCGATACCCGTGTCCACGACGCTGATCTCCATCCATCCGTCTTTTTTCCGCCCCTCAAGCGTGATGCGGCCGCCTTCGGGGGTGTATTTGATGGCGTTGGTGACAAGATTGAAAAGAACCTGCTTCATGCGGCTCGAATCGACATCGAAGGAACCGATGTCGGAGGGGCAGTCGATCATCATCTCCAGCTTTTGCTGGCGAGCCCATTCAGCCGTCAAACTCTTGGTTTCGTTCAGCAAATCCGAAACCGCTACGGGCTTGCGGTTCAGGGCCAAACGTCCGGCCTCGATTGTCGCGAGGTCGAGGACATCGTTGATAAGTTTGGTCAGCTTTTGCGTTTCGGCTTTGATGGTGTGCGTGTACTCAAGCTGCTTGTCGTTCAACGTGCCAAAGTACTGTTCCTGAAGGATATCGGCAAAACCCGCGATCGTGTTAAGCGGCGTGCGCAACTGATACGACACGTTGGCCACAAAGTCCGACTTGAGCCGGTCGGCGGCGGCAAGAGCGGCGTTGCTGGCGCGCAGGGCCTGTTCGACGCGCACGGAATCGCTGACATCGACATAGCTGTTCAACACCGAACCGTCTGGCAACGGCACCGTCATGTATTCAACGACGGTTTCGTCCGCGCGTTCAAGACGCCTTTTGCGCGGATTGCGGTCAAGGGCGTAACCGACCATCTCGCTCTTGAACTCGGTCCAGTTGGTTCCGTAGTTGAAGAACGGCTTCATGTTTTCAAGAAGCTCCGCGATGTGCGGCTCGGACTCCAGAAAACCGGCGTCCAGCTTCCAAATGTCGGCAAACGCAGGGTTGGAAAGGCGCAGCTTGCCATCGGCCCCAAACACGGCGATGCCTTCGGCCAGATTGTCGAGCGTCTCGCGCTGCACCGCCATAAGGGTGTTGTAGGACGTCTCCAGCGCGAGCTTGTCGGTCACGTTTTCGTGCACGAACATGATCCCGCCGAAAGGATGGGGCACCGCAAGAATGCGCAACGTTGTCCCGTCGGGCAGGAACATTTGATCCTCTTGAGGCTCCAGCAAGGACGTGAAAAGCGCGAGGCGTTCTTTTTTATAGCGCTGAAAATCAACCTGTTCCGGAATGCGGCGGCGCGCCCTTAAATCCTCCATCACCTCGGCGAACGTCGGTTTCGCGTTCAGGAAGCTTTCGTCCGATTCCCACAGCTTTTGGTAGGAACGGTTGAAAAACTCCAGACGCATATCCCGCCCATAAATCGCAACCGCAGAGCCAAGATGCTCCATAACCTCGTGATGGGCTGCGAGATGGCGTTGAAGCTCGCCGTCCTTCTCCTCTTCGGCCGTGACATCGAAAGCGAAACCGATCAGGGCGAGCGCCTTGTCGTCATGCTCTTTTGCCGGGCCTTCGTGCGACGTGTCTTGGCGCGCTGCGTCCGCCCCTGGCCCCCCGTTGCCTGTCGCGGTGGCAAAGGGCATTTCCGTTATCTCAAGCAAACGGCGTTTACCCGTAATGATCACATGGCGCCGTTCGACCTGCTTTTCGTTTATGGACAAAGCGTTCGCCGCCAACGCCCGCCCGCTTCCGCCCCGAGCCGTCTGGGACATAAGCTCGTGCTGCTTTTCCAAGACGTCTTCGGCAGACGCATCCATGGCCTTGGCGTAGGCTTTGTTGCACATGACAAGGTTAAGCTCTTTCGATCGCGCCCACACGGGGAAAGGCAAAACGTCAAGCAAGGATTGCTGCAGGCGATCGGGCTGTGCCGGAGCCTGAGGTGACGATAGCGTCGAGGACAACGGCGCGGGCGACGCCAGGGAAGCCACGGCCATGGCCAACGCGGCCTCTTTCTGCGCCTTCGGTGTCTTAACCGTGTCGGCAAACCACAGGAGATCGACGTGAGGCCCGTCGCGGCCGATACGAAAACGTTGCCCCGTGACATGGAAGACGGCATCGTTCGCCACCGCCCGAACCAGAACATCAAAACCCTCGCCCGTCTGCTGAAAGCTCCGAAACGCGGCGATCAACTCCAAGCTATCCTTGACGCCGGCGACCAGATCGTCGAAATGCGTCAACTTCGACAACGCCAAACGCGAGGCCACGCCGTTTTCTTCCCGCAACAATCCCTGCGGCGAGAAAAGACAATATCCTCCCGGCAGAACCTTGACCATCGCCTGCAGGCGATCGGCAATAAAACGCAACTGGCGCATGTTGCGTTCGCGTTGATCGAGCTTCCGGAAAAGCCGGACAAGCACGACCCCCAAAAAGCCGCTGAGAAAAACGAAAAAGGCCACGGCGACCGTCGAAACGTCGAAAACGCCCAGACGAGCCGTAGCAGCAAACACGACGAGAACGACAAGGGCGACCGCACCGTAAACAGGCCATTTCACAGGCAATTTTTCTAACTTAGGCATGACCGGACAATAGATGGCTTTCGACGTAAATGTGAATAGGCGATATTCGTTCCAAAGTGAATTGCTTTTGGTATGGTTAACGCACGCGTCTATCTCTTTTGACGGACTTCCTGAACTTCCGGAATATAGTGCTTAAGCATGCGCTCGACGCCCAACTTAAGCGTGGCTGTCGCGCTTGGGCAACCCGCGCACGCTCCACGGAGGGTCAGATAAACGACCCCGTCTTCAAAGCTGTGAAAAACCACATCCCCCCCGTCCTGCGCCACGGCAGGACGTACGTGCTCGTCAAGAAGCGTCTTGATGCGCCGAACGGTCTCATTATCCCCATCCCCGCCACAGGACGTTTCCGTCCCGTTTTCGGCGATCACCGGCCGATCGGCCTCGAAATGTTCCATAATGGCCGCAAGTACCAAAGGCTTGAGCGCAGGCCAATCCTTTCCCTCGTCGCGCGTCACGGTGATGAAATCGCGGCCGAGAAAAACGCTTTTTACGCCTTCGACGGCTAAAAGAGCCTGCCCCAACGGAGAACGGGCCGCCGAGGAAGCGTCCGTAATTTCGACGCCTCCAGCCTCGCCGAGTACAGCGCGATTGGGCAAAAACTTCATTGTGGCAGGGTTGGGGGTGTCTTCGGTCTGTATGAACATAATTGGTGTCTCCCTATGCTTTTATATTGGGCGGTTGTCGGCCGGAAACTCATAGGTGTCGGGCACGATGACAACCGGAATTTTAAGGGCCCAACGCCCCTTGGCGCTCAAAAGGTGGCCGATCAGGGGCCCCGGGCCTTTCTCGCCCGTCTGGGCCGCCAGAACAAGGACTGAAATTTGCGGTTCTTCCTGAAGAAGCTTCATCAGCGTCTCGCGGCGCGGCCCTTGACGCACATAAATCTCGGGCTTGGCCGCGCTCAGCGTTTCGACAAGTTTTTCATGATCGGCAAGATCGGTTCGCGCGCGCGCAAGGGCGTCTTCGGTCAACGTCGCATCGACTCCAGCCCATGGCTGGATGGCGTCAGGCTCGATTACGCGCAGCAAGGCCACGCGACCGCCCGACAGCCGCGCGCGCGACGCGGCGTACTTAAGGGCCACGACCATCTCGGCGCTTTCGTCGACGATAACAAGATAGGTGCGCAACGGCTGGATCATGCTCAAGCCCTCTTCCGGAAGAGATAGGCTCCGCCGCCGCCCCAAACAAGCGACAGCGCGAGCGCAAGAAAAGCATAGGTGAAAGGGCGTTCATGCGCGAGATGGTTTATGGTGGCCTCAATCCCCGCATGGCTGACGCCAAGAGGCACGTCCTGTTCAGCGATTACCTTGCCATTGCGCAAAAGATAGATATGGGCTTTATAGTCTCCCACGGGCAAAGCGGCAGGCAGCCTGAAATCGGCCCGAAAAAGCCCTCCCGCTGAAATTTTCACGCCATTCGGTATTTCCTGATAAAGGCTCTTTTCGCGTTGAACGCTTTTAAGTCCTTCGTTGTCGGTAAGAACGGAATCCCTGCTTTCTTCCGGCGTCAGTTTTAGGGCCGCTAGCGTCAAGCCGTACTCTTCCGCCGTTTTGGAGTCCACGATATCGGCTAACGGCTTGGACGAAGCGATTGCATAAAAGCCCGGGATGCTTTCGTAATTAAGGGGGCGATCGTTCACCCAAAAAACGCCGCGCAGCCTCTTCGCCCACAGCTTAGCATAAACAGGCGGTCCCTTCACGACAACGACGACATCCGCTTTCCTTTTGATGGCGCCGAAAACCAGAAGGTTGCTTCCGGAAAAGCCTACCGTAACCTCGATCTCGTGTACGGAAAGATCGGCCGAGATGTCCTGCGCCAAAGCGGAACCAGAGAAAAGCACAATAAAAACAAGGATCAGGAAACGCTTCATCGTATCATCCTCGCTTCAAGCGTAAACGGCTGATCGGGCAAAAGCATGAGGTCGATCAAAAGTTTTGTTGCAACCGACACGATCACAAAAGACATCAGCAAACGCGCCGTCACGGGATTAAGCCGCATGGCAAGACGGGCGCCAAGAGGAACCCCTATTACGCTTCCAGTCAACACGACCATGGCCAGCATAACATCGACGCTTTTGTTCAGGACGGCTTGCAACAACGTCGAAAAAGCGGAGGTAAAGATGATCTGGAACAAAGACGTGCCGTTCACGAGAACCGGCGGCACGCGAAGGATATAGATCATGGCTGGTATCAACATGAAGCTTCCTATACCCAACATCGCAACCATGACGCCGCTGATAAAGCCTATGCCCATCGGCAATAAGACGCTCATACGCAGATGCGACACCGGAAAATCCATCCCCATGATGCCGTTTCCGCCCCAAAGGACCTTAATCTCATCCTGTTCCGCCTTAGGCTTAGAGGCAATGTTGCCTTCGCGTGGCCGTCCCCTTCCGTTCCGCCAATAATCGCGACCGCTTTCAAAAAGCATCATGCCGCCGATGCCGCCGAGCA
>CAZYPX010000111.1:0-5992 GCA_964649675.1 uncultured Rhodospirillaceae bacterium | reverse complement strand
CCGAACGTTCCGCGCTATAGCCAGTGCTTCGAATGCAAGCGCAAGGGAACCGTGTGCGTCATGGTGGCCAAGGGTACGCCGTGCCTTGGGCCGGTCACGCAGGCGGGATGCGGGAACCTGTGCCCGTCATACAACCGCGGATGCTACGGCTGTTTCGGCCCCATGGAGTCGCCCAACACGGCGAGTCTTACCAAACAGATGGCGCGTCTCGGCATGGACAAAAAGGACATCCGCGATTTCTACCGCTCGTTCAACGCCGGCGCCGAGCCGTTCCGTAAGGCCAGCGAGGCTTGCGACTCGTAAACGTTCGCTTTCATGATGTGAGGAAGGTCATGGCATCTATGGAGAAAAAACCCGCCGCCCGAAAAACGGCAAGCCCGAGGACGAACGGCTCCAAGGAGGAGCCTGAGGTCGGCACGCGCACGATCGAGGTGAAAGAGCTTTCCCGCGTCGAGGGCGAGGGCGCTCTTTACGTCCGCGTGAAGGACGGCGAGGTCAAGGACATCAAGTTCCGTATCTTCGAATCTCCCCGCTTTTTCGAGGCGTTCCTGCGGGGCCGGAACTACGCCGACGCGCCCGACATCACGGCGCGCATTTGCGGCATCTGCCCGTTGGCGTACCTGATGGGCGCTGAGCTTGCGATGGAGGAGGCTCTGGGCATCACGGTGTCGCAGCCGATCCGCGATTTGCGCCGCCTGATGTACTGCGGCGAATGGATCGAAAGCCATGTGCTGCACGCCGCCATGCTGCACGCGCCCGACTTCCTTTATATGGACGACGTGCTGCAACTGGCCGCGAAAAACCCCGAGGCGGTCAAGAACGCGCTCAAGCTCAAAAAGTACGGCAACGACATTCTCGAAGTTCTCGGCGGCGGGCGCGCCATTCATCCCGTCAACACGCGCGTCGGCGGCTTTTACAAGGTTCCGTCCAAAAAGGACGTGCGCGCGCTGGCCGACTCCTTGAAATGGGGCATCGAAACGTCCGTGGCCATCGCGAAGCTGTTCGGCACCTTCGATTTTCCGGATTACGAATACGATTACCACTGCGTGTCGCTTCACCATCCCGAGATGTACGCCATCATGGAAGGCACGTTGGTCAGCAATCGCGGGATCAACATACCCGTCAACCGTTTTTACGACTATTTCTATGAAAAGCACGTGGAGCACTCCAACGCGCTCCACGGCGGCATCAAGGGCGACGGTCGCCCGTACCTTGTCGGACCCATCGCTCGGTACAACAACAATTACGCCCAGCTCACGAAACTCGCGAAGCAAACGGCCAAGGACGTCGGGCTTGGGCCTGTCGTCAACAACCCGTACAAGAGCATTCTGGTGCGCATGGTCGAAACGGTGTACGCGTGCGAAGAGGCGTTGCGCCTGATCGAAAACTACGAGGAGCCGGACGTCGCGTACGTGGAGGCCAAACCTCGCGCGGGCGAAGGCGTGGGTTGCACCGAGGCGCCGCGCGGCATCTGCGTGCACCGGTACGAGCTGGATTCGAAGGGCCTGATCAAAAGGGCCACGATTTCGCCGCCTACGGCCCAGAACCAGCCGCAGATTGAACGCGATTTACTGGGCGTGGTCGAAAAGAACCTCCATATGGCCGACGAAGACCTGAAATGGCGTTGCGAGCAAACCATCCGCAACTACGATCCCTGCATTTCCTGCGCGACGCACTTTTTGAAGCTGACTATGGTCAGGGAGTGATTTAAAAAGAAAAAGAGCGATAAACCTCTCCTCTTGCGGGAGAGGAAGAGAAAACATAGGCTTATGCAAGCAAGCCTTTTGTTTTTGTAGGCGGGTCTTTCGTATGTCCTCAAAACTTCTCTTCCTCGGAGTCGGCAATGCCGACCGCGGCGACGATGGCGCGGGCCCTGTCATGGCGAAAAAGCTGGCGGAAGACCCTGCGTTGAAAAAGGCGGGCGTGGAGGTGTTGCCGCATTTCGGCGAGGGCGGCTCGCTGATGGATATATGGGAAGGCGCGGAACTGGCCGTCGTCGTGGACGCTATGAAATCCGGATCGCCCGCCGGAACGGTGCGCCGCATCGACGCGGCGCGGGAAAAAATCCCCACGGGCGTTTTCAATTATTCCTCGCACCTGTTCAGTCTGGCCGAAGCGGTGGAACTGGCGCGGCTTTTGGGCCGCCTTCCGCAAAGGCTGGTCGTGTTCGGGATCGAGGGCGCGAATTTCGCGTTCGGCGCGCCCCTGTCGCCGGAGGTCGTCGCGGCTATGGCTCTGGTCGAACACGACGTGCGGCGCGAGTTCTTGGCCGATGAGCGTCTTCGCGTGGGATGACGCCTTGATCGCGGGCCGATCCCATGAGAAGCTTTCCCTGAGGATGTTTAGTGGGGGGAAGGTTCAAGGGGGAAGGTGGCGTCCCGTTTCGCGCGTTCCGATACGGAACATTCCTTTTTCCCCCGAAAAGCGGGAATCTTTCGGCATAAAAGCCCGTTTTTCCGTGAAGGAACGTTCTTTTTCTTAAAAAAGGGGGGACGAAACCGTCCTCAAGGAGGAAAGTTTCCGGCATGCACGAACTCTCGCTTTGCGAAAGCATACTCAGGATCGTCGAAAAACAGGCGGAAAAAGAAAGGTTTACGCGGGTTGTCACAGTGACCGTGGCGCTTGGCGCTCAATCCTGCGCGAGCGAGGAGGCTTTGGCTTTTTGCTTTCCTCTGGTGGTTAAAGGCACGATTGCCGACGGCGCCGCCCTCGAATTCACCCGTACCGCCGACTCCGCCCTACGTGTGCTGAAACTGGAGGTGGGATGATGAGCGTTTTCCGGAAGGAATAGGCAAAGGGTCAACATAACGCTGAACAACAGCCTCATCAGAAAAAACGTTTTTTTCTATTAAATCCAGCGAAGCGACTGCAATATTATAGGCATTGTTCTTGAATGCGTCTCCGCCAAGAGCGCCGGCGACCATCTCTGATCCTGCGCGCTGGATGGATTTCGCCCCTGATCTTTCGGCCAGAGTTTGAAGACGGTTCTGAACGGCATGACAGTTGTCGCGGAAATCTATTAGGGCGCTTCCCATACGCCCTGCTTGTTTATGGCGAAACTTAATAGCTTGGATGAGCCTCGGGATATCTTCGCTCAAATTATTTGATGCAATGGTATTGATGTGCGTGTTCGTTGTGCAGTCAATGGTGCTAAAGCCTGTGCATGTTAGCGCTACGCCAGTGACGTTATTGGCTTTATCATAACAGACAAGGCCTTCAGCGCCTTCGATTTTTCCACCGCTGATGTCATGTAACAATCCCGTATTTGACCAGTTCATCTGTGTCATTAGAATGTCAAGCGTTTGGGTGAACTCCTTTCTGTCAAGACCCTCAAATTTTGAACCAAAGGATTTTACATTCTCGGGCCATGTCACACATTCGCGCGGCAGCTCCATGATCGGTGGGAGAGGCTTAAAAACGGTATTGCCAAAACGATTGAACAGCTGGATGCCAAACGTGTTGTCTGATTTTGTATGAAGGCGAAAGCCGTCTTTTCCTTCCCATTTAGTATAAATTATGAAACTGCTCAGGCATTTTGTGCCTATTCTCTGATTGCGATATTCCTCGCTTACAACGATGTCTTCCAAAAAGTTGATTTCGCCTTGGTTCGAGATGTCCCGTGTATACGTCATCAGGGCTACGGCTTTTTCTTTTTCTTCTTGTTTTTTAGGCGTTCGTATGCAAATGACGGCCGAGCATTTTCCGTTAACTAGTGTCTCCGTTAATGGCTTTATAGTTCCGTCGGGAAATGCGAGACCGTGGGCTTTAGCCTGTTGGCGCATATGCTCTTTTACGGCGTTTATATGCAACTCGTTTTCCGAAAAACGCACAAGCTTATACTTTGCCCCGTCCAGTCCTGTAAAACCAGGGGGGTGAAAATATTCTTCTTGGCCGTAATTGTTTATAGCAATCATTTATAGCGTTCTCTAGCTAGTAAGTTGAGCTTTTTTATTTATTATTGGAAGCGATTCACCCCAGAATTTGTCAAACTGCTTGTGGTGGGCTGCCGCCAGTGAAGGCGAACAAATAACCACCCACTGCATTTCCTGTTCTGGCGCACTTGCGAGCATAGCGATTTTATTGCCGTACAGATAATAAGGTATTGAAGTATTACTCGCTTTTTTTAACCACCTATACGCGCAGTGCTTGACAGGAAAAAAGGTGTCTCCTTCAGGAACCAAGCAGCGTGATTCCAGATTTGGAATCGACTGCATGGCTTCATTGTACTTGTCGAGATGCGCGCCGCCATGTGTTGAGATTATAGAGTCGCTAAAGTTAAACTGGCATGTTTTTCCGCCGTCTTTCATTGTCTCCATAATGTCTTCAAGAAAACCTATGTATCCCGAAGGTCCACTAAACGTTTTCAACAAGCTCTCGCTTTTTTTTACACCATCGTTATCCGTAAAAGCCACGTTGTTAATCTCAAACGTATTCACAATCGCCTGCGTCGTTGCTTCCGTTGGCTTGAAGATCCCGTGCTCGATGTTTTTGATCGTTTCGGGTGACAGGCCCGAGGCTCGCGCCAAATCGGCCCTTGTCCAGTCCAGCAAGCCCCTTGCGGCGCGTAATTGGGCGGCGCTAATCACCATTTTAGAGTCACTCTGCAAAAACGTTTCAACATGTCCGCTAGTCTCCTAACGTTTTTCCGCCACTGTTTTCAAGAAATTGATTACTTTCAAGATATTTTTTGTGCGTTTTTACCTGTGCGCACGTTAACAACATTTCATTAATTGGTTAAAAATGCATATCATGTAAAAAAGTTGTGGGCAACCAAAAAAAGGTATTTACTTCCCTCTTTTTGGTAGGTATATAGAAAAGGGGTCGACTTATAGCCCTTATTTAGGGTCTCTGCCAACAGGGGTCGGCCCTCGCTTTTAACATTTTCTTATTTTATATGAACGTTTTAGCTTAATATTTTCCGTTTTTATTGTTTCTATCTATATTTTTTAGGGATTTTTCATATGAAAGCTCCGCGACGCACTTCAAAATCCGCGCCTCAACGCAAGCGCACGCGTCAAACCAAAGAGAAAAATCCTGTGAACGATCCGCTTTTTTCGGGCGGCGCGCTGCACGGCGAAGTTCATAAGGCACAAGACGGTCGCGAGACCTATCCCGTGCGCGAATGGATGGCCCACGATTTTGACGCCAAGCCCGCCCTGAACGAGCACGAGTTGACCTCCATCGCCGCGTTGATCACGTATGTCGCGCATATGACCAAGCATCATACCTTCAATGTTGAACGTCGGTTTGCGGACCGTTTCAATATTCCGAACGTTTCATGCCTGCCGTCCGAGCGTTACGACGACGCCATACGTTATCTTGTCGATCAGATTCCGGCCGAAACGCCTAAATCTTGCTAAAATTCAAGGAAATCGCCTGAAAAACGCGGGAAGCTTAAGCGGGTTCTTGGGCTCCGGCAACGGCGTGCACCGTGTCAATCTCCGCCGTGGGGATTGGGAAATCGCGTTTCGCGGGGTTGTATTCGCGCACGACGATCATGCCCGCTTTTTGCCTGACGAACTCCTTGATAAGGACGGCGCCGTTGCGTTTCGTAATGACGACGCCCGATCCTGCCACAGGCGGCTTATAAGGGTTGATGAACAGCAATTGGCGGGGGCGGTACATGGGGGCCATCGAATTTCCGACGACATAGATAGCGTACGCGCCCTTGGTTTCGGCCATGTAATGTGGGCGGGGCGCTTGGTCGATAGGCCCGTCCGAAAGAAACATTTGCTGATCCTTGCCGCCGCGCGCCGCCGATAAGACGGGTACCGTCGCCGCGATCGCTGTTTTGCAGGGCCGGGTTTGAGAGCGGACGGGGGCCGACCATTTTTCCATATTCATAAGGTCGCGGGGGTCGCAGTCCAAGGCCCGCCCGATCCGCACCATCCATTCGACGGTCAGGCGACGTTCGCCGCGTTCAAGCTTGTCGATCTGGCTTTTGTTCGTGCCGACGGCTTCAGCCACCTGCTGCAAGCTCATGCCTCGCGCT
>CAZYPX010000110.1:0-6064 GCA_964649675.1 uncultured Rhodospirillaceae bacterium | reverse complement strand
TATCCCAAAAAGCGGCGTGCAAAAAATCGGCGGGTTATGCCCCTGTGACTAGCCGCGAGCGCGAGACTACAGAAGACCACCATAAACAACCAAATGGTGGCCATCATGAACCCTCAAAACCTCAATCTCACAAAAGCAGCCTATTCAGTCAAAGAAATGACCGAATTGGTTCCGTTGGGTCGAAACTCTTTGTATGACGCCATAAAGGCCGGACGACTCAAAGCGACGAAGTTCGGCAAACGCACGATGTTTCTTGCGCCGCATGTGGCCGAGTTTCTTGCGTCCCTGTCGGGATCGAAAGAATGAGCCATGCGAAGGGGGCGAAGAACACGTCAAGATGGTCGTAGCGGGGCAGAGCAGTTCATGCAGCTTCCTTATAGCATGGTTCAGTCGGATGCTTGGCGCGCTCTGTCTGGTTCTGCGTTAAAGGTTCTGATCGAGCTATA
Organism: uncultured Rhodospirillaceae bacterium; assembly: GCA_964649675.1. GTDB lineage: Bacteria > Pseudomonadota > Alphaproteobacteria > UBA9219 > UBA9219 > CAZVCG01. Next base: position 5,618 of record CAZYPX010000110.1, on the reverse strand, counting down.
TTCCCGTTTTAATGGAAAGAATAACGGCAACCTTTGCTTGTCGTATGCCGATGCTGCAAAAAAGCTAGGAATTGGGCATGCAACGATAAAACGTGCATTCGTTGAGCTTCAAGAAAAGGGCTTTATCAGACTCATAAAACAGGGGTTTTGGTACGGAAGAAAGGCAGCAGAATGGGAAATCACCAACAAGGGCTTGAATGGGAATCCATCGACGAATGAATGGTTGCGTTGGCGGTCTACAAAGAAAAAAACAGAAGCCGCTACCAAGGCGGAACATGTTGGGGAGCAATATGCTCCGAATTAGAACCGAGAAACAGAAATATGTTCCGCTTTGGAACTCGTCAAAGGCGTTTAATCGCGAGAATACGTTCCGTTTTGGAAGTGCCTATATAACCAGTGGGGTTAGGGGAGCTGTATATTATACCCACTATCACGTCTATGCCGACGCACCGCGAGCGTGCGTCCCAGCACACGAAGCGAAGCGGTGCGAGGCATCCTGCAAAAGAAGCACTGCGTTAGCAGTGCCTCCTCAAGTCAGGCGACAAGGAGGCTATTGTGATTGACTCAACGGAGACGCCCGAAGAACAGCCCCACGCAAATCGGACAGAACATCCTGATCCTCCGGCCAATATTGTTAACCCCACCCCCGTACGGATTGACCTGTACGACGTTCACACGGTCAGGCGGGAGATGTGTGCTCTGTATCGCGATATGCGGCGCGGGTTTATCAAAACGCAAGACGGCACGCGGATGGCATACGTCTTAGACATTATCCGAAAGACCTATGAAACGTGCCTATTGCAAGATCGGCTTGAGGCGCTGGAACAACTTTTAAGCACAAGAAAGGAAAAACGCCATGAAAGACGTTAATCGCATATCGCGCCTCTATGACACGCTCACAAACAGGGAACGGGCGATTCTCGTTTTCAAACATCTGGTGGATGGCGACAAAGAAGAGGCCGGGCGCGTATCAAGGTCGGTTCCCTTAAAAGACTACAGATGCTCCGATTACGAATATGAGCGCCTGTACGATGGTATTTGGGACATGGGAAGGGCTTATGAAGCGACGTATTGGTTTCTTGAAGCGATGGCAAGTCGGCGTTTCTCTGGAGGAATCTATTTCGGCAAGCACGGGGAGGCGGAGAAATCCGAAAAAGCTTTTCAAGATTTCTTTGAATACGCGATGGAAGCGCAGGCTCTTGATGCCGCGCTGGAGGATATTTGCGAAGAACAGGGGCTTGACGTTTCCGTCATGCGGAAGTTCAGCGGTACAGACGACGAGCTTCATTTCCGGTCGCCGGAAGTGGATCAAGGAATGATTGAAAAATACAAAGCGCGGTTGTCTCGCGCAGGCGGGTTTTTGAGATAGCTGTTATTTTACCTTGGCGCGGGGCCGGATGGCTTCCTTCCCCTCGGCGCGGGAGTCTTGGGCGTTGCCGGAGCCGCACAGGCGGCTTTGAACTTTTCGATTTTTTCTTTCTTTTCGGCTTCACGGATTGTTTTGTCGCGCAAGACCTTTTGAAAAGCTGGACGCGTGGAAATTGCCGTTCCCATATAAACCTGATCGTATTCGTAAAGCTCTTTGCGATCCAGATAATCGGCGCAAATGTCGGCGTCTTTTTCCTCTACGGCCTTTTGCTTGCGTTGGCGCAATTCCGCCAGACAAATGGCGCGATAGACCTTTTCATAGTTTCCAGTCGCATAAATCTTGCGGTATTTGTTAATCGAAACGCCGTTGATCGACTTAATATCTTCGTTCGCCAGAAGCGCGGCAACGAGCGTTTCAGCCTCAAGCGGGAAACGGCCCCGGTCGCACATGCCGTGCATTTCAGTTTCGTAGAAGACGCGATCACGTTCGCCACCGCAAACGCAGGTTTGAACGTCGCCGGACACGGTGCGGATAAAAAGAGCGGAACCGAAGAAGGTAATAGCTTTTGTGTCTTCGATAAATTGCTGTCTGTTGAAGAAGCCCGTGGTTTTGTCTGTGTGAACTTCTTCAAACCATTCATAAAGATGATTTGTTTCAAATAAGAATCTTCCTATCGGCGTATCATCAAGTCGTGTCGCACCCCATTCTTTGGCTTGATTTTCTGCTCGATCCGAGTTTTTAATTTGCGGGCCGATAGTCGGCCTGTATCCCGCATCATCTTCGAGATAATCTTTGTTTGGCCCCGTATATAGCTGAATGCGCTTTTTATGCGGGAACGCTTTTTCAAGGCCACCGTGCTTGACGATTTCCTTGAGAATAAGGTCAAAGATTTCCTTGGGGGTTGTTTTTCCCTCGAACATAATCATGGCGCGCACTCCCCTTAGCGAGGTTGCACGTCAGATTTTACTTGCGGGTGTGATCCCGCATTTCCTGTTGGTCGGGGGGGATATAGGCGAATAAGCTCACGCTTAAACGAAACCGGATTGCCTTGTTTCGCGGCTTCTTCGTCCTTTTTGAGAAAGTGTTCATGCATTCTCACAAGAACGTCGTGGTCTTCTTCTGATATAGGGCTGGAAATACGTTCAATCTTCTTATGCGGCTGTAAATGCCCCCCAGAACGGTCATTGGGATCATAAGAAAACTTGCAATAATACGCTTTTCTTAAATCGTGGACATAGATCGTGACACCATCTTCTATTCTTTTACTGTCGGGCGCATAAACTTCTCGCCCGTGGATGCGGTAAACGACCCCGCCTTCACATGCGCCACCTTTGACAATCTCAATTTCTCGTTCGGTCTGCGCCACGGAGAAAAACCCCAAAATCTTCTGAATAAGTGCTTTCAACATAGCTCCCCCCTCCGGGCTCGTAAAATAATTTCGTGGCGCTTAATTCTTTCATTTGGCGGCGCGAAACCGCCTAATCGTTGACGGATCATATCAAAAATCCGGCGTCGAAACAATTTTGCTTTTAGTTTCAAAGACTTACGTTTACGATTTGTTAATAAATGGATTTTGTTAATTCTTTTCCTCATTCAAAACGGGCGGTTAACGAAAAGCGTTTAACCATACTTGACGTGGAAGGTTATTCTTCGTGCTCAATTTCAGCAGAAAGGCAGCAGCGGCAGCGTTGGCTTGGCATGCGGGGCAAGAGTCTGTTGCGGCGCTCCATGCCTTTTTGACCGTTACTCCGGCTCGTTGCGCTTCGTAGGGGCTTTCAAGGGATGAGGCAGCGTTAATCGTCATGGTTTCGTGGTGGCACAAAAGCTCTGCCTTCTTTTGTGGAAAGCCCGTCGCTTGAGCAATAATCCCCGCGACCCGCCTATAATAAATTTCCCCCTCACACATGGACACAAGGGCATCCCGTATCTTTTTGCGCGCCGCGTCATCAATACGCCATTCGCTATCGGGATCGTTAATCAGGGTTCCGTCGGCAAGGCGTGTTTTCCCGATGGTTTCTGCGGCGTGTTTTTTGGCAAAAGCGACTGACTTTCGATCAATACCGAAAAGTGGGTCATTCATCGGCTTTTTTCTTCTTTTCCCGTGTCATCAGGGTCAGAACGATAAAGACGATGCCCATAAGGGCGTTCCAAAGGCTATGTGGCCCGATGGAAGGAGCCGCGAACCAGATATTGGCGATAAGAAAGCAAAGCTGCGAATTGGTCATGTTTGATGCTCCGTAAAAGAGGTCAGAAATTGCTGTAGTGGCCCGTGGCCTCGGTCGTGTTGATGTCTTGAAGAGTGCCCAGCGCATTGCACGTAAACTCGACCTTGTTGATTTGGCTATCTGCCCCTCCAACAAATCCGCCTATGATCGGAATGTAAGATTCAGGGCGCGCGGCAACATGGGTTCGGGCATAGCTTAGGATGATTGTTCCATCGCTTTTGCTCACTTTGCTGTCAGGGCTTCCTTGATCGGCTGTGATTTGCCGACAAGGCGTCTCGCCGACCTTGTAAGACGCGAGCTTATTGTTATCGACGGAGGTGCCGGAGGACATGCCGCAGGCAGACAAAGGCAGGACTAACAACAAGAGGCGGATATATTTCATGGCAAGTTCTCCCAATGAAGGCCGTTTGATCGGCTTTTATTTTGGGCCTCAATCGCTGGAAATAGGAGGGGCTTGTTTTTTCGTTCGGGGGTATTATTGGGGGTGCCCACACGTTTCAAACTAAGATATTGATATAATTATCAATAAGATGTCGTTGAAGTTCGAGTCTTCTCGACGCACCATTTTTCTGCTTTTTCGAGAATTCCTCTCGATTGTATGCGTTTCGCATAACAAAATTCAGCATCAGACAAAGGGTTAGCCTGTCTTTGTGGTCCTGTCGCCTTTGTCGGGGAAATAAAGGTCTATATCGTCCAGATCTCCACCATACGCCAGAGCCTCCATTTCCTCCTCTTCGCTCAAGGCGGTATAGTCAGGAATATGGTCTTCCATGGTAGCGGGCTTTATAGACCGGGAAAAAACGGGAGACGCCTGCAACGGCATTGAGACTTTTTCCAAACGTTCCGTGGCAACTTTCTTGATGGCATCCCATAGCGGCGCTGTTTTTTCAGCCGTCTTCACGGATTCATCCCTTTTCTTTGGCTCTTGAGCCACTGGCTTTTTTTTCAAGGGTCTCGGCTCGTTTTCCTTTGCGGAACGCGTTTCATCGCTTTTGCGCTCTTTTACAAAGGCCTTCGGCGTTTCCTCAATTTCGATATCCTCATGGTCTGAAAATTCGGTAGGCATGGGGGCTGGCCCTTCAAGGGCAGGCGTCGGCGGGAGCAGAGCGGCGATCGAAGACTCCGGCTGCGCGAGGGCCAGCCGGTACTGTCTTTGCGTTCCTTGTTCAATATGGGCAAGCTTTGGGAGCACCTCTTCTATATGGCCGACAAGCGTTTGGAGGGCTTCGCGGATTGGGGCGTTTCCGCTCTTCGTTTCTTTTTTCTTATCGGATGTCGCGTAATAGGCGAAGTAATCGCTTGCCTGTCCGTAGATCGACGCGATTTGACGGGATAAAACAGCCCCCAAAAGACCCAGCCGCCCGACATAAGCCTGAAAAACAAGGATTCTGATGCGGGGCCAGCTAAGCCCCTTTGCTCCCTTCTCGCCCTCGGCCGCCGCAAGCCGCGCCAGGCAGACCGCCCGCGCGGCCATCAACTCCCCCCGCAAAGCGGCGGCAACCGACCGCACCTCCTCGCGCTTGTCGGCCCACCTTTGAAACAAAACAACCGCAACTATGCCCACAACCGTCAACATCATGAGAAGCCCTGTCACAAGCAGCTGATAGCGCTCAAAAAAGCCCATGGACGCCACAACCGCCTGCGGTCTTTGGGAATCTCCGTACAACAAGGCATGGGGAAAGGCGTTTTCAAGAACGGGAGAAACGGCGGCCGGCTCCGCTTTGGTTTGTATGCTTTCGGCTGTCACGGGGGGCGTTTCTTCTTTGTTCTGCTCCGGCTGTTTGTCGTTCGCTTCGACTGCGTTTTCGGGCACCTCTGTTTTCGCGGCACTGGCTCGCGCGGCGGCTTCGGCCACGGCCGATTGAGTCACGGCCGTGGGGAGAGTTACGGACCAAATACCGAGCCGCGCCTCTTGAGCGGCCTGCTCCGTCGCCAAATAAGGCGCGGCGAGTTCCGTGAGCCGTAAAGATCCGCGCGCGGACACGGCCAGCCCGCGCCGCAACCATTACAAGGCCATATCCGCT
>CAZYPX010000109.1:0-6118 GCA_964649675.1 uncultured Rhodospirillaceae bacterium | reverse complement strand
TTAAAGGTTAACAGACTCTAATTCCTTCTGCCTCAGTTTTCGGGGAGAACGTCAACAGCAATCAAGAACTATTTTGAACCAATGATTGTAATCAAAAATATACCTCCATATCGCTTCATCTTCGCCGCCCCAATCACTGAGATACCGCCCATTGCCTGCAACGTCTTGGGCCGTGCCTTTGCCAAAGCAATCAGTGTCGTATCGAAAATGACCATAAGGCGGCACATTTGGGGCTTTGGCAAGTTCAAGGCGCAGGGCGCGTAAACGGCGGAAAAGTTGTTCGTCGTCTGCATTGTCCAGTGTTGGCTTAACCCTCTGGCCTTGAGAAGCTGAAGCGCGTTTTGCTTTTACTTCGCGCCTGAGCGCAAAGGTGGCATCCTCGCGTATCGTTATTTTTTTGTCGCCGACAGGGCGAATTCTTCATTTCCCGCAGTATCCAAGGCTTTACGCTTAAATTTTTGATGTAAGTGAACCAAAATTAAGCTCTTTTGGAAAAATGAAAATTGGTGTAGGAGAGACGCCACTTGTCCCTCTTCAGGGCTATTGGTGTATCTAGGGGGTAACTCCTAGGTTATAAGTTGCCAAGCCTTAAAAGGTCGGGTAGGTTGCCCTCACGGCGACGCTAGAGTGACAATAGGGTGACAATGAAGTGACAAACAGGGCTAGATTTAGGGTGACGAGATAAGACAGAGAAAGACATAAATAGATTATATATCAGCAGGATAACCTCAATTGCCGTTGTAGCTCAGTGGTAGAGCAGGGCTTTCGTAAAGCCAAGGTCGGGGGTTCAAATCCCTCCAACGGCACCATAAAACCCCAGAAAACAGCTATTTTGGCGGTTTTTCCATGTTCGGATCCGGCTGTGTTTAACGTGGTGGGCTTACCGACAGCAGGGATACGTTTGCCAAAACCAAGCGTGTCCCATGACGTCCGAGATGTTCATCTGCCCGAAAGCCCTTTATGCCGCCAAGTTCGCCATATCGGCCGACATATGAAAAAAAGACGCATTAAATAATCGGCGTGCTGGCTTCGCTGACAAGCCAGCGGCTGCGCAGGCTTGTATGTTGCAGGGCGAACCACTGCATGGCGATGATCGACGAAGCGTCGCGCAGCTTTCCGGAGTAAAGATAGCTTATGGCCACCGCCGCATCGAGCACATGAACGAGGATGTCTTCGTTTTCTTCGCGAACCCCGAATACGCTTTTGTCCATAGGGGCGGTGCAGCGGCCGACAAAAAGGGTCAACTGCTCGGACATGCACCCCGGGCTTGTGTAGTATGTGAAAAGCTTTTGCATGTCAGACACATGGCAACCGGCTTCTTCCAAAGCCTCGCGGCGCGCGGCGGCTTCGGGCGTTTCGCCGGGATCGACGACACCGGCCACAAGCTCCATGAGAAAAGGATCGTCCTTTTTCGCCATAAGGGCGGCGCGGAATTGCTCCACCATCACGATTTTGTCGTGCTGAGGGTCAAACAAAAGAATGCCGACGACCTTGTTGCCGCGATCAAGGACTTCGCGCGAGAAGGGACCGCTCCATCCGCCGGCATAGGATTCGGTGCGCACACGAAAGCGGTCGAGCCTGAAATAGCCCTGAAAAAGCGTCTCGCGATCAAGAAGGTCGAATTTTTTGTCGGACATGGCTTTCGTTGCGTTTAAGCCAAAATGCGAAGCGCATGGCTCCCTGTTGAAGGCTTAACTGAGAACAAGAAGATTATGTTAAAAACCAAATAAATCAATGGAAAAACAGTTAACGGGCGTATCGGTTTTGCCAACACAAACGTGTCCCTCACATCAAAGATTGATAGGTTTAGGCCATATTTCACGGCCACTGACACATAAGTTCTTTCCTTATGGAGCGCCTTGAACTTTATTAGCCTCTAGAGTTGCCGAGACCACATAATCCGTTATCGGCGTGCCGGGCGCCCAAGCTTTCATAAAAGACTTGCTTTCCTCTTTCGGAACAACACGGATTTCTGTGAACCCTGCCGAACCCAACATGTTCTCGATTTCTGTGATCGTTGATGCACCTGCCATGCAGCCGGTGTGTAAAGCCATGTCCTGCCGGATTTCCTCTGGCAACTCTGCAATGGCGACAACGTCAGATATGGCCAGCCTTCCGCCCGGTTTCAGGACACGAAACGCTTCCGCGAAAACACGAGGCTTGTTTGGCGACAGGTTGATGACGCAGTTTGATATGATGACATTAACGGAATTGTCCGCTACGGGAAGATTTTCGATCTCGCCGAGCCGGAATTCAACATTCCCGTAGCCGCCTTTTTCGGCATTTTTTCGTGCTTTTGAAACCATTTCCGGCGTCATGTCCACGCCAATAACGCGCCCGACGTTGCCCACCTGTTTAGATGCAAGAAAACAGTCGAAGCCACCGCCGCACCCGAGGTCGAGGACTGTCTCGCCCAGTTTGAGATTTGCTATGGTTTGCGGATTTCCGCAGCCCAGCCCCATATTTGATCCTTCAGGGATCGTGCTGACATCTTCAGAGGAATAGCCCAATACCTGCGCCATTTCACCGTTGTTGGGAGCTGGCCCGCCACAACAGGACGTTCCGCAGCCGCAACCGGAAGATTGCGCGACAGCGCCGTATTGCTGGCGCACGGCCTGGCGGATTTTATCGTGTTTTACGCTCATGGTTCTCTTGATAGGTCAGAGCTTTGATCCTAAGGTAAACGGTCTATTACAACTGAAATATTTTTCCGGACTCGGTAAACAATCAACGCCTTGAAAAGATTGGTCGGAGAGAGAGGATTTGAACCTCCGGCCCCTGCCTCCCGAAGGCAGTGCTCTACCAGGCTGAGCTACTCTCCGAAGCCGTGAAGAAACGGATTTATAGCTTTTCGGGCATCGCCGCGCAACGTATGCTTTTTTTGCGCTAAAACCCTCTTTTTATTGAAAAATCAACGATATCGAGCAAAGCGGCCTTAACGGCGCTCTCGTGGAAAACGCCCAAAGCGTCGCGCGCGATGGCCGCGTAATGCCGCGAACGCTCCAGCGCGTCGCGCAAGGCTTCGCGTTTTTGAAGGATCGCGCAGGCTTTGGCGAAATCGTCTTCGTCTTTAGCTCTCTCGTCCAGAACGCGTTTCCAGAAACCACGCTCATCTTCGCTGCCGCGATTGACGGCAAGGATGACGGGCAGGGTGATTTTGCCTTCGCGGAAATCGTCGCCGACGGTTTTGCCGAGAGTCTGTTGTCTGGCCGCGTAATCCAACACGTCGTCGGCGATCTGGTAGGCGATGCCGAGATTAAGGCCGAAGGCGCGCAACGCCTCTTCCTCGACGGAGGGGCGTCCCGCGACGATGGCTCCGACGCGGCAAGCTGCGGCGAACAGCTCTCCCGTCTTGGCGCGCACGACATCAAGATAGGCCTGCTCGCTTGTCGCCGTATTGCTTGTCGTCGTTATCTGCAGAACCTCGCCTTCGGCGATCACGGCGGCCGCGTTGGAGAGAATGCGGAAGACGTCGAGCGAGCCGTCGTCCACCATAAGCTGGAAGGCGCGGCCAAGAAGGAAATCGCCGACAAGAACGCTGGCTTGATTGCCGAACTTGGCGTTCGCCGTCGGCAGGCCCCGCCGCAGAAGGCTGGCATCGACCACGTCGTCATGAAGAAGCGTGGCCGTGTGAATAAACTCGATGCACGCGGCGAGCCTCCGGTGCCGTTGCCCCTCGTAACCGCAGAGTCGGGCGCACGCGAGCGTGAGCAGGGGGCGCAGGCGCTTGCCGCCGGCGTTGATGATATGGCCTGCCAGCTCAGGAATAAGCGGAACATGGCTTTGCGCCTTTTGGAGGATGAGCTGGTTGACGGCTTCAAGATCGTCGGCGAGCATATCCGCCAGCCGCTTGAGCGCGCCGTCCGCGTCCGGCGCGCGGTGTCCGTCACGATAAGATCGAAGTGGTATGATCGCAGCCATGATCATCGTTATTACCTGTTCTTGCGGATGTCCGCACCCCTTATTTTAAAGGTGGTTGGGAGCGCAAAACAAAAAAACATAGCCGTTCCGGCTGTTAGGCTTTTCCTGATACAGCCTTTTGCGCGAAACGTTTTTTCCCTCTATAACATCGTTTCTTTCGCGCTTCTTTTTTAAAAGTCGGATTTTTCGGTACGCTATGACAACCACGATCGACGGCCTGCTCAATCATCGCATTACGATCGAACAGCCTAAAAAAGGCTATCGCGTGGCTATCGATACGCTGCTGCTGGCGGCGGCGGTTCCGGCGAAAGTACACGACACAGTTCTTGAACTAGGCTGCGGAGTAGGGGGAGCGATGCTGGCCTTGGCATGCCGCGTGTCTGAAATTGCCGTTACCGGCATCGAACTTCAGCCTGAATTAGCGAAGTTGTGCCTGTCTAACATTGAACGCAACGCATTAAAGGCTAAGCTAAAAGTCATAAATTGCTATGCCGACGATTTACCGCATGATCTCCATGAAGCTTTCGATCATGTCATGATGAACCCGCCTTACCATGATGCAGCGCGTCACACATCTTCGCCTTTGCGCGGCAAGAGACTTGCGAACAGCGAGACCGATGGCGATTTGCGGCGCTGGGCCGTAAGCGCGTCAAAAGCTTTAAAGACCGGAGGAGTCCTGACCCTGATCCATCGCATGGACAGACTCGACGCCGTCATAGGCGTTATGGAGCCTTCTATCGGCGGTTTTATCGTCAAGCCCGTCGTGACGCGGCCCGATATGCCTGCAAAACGCGTTCTTGTCCGCGCTGTGAAAGGCGCTGCGCCTGTACGTACCATTCTCGGACCTCTTGTCATGCACGAAGCCGAAGGTCGTTATACCGCCACGGCCGACGCTATCCTGAGGGACGCGGAAGCGATCGACTTTTCATGAACACGCGTTGAGATAAAAAGAAACGCCAACAAAGCGTCAGGCAAGGTCAAATCCCAGGCGTTCCAACGTTTCATGAAGCGCATCGAAGCTTGCAATGATAGCGTCCGCGCGTTGGCTTGTTTCGGGGTCGACGGATTGGCTATGCGTAACCACGATGCACGGAACGTTCGCCCCGCGCGCGGCGCGCACGTCGTTTATGCCGTCGCCGACAAAGACGCACGCCTCATAAGGCACGTCGAGCGCCGTTATCACGCCTTTAAGGTGTTCGGGGTTTGGCTTATGCACCGGAAAGGTGTCGCCACCCGCAACGAATTCGAAATACGGGTCGAGCCCCAGTTCGCGCAACGCTTTGAGCGCGGGGCCTTCCGCCATGTTCGTGCAGATTCCGAGCTTTACGCCCGCCTTGAAATATGTGTCCAGCATGGGCGCGACCGAAGGGTATATTTGGGCCGGATCGGCTTTAAGGTCCCGGTAAATATGAATAAATTTCTGGGTCAAGGGAAACACGTCGTCGCCCGCCAAACCGCCCGACTGCTCAAAGGCCCTTTGGATCATGTGCATAAACCCGTTGGTTATGATCCTTTTGACATGCTCGAGAGACAGGGGCTCGCGGCCATGCTCGGCGAGCAAAACGTTCAGCGCGTGGCGCGCGTCCACCGCCCCGTCCACGAGCGTGCCTTCAAGATCAAAGATAAGCCCTTGTAATTTTATCATTTCTTTCATTTCTCGTTTTTCAGAGGCATGATGACATACAGCATTTCTTATGGCAAAAGAACCTCATGAACGAATCGACACTCAACAAGCCCCTCGCGTGCGTCATCCTTGCTGCCGGCAAAGGCGTTCGCATGCGCTCGGAACTCCCCAAAGTGTTGCACCATGTGGCCGGATTGCCCATGGTGGCGCACGTTATCAAATCCTGCGCGGCCGTGCTTCCCGAAAAAACGCTTGTCGTCGTCAGTCCTGAAAACGACCTTGTCGCGCGCGAGGTTTCTCCTGTCGCGTGCGTCGTTCAGGAGACGCCGCTGGGTACGGGCGACGCTGTCAAGGCGGCGCGCGAGTCTCTAAAGGATTTCAACGGCGATATTCTTGTTCTGTTCGGCGATACGCCGCTCATCCGGCCTTCGTCCTTGCAGGCTATGCGTCAGCACCGCGCCGCAACAGGCGCGTCGATCGTCGTGGCGGGCTTCGCGCCCGAAAATCCATCGGCGTATGGACGCCTGATCGTGAACAACGACGGCCAGCTGACGGCCATTGTCGAATCCGGCG
>CAZYPX010000108.1:0-6144 GCA_964649675.1 uncultured Rhodospirillaceae bacterium | reverse complement strand
AACGAACCAAGCCTCATTTTTCTGGCCGGCACGGGGACTAAGGTGAACGATGACGCTGACCTCATCGCCCGTTGGACAAAAAGCAATCCCTGCGCGCTGGCTATCATAGACACCTTCCATGAAGCTAATTTCATGAAGGCCCTTCAGGAAGATGATATAACTTCGGAAGAGCTTACGCGCTTTCGCGGCTTTAATATCGGTTCCGGAAAACGCGTGGATATCGGCTTGTATCGCCTGTCGGCAAGGATGTGACCCCATGAAATTAGTTTCGCGCAACAGGCTTCTCGCCTATCTGGCTTTGTTCATCTTCATCGAAATTGTCCTGCTCCTTAACGTCGACGAATCCATTGCCCAGATCATGAAAAGCGCGGACGACAGTCATCCCGTCGTTACAAACGCGTTCCGCGCCATAACGGTTCTGGGTCTCGGCAAATGGTATCAGTGGCCTTCGGGTTTAGGCGTTATAGCATGCGTGGTCGTATATTACTCCCTTAAACCCGGAAACCGCCTTCGCAACCGCGTTATGACGCTTGGACAAAACCTTTTATTCTTTTTCGTCTGCACAGGATGCGCGGGGATAATCACAAACATCATAAAGCCGATCTTGGGCCGCGCGCGCCCGAAGCTTCTCTTTCAGGACGGCATATACGGGTTTTCGCCGTTGACGATCCATTCGGACTGGAACTCCATGCCGTCAGGCCACTCGACGACCGTTTTCGCGGCAGCCGCAGCGCTGGCCATTCTGTGTCCTCGTTTACGCTATATCTGGTACGCGTCGGCGGGAACCATAGCGCTCAGCCGGATCGTGGTTAACGCGCATTTCGTGGCGGATGTGCTTTTCGGAATACTGGTCGGATGGGGCACGGCCAAAATCGCGGAAAAAAAGTTCCGGCAAATAGGGTTATTGGACAGCATCCCCAAAAGCGGTAGGCAGGCCGCGCAAACCGCGCCCTGATTTGGGATAAACACCACACCAGGGTTGACAGTCCGGCGGACATCCGATTAAAAATAATGCATGAAAAAAACCACAACCGGAACGGCGCTCTGGGTTGCCAATTTGCGCGGCCTTATGAATGATCGCGGCTTGAACCCGCGCAGCTTGTCGCTCAAGGCCGGCCTGAACGCAACCGCCGTGCGCGATATGCTTGAGGGGCGCACACGGTTCCCGCGTTACGATACGGTTCTCGCGCTTGCAGACGCCCTTGACGTCCCGCCTTCACAACTTATGGGAGGGACGGAACAATCAGCCCAAAAAGCCATGAATGCAAGAAATTACTCCACAAAAAGCGGCCTCGCAACTTCGGGTAAAGACGACGACCTTGAGCTTCTTGTCGAGATCATCACGCGTCTTCAAGAAATCGCCGAAGAACGCGGCCATAGGCTGGAGCCGCGCGCGTTTGCCGCCATGGCAACGACGCTCTACACGCGGATTCAGGCCGCCTCGCCCAAGGATTCGCTTCGCGCAAAAAAGTCCATAACCCCTCACATCCTTGACCTCCTCTCCTACGAAGCGTTGCGCGCATAAAAAAAAGAAAAGTGATATGGTTAATTTCCCATTTTACGCTTGCTCCGCACAACGCGCGCGTGATATGACCAATTTTAGGTAGTTCGGGCGTTCCGTGATTTTCGAGAAAAAATTAAACACGCGCTCTACCTCTATTTTCAAATAACGAAAGATATATACGGACATAAACATGGATGACCGCGGCGAAAAAATTGTCAATCTGGCCCGCGAAATGCTGCGCTCGGATTTTTCTTTTTCACAAACAAAACAATCAGACGGAAACGGCCTCACATCATCTCTTAAAGCCGCATGCGTCGCGGCTTTGCTTGCCGCATTCGGCAGCATGGGCGTGTCCCACATGATTCATGAAGCGCGCCGTCCGCTTAACCGCTATGAACGCGTCGAACTGGACGCACTCATCTTCTATGCAGGACAGATGAACGCGTATAGCGAGGACGACCTGCGCACGGAAATGCTTGAATGGCTTGCGCGCAGCAATATGAATGAAATGACGTACACAGATTACGGCAAGGCTCGCACGTATCTCCAGAAAAAGCTTCGCTGACGCGCGATTTTTATAAATCCGGCGCAACCCGCCAACGCGAAAAAGCCAGAAAAAACCTTGTTCATTTTCTCAGGCTCGCCCCCCAAAGAAGTATATTCCTCTTTTTTCCTCTTGATATGGGTTCTTTCCCATATTAGACTGCGCGCATTGTTAGGGGACGCCGCATGACAACGATAACGCATCCATCTTCCTGTGCCGCGCGCTCAATCGGCAAAACGCGCATAAAGATGACAAAGCCCAAGACCGGCGGCACGCGTCACAAAAGCTCCGCCGCAAAAAATCCTCTTGCAATACGCCTCACCCCGAACTTGCCGCCCGTGTCCGTCGACGACCTCTCCATGATGCTTGAGATCGACCTGCTTCTTGGACGAAAGAAAGATTTTCGCCGTCGCCTGCGTCGCGCCCTCGAAAGCCTTGTTCTTAAGCATAGCCATTAAGCGTTCCCCCCACCCTTCCTCTGTTTTTCGCGCTGGCTTTACAGACTGCCTGGAACATGGCAAGCAAGAGTAGCCCCATAATTGACATCATTTTTTGCAGAATCCCAAAGGTTGACATAGGAGTACAAGATGTACCGGCATTTCCGTCACCCCGTCACCCTCGTTCTGTTGGCCCTTTTCGCTTTAACTGGCTGCCGCAGTGGAAGCGAATTGCACAGCGAGCCCGAGCAGCTCGTCGAGCGTTCGAGAATCACGTTCCAAAGCATGATGAGCGACAACCAATATCCCGGCCTTGTCGATCTGGCGTCGCGCGCCAAGGCTATCATGATCGTGCCCAACGTTTTGCGCGCTGCATTCTTTATTGGCGGACGCGGCGGAAACGCGGTTATGCTTGTGCGCGACCAACAGGGGCAATGGAGTCCCCCGGCTTTCTACACGCTCGGTGGACTCAGCTTCGGCCTTCAATTCGGCGGAGAAAGCTCAGAGCTCATTATACTCATCATGACGGAAAAAGGACTTAATGCCGTTCTTGACCGTCAAGTCACGCTTGGCGGCGACGCAGGAGTGGCCATCGGCGAGTTGGGCAAAGGCGTAAATGCGGCGACAGGCATTGGCCTAAAATCCGACATGTACGCTTTCGCGCGCTCGCAGGGCCTTTACGTCGGCGCGTCGCTCGAAGGTTCGGTCATTCACCCACGTCATGCATGGAACCATCAGATGTACGGGGCGGGAACCACGCCTCGCGCCATCTTGATTGATCGCGTGACGGGCTCCCCATCACAGCCCGTAAGAGGACTCATCGCCGCCATGCCCTGATGCACGGCTGACCTCTTGAAAGTAATAAGCGCTCGGCGCGCGCCTTTCATGCTTAATTTCCGGTAAGAAGTTGTCGAAAAACGCAGCTTTTATCGCGGGATTAACCTGCGTTTTACTTATTTCTACTACAAAGGAACCATTATATTTTGAGCGCAGGTATTTTATGGCATTTAAACAGACATCAAATTGGCGCCTTAGCCTTTCGCGGCTCACCCGTGAGCGGGACCATGTAAATGGCGCTTCGCTCCAACTGAAAAGGCAAATCCGCGACACAAGCCTCAAGGTTAAGACGAGGCCTGCTTTGCGGCATAAAATTCGGAAATTCATGGATCAGCTTTTTGCCTTCCGTAGAGAGGAAGAAGGCCTCATCCACAAAATCGAAAGCATCGAGCAAAAACACAGCTTTCTGCGCAAGAAAAAGCTTTTAAGAAACACGGCCATCTCAAAACGCCGATACGAAGCTGAAAAAGCGCATCAACAGGAACTCAAACGACAAAGCGAACGTGAACGCCACAAAAGAGAGAAAAAACTCCTTTGGATTCTTCTTTTTCTATTATTTCTTATGATGAAAAGCGGTAACAGGCCTTCCTTCGGCGAATTAAAGCCCGCGCCGCGTTAAGCTAAAATTTACGTGTATAAAACTAGAGTAAAAAGATGAGTGCTCTGGGCTGAACCTGCGGCATCTCTTCTCTTGGTTGCCTCCGATGTTCCTTTATCATGTCCATGATATGCAAAGCGCGGCCATGGCCCCTTGGCGGCTTGCTGCGGAAGCGGCGCATTGCGCCTTTCAAAGTCCTCTTTTTCCGCCGTCGCATACGCCTTTCGGGCGCGCAATTTCGGCCAGTGCCGAAATTTTCGAGAGATCCACGCGTTATTACGCAAAACCCTCCTTTAATCTGACGACCATCAAATTGCGAGGTCAGCCTTTAGTAATCGAGCAGGAATGTGTTGTAACAAAACCGTTTTGCCGACTCCTTCATTTTAAAAGGATTTCCAAAGATCCGGACATATCGGCGCAGTTGGCCCGCGATCCGCGCGTGCTCATCATCGCCCCTTTGGCGGGCAACTTCGCGACTTTGCTGCGCGGCACCGTCGAGGCCATGTTGCCTGAGCACGATGTCTACATCACCGATTGGGCCGACGCGAAAATGGTCCCCTTGATGCAAGGGGACTTTGACCTTGAAGACAACATCGACTATATCCTCGAATTCATAAAACTTCTTGGCCCCGACGTGCACGTCATGGCCGTTTGTCAGCCTTCGGTGCCCGCGCTTTGCGCCACGGCGCTACTTGCCGAATCCCGCGACCGCGCCCAGCCGCGCTCGCTGATTTTGTTGGGAGGCCCCATCGACGCGCGCGCGGCGCGCTCCCCCCTTACCGAGGTCGCCGCCACGCATTCGCTCGACTGGTTCCGGAACACGGTCATTCAGGCGGTTCCCTTCTATTATCCGGGAGCCTTCCGTCTGGTGTATCCGGGTTTTCTCCAGCTTTCGGGCTTTATGTCCATGCACATGGACAGACACTTCAACGAACAGCTTAAAATGTTCCAGCACATGGTGCGGGGCGACGACGACGCAGCCAACAACACGCGCCGTTTCTATGATGAATATCTTGCGGTCATGGATGTTACGGCCGAATACTATCTCCAAACCGTCGAACGCGTTTTCCAAAATTATGACTTATGCCGGGGAACTTTCCGGTGGAAAGACCGGTGCGTCGATCTGGACGCCATCGAAGAAACGGCCCTGTTGGCCGTCGAAGGCGAAATGGACGACATCTCGCCCCCTGGGCAGACCCGCGCGGCTCTGGATTTTTGCCGCAACCTCGCCACGGATAAAAAGCGATCCTATCTGCAAATCGGCGTAGGCCATTTTGGTGTATTCAACGGACGCAAATGGCGCAACGCCATTCAACCTGTCGTGCGTCAATTCATCCTTGAACACAACGAAATCGCGCAATAGCCTGAACTGTAGCAGGCGTCACTAAGGAGTAGCTGCGGGAGGCGGCGGTAACAGAATGTGGTCGCCCACGGAAATGCCTTCGCCTTCGGTCGTCTTAGCGGGAGTCTCCTTCGCCCCTGCGTCCGCAGCCTTTTCGTCCGCCTTGACTTCGGCAGGTTTGGCCACCGGCTGTTTCGGGGAAGAGCTTTTTGTCGGCTTGGCCGTAGTCTTGGCCGCAGGCGCCTTCTTTTTAGCGAGAGCAGGAGCAGCGGCTTTTTTCGCCTTTGCACCTTCGGCGGTTTCCGAAGCGTTCGTGCTGTAACGGGCTTCAAAGCTGGTGCATCCGTTGATGCCCTGGAAATAGGCGCTGAGCGTTTTGGCGACGGGGTCGAAGCCGCCGATAATGATCGTGTTGTGGTAATTCGGAGGACGTGTGATCCATTTGCCCGGATTGATCAGGATGCGGTGGGATTCGGCGTCATATTCGCCGTAAACGGCGTATTTACCGCTCGCGACATAGGGATTTTTGGGAGTGGGATAAAAACGGAACACGCCTTCGAACTGATCGCCGCGCACTTTGGCGACATGAAGCGTCGCGCCCGTCGTTCCTTGCGAACAGGTGTAAGTTCCGACCCAGTCGCCAACAGGCGAAAAGTTTTCGACAAGCTGCTTGCCCGTGCGGGTCAACGGTAACCGCTCGTCCTGCCCACGAACGGGCAGCCGTCCGGCCTCGTGCATTTTGCGCGCGGGAGGCATCGTCGTCTCCACAGACGGCGCCAGATTGCGCATCGAGGACGACAGAGGCGCCGACGTTTCGCAAAGAACCATCACAAGGCCGATCTCTCCCGCCGACCACATGAAAAGGAGGTGTTTGTCCGAACG
>CAZYPX010000107.1:0-6257 GCA_964649675.1 uncultured Rhodospirillaceae bacterium | reverse complement strand
ACCATATACTCATCGTCACGCGCGCCGTCGCTTCAGCCGGTGTCATTCACGCGGCCCAGACGATAGCCGTGAAAGCTCTGGCCAAGACTGATTCACAGGACAACATTCTTCTGCCCCTCATCAACAAGGGCGACGTTTTGCCCGCAGCGGGCCAAGCCCAGTTCAAGGCCGGACGTGACCTGAAATCCGGCGGAACGGGAGCCATCACCTTCGAGCTTTTTCAGAAGGAATACCCCGAACGCATCGACCTCAATCTTTGCGTCGGCCTCTTTCGCATCGAAGGTCAGGATTTGCCGACCGGCAACGCCATTCGCGCGGGCGATCCCATTGTCTTTGACTGGCACATGAGCGAAGGCGGCATTCTGGTGGCCACGGTTCGCCTGCCCGCCAACGCGCTGGATTTGCGCGTGCCGCGTTTTTACGCCCCTCAAGCGGGCGAAATCGCCTTTGAAGGCAAAAACGGACTGGCTTTCGCGCAAGAAGTCGTAAAGCGTTGCGAGGAGGATTGGGGCGATCTCGCTGCCGCCCTCGGCCCTCAGGGAGGACATGACGTTCAGCTTTTGAAAACGCGGCTTGACGAACAAGTCGAAGCCTTGCAGCAAAGCATGAACGATCCCGAAGCTCTCCGCCGCGTGGTCGAAGAAATCCGCTTCATCCGTCAGGACATCGCGCGCCTCGGAAAGCGGTACAGCGGCGCTCTCTTGCAGCGCCAGCTCGGCAAAATGACGGCGGCTTACAACCGTGTGGTCCGCGCCAAGGCCGCGAAAGAGGAAAACGAACAGTTCGACTCGCTCGCGCAAATGGTGCAGAGGATTGTCGACAACAACGAAGGCGGCTCGTTTGACGTGGCCTCGCTGCGCCTCGGCGACATGCGCAAGCTCTTTTTCAGCATCGCATGGCGCGATCAAGATTACGTGCTGACATGGTATTTGCGCCTGTCCAAGGAACCCTATCTCTACCCCGATCAAGACGAGTTCAAGGCCATGGTGGCAGAAGGCGAAAAGCTGCGCGCCGCAAACGATAAGGTCGGCCTGCGCGAACTTGTCAGCCGAATGCTTGACGCGCGCATTTCGCTAAGCGCCAGCGACGTCGCCAACGAACTGGCGACGATTGTTAAGACATAACAGATATATAGAGCTATTAATTGAATTACCGCCGACTAAAAGTCGGCGGATTCCGGAAAAAAGAACCGAAAGACCGGAACGTCCATAGAAGCTTCAGATCGTTACTCATAAATCGAGCTCGCTTAGTGGAGCGAGTAACGATCTGAAACTACTTTTTCAATCAGGGCTGATGTCGTTACTGGCTTAATGCCGGTGACCTAAACCAGATTTGTGACAGTTAATAACGTTTTTTTCGGGAGCTTACGCCACTTTTTTATGCGTCGTCTGTCTTCTATAAAACGCGGCCAGCCGGTCGCGAGCGGGCGGCAACACCGAAGCGTTCGCATCGGACGACCGCCCGTGGACGTGCCCGAACACATGCCTTGCGAGAAAATGCCCCGTGAGATCTAGCCCGTGGACAATGTCGGCGATATCCCACGTCTCGGACGCACCGCACAGAAAAGCGGGAAGAACGAACATCTTGTCCCTGTAAGGCGCGGCGGCGTCGCGTGACACGGCGCGGCCCGTGCGCGGGCTGACGTGGCTCAGGTTCTCGGTCGCGCCCGTCGCCGCGCACTGCGACAAGTCCAGACCGAAGCCCAGAGCGCGTAACAATTCCGTTTCCCATTTCACATAAGCAGGCGCCCACAATGTAGGATCAGGCCAGCCGAGCAGCGCGCGAAGACCCGCGTACACACCCGGCATCGGCTGACGCTCAGGAAGGCTAGATTCGGTGACGGCGCACGCGCTGGCTATAATCGCGAGAATTTCCGGATGATCGAGCCACGGCGCCGCCTGAGGGGCCACGACTTCCAGCGTATAGTTTCCGAGATGGTCGAGCAGACGCGCGCGCCATTGCGCCTTGACGTGGTTGCCGGGCTGCAACGCGCTTTGCCACCTCCGGCCCTGCCCGCCGCGCACAAGGCCCGCGTGACACCCGCGCTGCGCCGTAAGCAGCGTTACGACCGAAGCGGTTTCGCCGTAAGGCCGCGCCGATAAAACGATTCCCTCATCCACCCATTCCATGCCTGCGGCCTTAACATAAAAGCGCCAAGAAAGCGAAAGCAAAGCGACTCAAGCGTCCTCAGCGGCGTTGCTCATCAGCACGCGCTCGGCCGGAAGTGTCACCGTCACGGCGGTTCCCTTGCCCACTTCGCTGGCCAACGTCAAAACACCGCCATGCAACTCGACAAGGGCTTTTGTAAGAGGAAGACCAAGACCCGTTCCCTGGCTTTTGCGGCTCAGGACGTTTTCGATCTGGCCAAAGGGCGACAAAGCAACGGGAATATCCTCAGCCTTCATCCCAATGCCCGTATCGATGACCCGAACGGCCAACCCGCCCGACGGCTGCAGGGCCGCCTCAAGCGTCACGCTACCGCCCTCGGGCGTGAATTTTATGGCGTTCGTCAAAAGATTCGTAAAGATCTGCTTGAGAGCCTTCTCCTCGACGCGCACATGCGGCAAGTCGTGCGGCATATTGATAACAAGGCGGATCCGCCCCGATTTAGCCCGCACTGAAACAAGGCGTATGACCGACCGCACCGTTTCCCCGAGATCAATCTCGCTTTCGATCAACGTACGTTTGCCCGCCTCGATTTTCGACATGTCGAGAATATCATTGATCAACGACAGCAGGAGTTCGCCGCTGTCGTAGATGTCGTGCGCGTATTCGACGTACTGCGGTCGGCCCACAGGTCCGAACAGCTGATCCTTGATGATCTCAGAAAAGCCTATAATGGCGTTCAACGGCGTGCGAAGCTCGTGGCTCATGTTCGCCAGAAATTCCGATTTGCTTCGGTTGGCAAAGTCCGCCTCCTTCATGGCCTGGCGCAAGGCGTCTTCGGCGTTCCGGCGCTCGGTAACGTCGTACACGGTGCACTCGAAGTACTGGACGGCGTCGGGCCCCATCCGGACGGCGTGGCCGCTCATGTTGACGACGATGACGCGTCCGTTTTTTGTGTACATCTCGGTTTCATAGTCGCGCTGGGGGGTTTTGTTCAGGCGCTCGAACCATGTGTTGCGGGCTTTCGAACTCACAAACAACTCGTCGTTCAAGTCAGGCTGCGCGATCAGCAGCTCTTGCGGGTTGTCGTAGCCGAGAATATGGGCCATCTGCCGGTTGACCTTAAGCCATTCTCCGGAAGGCGCTATCTGGCAGATGCCAATGCCCGCGTTTTCAAAAATGCTGCGGTACTTGTATTCGCTCTCGCGCACCGCGCGAGCCATGCGGGCTTCCTCGGCGATGCGGCGATTCAGTTCGTCATTGGCTTTGCGCAAGGATTCGGCAAGATTGGCAACTTCCGCGCCGCGCACGCGGACCGTGCCCAGATACATGACCAAAGCCCATGTAAGCAGCAAGCCAATGCCCAGTATAATGTACGGAAGAAACGCGACGACGAGATAGTCATGCCGTGGCTCGCCCTTGAAGCTGATGATCCACATACGATCGCGCAAAAGGATCTTGTCATGCGACTCGTGAGGCGATACCAGACGCGACCCGAACGTCAAACCGCTTAATGCAAAGAAAGGTCTCGCCTCTTTATCGACTTGCTCGGATACAACGAACTGGCTCAAATTCCCGGCGTTTTGCAAAGAGATAAAGTCGGCAAACAAATTATCGACGGACGTCAATCCGAATACGGCTTTTGCCCCGGGCCCGAATTTGCCAATGGGACGCACAAAAAGAACCCACCCCGAATAAAAACCTCCGCCCTGCCCCGGAAGAACCATGGCCGTAGGTTGCTGGATGCGCCGCATTAAATCGACAAGTTTTTGCCGGCCAGTGATTTCTTCAAGTTTAGGTGGAGGAAAAGTAAATTTCGTCATATCGACAAGAAGTTCGCTCTCGGCTCTTTGGTCGTCAACGACCGTGGCCATAAAAATGTACGACACCTTGCTTTGGCCATGATCCGCAACGCGAATGAACTGTTGCAACGCCTTCAGACTTATGTCGGGACTGGCCTCTTGAAGTCCCGCGACGGCTTCGATGAGATATTGATCCTGATTGATCTGGCGTTGGAGGCGACTCACGCTTTGAGCAACGGCCTGTTCCATCTGCTTGATGAGGAAGCCGTTGACCTGCTGGCGCACAAGGACAAACTGCAAAACGGCGATAAAAACCCCGATAACGGCTACCGCGATCAGGAATCGCCGTGAGGCGCCGACAAGCTTTGTCAAAGGGCTTTGTGAAGAGGTTCCTGCCATGGAATCAGGTGTGAAGGCTCGTTAATGTCGAATACCGGCGCGTTGAGAATAAAATAAGGCTACTTATATTGGTCCAAAGACTGCTAAGATCGGGTTAACCTCTTGATTCTTATGCAGGAACAACATGTTATACAATGCCCGGACGCAACAGGATGCGCCTCTCCCCAAAGTCGATTATGACCTTCCCCGGGATAAGTCTTTGTGGAACGGCGTTTTTCTTGTCGGAGAAGCCCCCGGGCGTGATGAGGTCAAAATGGGCCGCCCCTTCGTAGGGCGAAGCGGAAAACTGCTGGATGAGGCCCTTAAGGAGGCCAACATTGAGCGAAACCAGTGTTTGGTGGCCAATGTCTTCCGTTTTCAGCCGCCAAACAATAAAATTGACCATTTTTTCCGCTCCAGAAGGGCCGCAAGCGCCCAAAACATCCGTTTGGCCGATCATTTGGGGCCTTTTAACAACGCATGGTGCTCACTTGATTACGCAAGTGAAGTCAACAGCTTGGAGGGTCTTCTTCACGAATGGGCACCGCTTTTGGTTATTGCCTTGGGGCGGACGCCCTTGTGGGCTTTGACCGGAGAAAACGGCCTTTTGTCCAAAGTCGGGAAGCTTTTGGGCTGCAGGCTTTATAAAGACGCCATGGTGATGCCCACCTATCACCCTAGCTACATCCTGAGAGGAAACTGGGCGAAAAAGCCTGAGTGGGTCGGGCATTTTCATGCTGCGCTGCATTATGTGACCCAAAAGTAACGGAAAGCTTGCAACTTGCTTGCTTATGGGGCTAATCGTTCCGGCTTGATCAAGGAAAATGCTATGGAATCAGTTCGAGTTGCGTAGAGCCGAGTCGAGCCGGAACGGCGTTCTTTAATTCATTCAGGGAGACGAGCTTGACAACACCGCCCAAGACCAAACCCAATCGCGCGCCTTTTCAGGAAAACATCTTCCGCAACGGCGAGGTCGAAGCGAAGGACGTGCAACCGCTCGCAACCGGTCGTCCGCAGACCCCCCTTCTCGACACGGTCGCAACCCCCCACGACCTACGCCGCTTAAAGCCTTCGGACCTGCGTCAACTCGCCGACGAACTCAGAGCCGAGACCATCGATACTGTTTCCGTGACCGGCGGCCATTTCGGCTCCGGCCTCGGTGTCGTCGAACTTACGGTCGCCTTGCATTATGTTTTCAACACGCCCGAAGACGTTCTGATTTGGGACGTTGGGCATCAAACATATCCGCATAAAATCCTTACCGGACGCCGCGACCGCATCCGGACGCTGCGTCAAGGCGGCGGACTCGCGCCATTCACCAAACGGGCGGAAAGCGCTTACGACCCCTTCGGCGCAGGCCACAGCTCGACATCCATTTCGGCTGGCCTTGGCTTCGCCGTCGGCCGCGATTTCAATAAAAAGAAAAACAACGTCATCTCCGTGATCGGCGACGGTTCGATCAGCGCGGGCATGGCCTATGAAGCCCTGAACAACGCGGGCACATCGGACACGCGCCTTATCGTTATCCTGAACGACAATGACATGTCGATCGCGCCGCCTACCGGTGCCGTCAGCGCCTATCTTTCGCGGATCGTCTCGTCGCGCGAATACCGCAACCTGCGGCACATCGCGAAAGAGTTCGCCAAACTTTTCCCCCGCCACCTCAAGGAGGCGGCTCGCAAAGCCGAGCATTACGCGCGCGGCATGGTGACCGGCGGCACGATGTTCGAGGAGTTGGGCTTTTATTACGTTGGCCCGATCGACGGCCACAACTTCGACCACCTTGTGCCGGTTCTTGAAAACGTTCGCGACGATCCGCGCGGAGGACCGGTTCTTATCCATGTCGTGACGGAAAAAGGGCGGGGCTATGCGCCTGCCGAAAAAGCCGCGGACAAACTGCACGCCGTTGCCCGATTCAACGTCGTCACCGGCGCACAGGACAAACCGGCCACATCGGCGCCTTCGTACACC
>CAZYPX010000106.1:0-6284 GCA_964649675.1 uncultured Rhodospirillaceae bacterium | reverse complement strand
ATCGGTTCCCGCTTGTCGGAAAGGACTTTCAGGACATCATTGACGGCCTGGACATGGACGCCAGTTCGCCCATCTGTTCGCCGACACTTGCGACTCTTGATCTATATTGCGACAGGGTGGCGAGCGCCGTGGGGCGCGCGTCTGTCCGCATTTTCGGCGATTCCAGTGAAAACGGCATGCTTGTCGCGCACCATTTGGGACGCGCCCTTCAACTTACCAATATCCTGCGCGATCTTGCCGAGGATGCACGGCGCGGAAGGCTTTATCTTCCCGAGGAAATTCTCACTGAAAACGGCATAACGACTCGCGAGCCCTTTAAGGTCGTGCGCCACAAAAATCTGGCTCCGGCTTGCCGCGAACTCGCCCGCTTGGCGCGCAAGCACTTCCATGCCGCCGATGTCGCCATGAGTGCGTGCGCGCCAATGTCAATGAAGCCTGCGCGCATCATGCGTTCCTATTATTACGCCATTCTGACGCGCCTTATAAAAGAGGATTGGCGCAACCCCATGCGTCGCGTAACGCTGCCATTCTGGCAAAAAGCGTGGCTCGGCTTGAAAAGCTTTTTGGGAAGGCATTCATGAACACGGCGCGCCGCATCCATGTGGTCGGTGCCGGCATGGCGGGCCTTTCGACCTCCTTGCAGCTCGCCCTTATGGGCGAGCACGTCACGTTGTACGAGGCCGCGCCTTACGCAGGAGGGCGATGCCGCTCCTATTACGATCGTGAGCTCGATTGCCGGATCGACAACGGCAACCATTTGGTGCTCTCAGGTAACGTCGCGATTCAGGATTACCTGTTCCTGAGCGGCGCCACGGATACCGTCAAAACGGCCCCTGAGGCTCTCTTTCCGTTTATGGATCTCGAAACCAGCGAACGCTGGAACATTCGCATGAACGGCGGCAGGTTCCCTCGATGGATCTTCGACTCCAAAACGCGGATACCTGGAACAAAACTCAAGGACTACTGGTCGATCTTGCGCATTCTGACTTCCGGAGCCAAGGACACGATCGCCTCGCGCCTTCCCAAGGACACGGCCATATACCGCCGCTTTTGGGAGCCCCTCGCCGTCTCTACGCTCAACACAGAACCCGAATTGGCCTCGGCGCGCCTGCTCGCGAACCTGTTCATGCAAAGTTTCGGCGCAGGCGGCAACGCGTGCAAACCTGTCCTGCCACACCTCGGTCTGTCGGAAAGCTTTGTATTGCCCTGTCTGGACACGCTCCAGCGACATGGCGTCGAAATCAGGTACAGCCACCGTCTTCGCTCGATCGGCTTCGACGGAACGACAATCTGTCAACTTGTTTTCGGGAACGAAGAGCTTTTCATAGGACCGCGCGACTGGGTCGTATTGGCGGTTCCGGCATGGGTTGCTCAAGACCTTATCCCCGGGCTTATCGCGCCTAACTCTTTCCGGTCCATCGTCAACGCCCATTACCGCATAGAAGCCCCCCACAATCCCGCAGGATTCACGGGAACGGTAGGCGGCGTCGCGGAATGGATTTTTGTCAAGCCCGGAGTCGTTTCCGTAACCATCAGTTGCGCTGAACGTTATGAAGAAGCTGAACAAAGGCATTGGGCGATTTACGTTTGGCGCGACGTGGCCAAGCTGTTTGACCTCGATCCCAACAAATTGCCCCCGTGGCGTATTGTTCAGGAAAAACGCGCCACATTCGCCGCCACGCACGAGCAAATCGCCAGAAGGCCTTTGGCCTATACAGGCTGGGCTAATCTCGCCTTGGCCGGCGATTGGACGGATACAAGCCTTCCGGCCACGATTGAAGGAGCTGTCCGCTCAGGAGTCAAAGCGGCCCAGGTGGTCAGACGATGGGCCACATAAGGAATTGATCCGATAGCCTATATTATGGTTTTCGCCTTGAGCGCGCCATGGTTTACAACTCAATTCTATAGCTCTAGATTGGCGGCCTTAAGGAAAAAGCCGCAGAGTCGGCGCAATACGATCAAGGATTATGCATGAAGGTCATTTTGGCCCAGCCGCGGGGCTTTTGCGCAGGCGTTGAACGCGCCATTTCGATCGTCGAAATGGCTTTGGAGAAATTCGGGCCGCCGATCTACGTGCGCCATGAAATCGTGCATAATCCCCACGTGGTGAAGCGTCTGGCCGACAAAGGCGTGCTTTTCGTCGAAGAAACCGATGAAGTGCCGGAAGGCGCCGTCGTGATTTTCAGCGCCCACGGCGTTTCGCAAGCCGTCGAAGACCAGGCCAAAGGCCGCGGCCTTCAAGTCATCCACGCCACCTGCCCGCTTGTTTCCAAAGTTCATACCGAAGGCCAGCGCTACACCAAGCAGGAGCGCGAAATCATCCTGATCGGTCACGAAGGACATCCGGAAATCGAAGGCACGTTGGGCCGCATCGCTGGCACCGTCCACCTCATCTCGACCGTCGAAGACGTGGCCAAGCTCAACATCAAAAATCCCGACATGCTGGCCTATATTACGCAAACGACGCTCAGCCTCGACGACACAAAGACCGTGATCGACGCGCTTAAGGCGCGTTTTCCGAACATCATCGGCCCGCAAACGCGCGACATCTGCTACGCCACGCAAAACCGTCAGGCCGCCGTGCTTGAACTTGCGAAACACGTCGATGTCGTTCTTGTCATCGGCGCGCATAACAGCTCGAACTCCGTCCGCTTACGCGAACGCGCTGCGGAAATCGGCGTCCCATCCTATCTGATCGAAGACGCTACGCATCTCGACGAAGCGTGGATGAAGGGAAAGAATGTGGTTGGAATCACAGCAGGAGCCTCGGCTCCTGAGGATCTCATCCGCGATTTGATCGAACGCTTGCGCAAGATTGATACTGTTGAGGATGTTTCCGTTCTTCCCGGTGTGGAGGAGAACGTTCACTTCCGCCTTCCGCTGTCTCTTACAAAGGCTGAATCCCGTTCGGATTCGGATACGACGGCGGCTTAAAGCATAAGGCATGACCATGGCTCAATTTCCTACGGAACCCTTATCGCTAAAGGAATTGGTTGGCTATCAATCCGGATCCATCGTCAGCAAAGAAGTGCTCAAAACGCCCCATGGAACGGTAACGCTTTTTGCTTTTGACGAAGGTCAGGGATTAAGCGAACACACCGCGCCATTCGACGTGCTCGTCAATGTGATCGACGGACAGGCCAAAATAACCATATCCGGTCAAACGCATCAGGTTGAAGCGGGCGAAATGATCCGTATGCCCGCCAATGAGCCTCATGCGCTCTTGGCAGGACAAAAGTTCAAGATGCTGCTCATCATGCTCAAGAGCTAGGTTATAAACAACGCGCCAGCTTTTTGGTTGGCGTCCTAAACTGTGAGGTTTCAAGTGTCCGTCCCCGTTCGCCAGCAATTCGACATCGCGTTCTACATCTTCAAGCAAAAGCTGAAAGGCAACAAGCGTTACCCGCTTGTGCTGATGCTCGAGCCGTTGTTCCGGTGCAATCTGGCGTGCGTGGGCTGTGGGAAGATCGATTATCCGGCGGAAATCCTGAACCAGCGCATGTCAGTCGAGGATGCGTTACAGGCTGTCGAGGAATGCGGCGCGCCCGTCGTTTCCATCCCCGGGGGCGAACCGCTCATCCACCACGACATGCCGCGACTTGTGCAGGAACTGATCAACCGCAAGAAATACGTTTACCTCTGCACCAACGCACTGTTGCTGGAAAAGAAAATCCACCAATATACCCCTTCGCCTTACTTGACATGGTCGGTGCATCTGGACGGCGGGCGCGAAGATCACGACCGCTCGGTCAACAAAAAGGGCATCTACGACATTGCCGAACGCGCCGTTAAGCTGGCTTTGTCGAAAGGCTTTCGCGTCAACATCAACACAACACTGTTCAACACGGCCTCGCCCGAACGCACGGCGGCTTTTTTCGATCACATGATGGAAATCGGCTTGGACGCAGTGATGGTCTCTCCGGGTTATGCCTATGAACGCGCCGTCGATCAGGATCATTTCCTCACGCGCTCGACGACGAAAAACCTGTTCCGCGAATTGTTCAAGCTTGGCAAAGAAAGGGTCAAACAGGGCAAACCGAAATGGCGTTTTAGCCAATCGTCGCTATTTCTGGATTTTCTGGCGGGAAATCAGACGTACGAATGCACGCCGTGGGGAACGCCGACCTACAGCATTTTTGGCTGGCAACGCCCCTGCTACCTGATCGGCGAGGGTTACACCAAAACGTATAAAGAGCTGATGGATACGACGGAATGGGACAAGTATGGCACGGGCCGTTACGAGAAATGCGCGAACTGCATGGTGCATTGCGGCTATGAGCCTACGGCTGCCGAAGATGCGCTCCACCATCCCTTAAAAACGATGCTGACGGCTTTACGTGGCCCGCGCACCGAAGGTCCGTTCGCCCCGGATCTCGATATGTCAAAGCAACGCCCCGCCGAATACGTGTTCAGCAAACACGTTCAGGAAGCGCTCGAAGCCATTCACGCGGGCAAAGCCCACACGATCACGGCGAACGACGAAACAAGCGAAGACGCGCCGATGTGCTGCGGTGGTTGTGGAAAGCATTGAGCACGCATTATTGAAGGTATAGAGCGGCTTTCTTAAGCGACAGCATTGCTTTACACGTATTGCGCCCCAAATGAATGAGGCTCGGCGATTGAGCGGGTGATTTAAGAATGCTCTTAAACACTTTGCCCACCTCAACGCGCCCATCACCGCGCAGCGGCACCAATGCCGCAGGGGGCAAATCCATCTCCGCCGTATCGGCGATAGCCCGCACGACGACAAAGGGGATTCTCGCTTCTAGCGCAGCCTTAGAAACAGCACAGCTTTCCATGTCCGCCGCAAGGCATCCGCTTTGCTCGAACAAGGTCTTTTTATCCTGCGAGCGTTTAACGATAGTTCCCGAAGCCCAAACCGGCCCCACGATGGCCTTTGGCAGCTTGCGGCGAAGCTTTGCATTCCAATAATCATCACAATGTTTTGTTTCGCCGACAGCGCAAATGGTCGAGGCGATAATTAGGGTTCCTGCAGGCAACCCAGGCTTTAACCCTCCCGCCAGCCCGAAACTCAACAAACGCGTCGCGCCTAGCTGAACGAGTTTGAACGCCGCCTCTTTGGCCTGATCGGGCCGCGCAGCAGAAATCGCCACGCGAGCGTCTTTAATGCGCCTTGCGATAGCCGCTTCCGATTCAAGTCCGCAGAGAATTCCGAGCATGGTCATATATCTAAAGATTATTTGTTAAAGAATAAAGTACAAGCAAATCACATTAGGCGGAGGCGAAAATTGCGGTTTGCCTAGAACCGCAGCGCAGCGTACTTAAAGGTACGTGAACAGCGAAAGCGGAGGCAAACCCGATTTGCAGACCAGCCTAATACGATTTGAGATTACATACCGTATAGAACCTGCAGCGCATTGCCCTGCTGCAGATTTTTGTATCGCGCCAAAGCCCAGAGCGGGAAAAACGCCTTATAACCGTGGTAGCGAAGATAAAACACGCGGGGAAAACCGACCGCCGTGAAATATTCTTCATTCCATGTGCCATCGGGGTTTTGCGTATCCGTCAGATACTCTACGCCACGCGCTACGGCGGGGTTATCGACTTCGCCCGCCGCCATAAGCGCCAAAAGCGCCCAAGCCGTTTGCGCGGGTGTGCTAACAGGTCCCTCGCCTTTCGGCTTGCCGGGATAGTAACTGTCACCGGCTTCGCCCCAACCGCCATCGGTGCGTTGCTTGGAAAAAATCCAGTCGGTAGCGCGGCGAACCATCTCGTCCTTGGGACTGATGCCCACGGCGTTTAGCGAGCACAGCACCGACCACGTGCCGTAAATATAATTCGTTCCCCACCGCCCGAACCAGCAACCTTCCTTCTCCTGTTCGCGGCGCAGATATTCGATGGCCGAGGCCACCGCCGGATGATCCTTTTGATAGCCAAGCTGTCCCAGCATCGACAGACAACGCGCCGTCACGTCCGCGCTCGGCGGATCGAGCAAAGCGCCATGGTCGGCGAACGGGATGTGGTTCAGGTAATGCGCCGTGTTGTCGGCATCGAACGCGCCCCAACCGCCGTTCTTGGATTGCAGGCCAAGAATCCATTCCACGGCGCGATCAATGGCCGCGCGGTACTTATCCTTATCCAAACGGTCCAACACCATCACAACCATCGCCGTATCGTCGGTGTCCGGATAATACGCATTATTATATTGGAATGCCCACCCGCCCGGGCGCACATCGGGACGTTGCTCGGCCCAGTCGCCGACTACGTCCAACACCTGCTTGGTAATCAGCCACACGCCAGCTTTTCCGATCGTGTCTCTGCCG
>CAZYPX010000105.1:0-6377 GCA_964649675.1 uncultured Rhodospirillaceae bacterium | reverse complement strand
GCAGATTTCATCGTAGGAGACGCCTTTGACTTCGGCCAGCACGCGCGCCGTGTTCGTGACGTGGGATGGCTCGCACAGCTTGCCCCTATAAGGTTCCGGCGCGAGATACGGCGCATCCGTCTCCACCAAAAGCCTGTCGAGCGGCACATCGCGCGCGATGGCCCGCAACTCTTCGGATTTTTTGAAAGTCAGGATTCCAGAAAAAGATATGTAAAATCCAAAACTTAAGGCTTCCTCCGCCAAGACGCGTTTCGAGCTGAAGCAGTGCATGACGCCACGCAAGGGAGCACCCTCCCCTCCTGCCTCCTCGTTTAACACTTTGGTAGTATCTGACTCGGCGTCACGGCTGTGGACGATGAGCGGCAAACCCGATTGCCGCGCCGCGCGTATATGCTCGCGAAAGTTGCGTTGTTGCACGTCGCGCGGGGCGTAGTCGTAGAAGTAATCCAGACCCGTTTCCCCGATCGCGACGACTTTCGGGTTGGCTGCAAGAACAATAAGATCTTGAACCGTAACGGTTTCGCCTTCTTCTGCGCAATGATGAGGATGAACGCCGACGGCGCAGAAAACGGAGTCGTACGCGAGCGCCGTTTGCAGCGTTTCCTTGAACCGCGCGATGGTTGTTCCCGCGTTGAGCATACAGACAACCCCGGCCTCACGCGCGCGCGCGACGATCGCATCGGCCTGCTTCGCGAGTGCGGGATAATTGAGGTGGCAATGGCTGTCGATCAACATGACGATAGAATCCTAGAACCAATCCGGCGGAATGACAAATTCGTCCTGACTTTGGAGAAACAGGCCTAAAGAATCCTCAAAAAACGAGCGTAACAGGACGAAACATTCCGCCTCGAAGCGCCAAAAGGAAGGAACCTTCCCCCGCAGGACGAAAAATTCCCCGCGCGTCAGCAAGAGCCTCTTCAGATTTCGTTGTCCACGTACCGAGGAAACACGCCTTGCGGCGTTGGCAACGGCGTTCCGGCTTCAAGCGCGTGATCGGCGGTCAAGGCCGCGAACGAACGCCGATCCGCCGGCACAGCGAGTTGATCGAGCATCTTGCCCATGGAATCCGGCATGAAGGGTTGCGCGAGAATCGCCACGCAGCGCAAGGTTTCCGCGAGAACGTAAAGCACCGTGGCCATGCGCTCGGGATCGGTTTTCTTGAGAGCCCACGGCGCCTGTTCATCGACATAGCGATTGCCGTCGCCGATGACTTCCCAGACGCGCTCAAGCGCCTTGTGCAAAGCGAGCGCGTCCATCTCGCGGCGGACGTGCGGGAGCAATTCCCGAGCCTTGGCGAGAAGCCAGCTGTCGGCTTCGGTAAATGGGCCGTGCGCGGGAACCTGCGCGCCGCAGTTTTTATTGATCATCGACAAGGAGCGCTGAGCAAGATTGCCGAGGTCGTTGGCCAGATCGCTGTTCATGCGCTGAACGACGGCTTCGTGCGATATGTCCACGTCGTTGCCGTAGGCGGCTTCGCGCACGAAGAAATAACGCACAGGATCGAGGCCGTAGGTTTGCACAAGCTCCATCGGCGCGATCACGTTGCCGACGGATTTCGACATCTTTTCGCCGCGGTTGTAGATGAAACCGTGCGCGGCGACGCACGCGGGAAGGTCGAGGCCGGCCGACATCAAAAAGGCGGGCCAGTAAACGGCATGGAAACGGATAATGTCCTTGCCTATGACGTGGATGTCCGCCGGCCAGAACTTTTTGAACGCCGCGCCGTCGTTTTCCGAATACTCCAGCGCGGTGATGTAGTTCGACAGCGCGTCCACCCACACGTACATAACGTGATCCGGCGCGTCCGGAACGGGAACGCCCCACTTGAATGTCTTGCGCGAGATGGACAAGTCGCGCAGGCCGGATTTCACGAAGCTTATGATCTCGTTGCGCCGTGTGTTGGGTTGGATAAAGCGCGGGTTTTTTTCGTAAAGCGCGAGGAGCTTGTCCTGATACACGGAAAGCCTGAAGAAATAGCTTTCTTCCTCCATCCATTCGACGGGAGCGCCGGATGGCGCCCGCTTTTTGCCGTCTGGCCCTTCGGTCAGTTCGGATTCGTCGATATAGGCTTCGTCCCGCACGGAATACCAGCCGCTGTATTTACCGAGGTAGATGTCGCCGCTCGCCTGCATCTTTTTCCAAAAATTTTGCGCGCGCGTCTTGTGGCGCGGTTCCGTCGTGCAGATAAAATCGTCGTAGGAGATGCGCAGGTCGTCGTACAGTTTCTTGAATTGCGCCGAAACGCGGTTGACAAGGTCTTGCGGCGCGAGGCCCTGTTTGGCCGCCGTCTGTTCGATTTTCTGGCCGTGTTCGTCCATGCCGGTTTGGAAACGCGCCTCGAAGCCATCGAGCCTTTTAAAGCGCGCAAGAACGTCGGCGCAAATGACCTCGTACGCATGGCCAATGTGCGGTTCGCCGTTGGCGTACGGTATGGCGGCTGTGATGTAATGGGTTGGTTTCATAACTGCTTCTGCTCGTCACATACTCAAGGGTTGATTCAGGGAGAATTGCTTTATGGCAACGCGGGGGTAAAACCCCTCGCCACCCGTATAATGTCACGCCATCGCCCGCCTTATTTCCGTCAGCGCCTTCACGAAGGCCAGCTTTTTATCGAGGTTGAACTCGCGGGCCTGCGCGAAGATGCCGCCTGTTTTGTCCCATAACCGCAAGGACTTATCAAGAGTCCCCGCGACAGGAAACGCGTCAGGTCCGCTTGTGCCGCTCAGGCCGAGGGCCAGCGCACGCGCGTTTTGCCGCAAGGCTTCGGTTAAAAGGCTGCTCAGGATGGAAAAGTTTTCGCTTTCGCCTTTGCGGGCTATCTTGTCGGCCAAAGCGTGAACACGCCATATGTCGAGATCGGGCATGCCGCGCATGATCGCCGCCAGCTCGTCGAACAGCGCAAGCGTTCCCGCCTCGGCCATACGCAGGGCGAAGCCCGCGCTGCCGGACGCAAGGCGGATCAGCCTATCGGAGTCTTCGGGCGGCAAGTCGAGCCCGCACCGCGCGAAAACGGCGCGCATCGCGCCGTCGCTCAAGGCCCCCAGAGAAACAGAACGGCATCGCGAGCGGATCGTCGGCAGAAGACCGCCGGGCGTCGTCGCGGTGATAAGGATAAGGCTTTTTTCCGGAGGCTCCTCAACGACTTTCAAGATCGCGTTTTGGCCGTGGCGGTTGAGCGCGTGCGCCTCGTCGATGATCGCGACGCGCCAGCCGCCGTGCGTCGCGGTCATCCGCAAAAACGGCGCGATGCCGCGCGCGTCCTCCGCCGGAATGGTGTCTTTGAGCTGGCCCGTCTTTTCGTCCGTAGGGCGGCGAAGGACGAAAAGATCCGGATGCGCCTCGGCGGCGATGAGGCGCGAGGCCGGACGGTTGATGTCGATGTTGCCTATGGGGTTTTGTCCTTGCCCCAGCGCGAAGTGCGCGATGTGGAAGGCAAGAGTCGCCTTGCCCACGCCTTCCGCGCCGGTGATCAGCCACGCATGCGGCATGCGGCCCGAACGGTAGGCCGCCGTTATCTGCGCGATGGCGCCGTCATGCCCGACAAGCACAGGATTTTGCGCGGGCGGGAGAACGTTCATTCAAGGCCCATGAACATGAAATGCTTGGTCACGGCCTTCTGGATGGCCAGCGTCACGGACGTCTGATCCTGCGCGGCGTCAATGAGGCAAAAGCGTTTGGGTTCTTTTTTGGCGAGATCGAGAAAGCCCGTTCGCAACTTTTCGTGAAAGGCCTTGTTCTTGCGCTGATAGCGGTCGTCTTGCCCATTGCGCGCCGCCATCCGTTCAAGGCCCGTATCCACCGGCGCGTCGAGAAGAAGCGTAAGGTCGGGCCAAAAATCGCCCGCGATTTGCGCGTAAACGGCATCGACCTTTTCGACCCCGAGCTGAAGCCCGACACCTTGATACACACGCGCGGAATCCACAAAACGGTCCGAGACGACCCATTGGCCGCCCTCAAGAGCGGGCCACACGGTGCGCACAAGATGCTCGCGCCGCGCCGCCATGGTGAGCAAAAGCTCGGTCATGGGATCCCAGTTGCCCTCGCCCTTGTCGAGCCAAAGGGAGCGTATCTCCTCCGCGCCAGGCGTGCCGCCGATTTCGCGCGTCGCGACGGCCTCGATCTCGCGCGAGGCGAGGAAAGCGAGGAGAGCTTTCACCTGCGTCGATTTGCCGACGCCCTCCCCTCCCTCGAGCGTGATGAACTTGCCGCGCGGCATCAGAGCCTTTCCAGAAGGTGTTTGAGTTTCAAAAAAACGCGATCAAAAAAGCCGACCAAGGGCACATCGTGCGCCGCGACGAGCGGAACCACCAGAGTTTCCTTGCCGGACGCTTCGATCACGGCTTGGCCGACGTTTTGCCCTGCCTTGACGGGCGCAGGCACCGGCGCTTCGTACGTCACCGTGACTTTCAGGCCGTCGCGGGCCGCACGCGACAGGCCGAGCGTGGCATCGGCGGCCGGATGAATCGCGACCGTTTTCGCGGTTCCGAGCCAAACACCGGCCTCGGCGATTTTTGCGCCCTTTTTCAGGACGGGATATAGGCCGAACTCGCGATAGCCCCATTCGATGATCCTGGCGGATTCGTCGGCGCGTTCCTGCATGTTTTTCAGGCCGTTCACGACCATGACGAGACGGCGTCCATCACGCGCGGCCGAGGCCATAAGGCCGAAGCCCGCGTCCGTCGTGTGGCCGGTTTTCAGGCCGTCCACTCCTATATTACGGTAAAGCAGAGGATTTCGGTTGCCTTGCTTGATCTTGTTAAAGATGAACTCCTTTTCGGAGTAGTAGTGGTAGAGTTCGGGGAAGTCGCGGATCATGGCCAGAGCGAGCGTCGCGAGGTCGCGCGGCGACGCGTAATGCTCGGGATCAGGAAGACCCGTCGCGTTCCGGAAATTTGCGTTGGCCATGCCGAGTTCTTTTGCCTTGGCGTTCATGAGCGCGGCGAATTGCTCCTCGCTGCCCGCTACGGCCTCGGCCAAAGCCACGGAGGCGTCGTTGCCCGACTGCACGATCACGCCGCGAACCAGATCTTCGACTTTGACCTTTGTGCCGGGGTTGATGAACATGCGCGAGCCTTCCTGCCGCCACGCGCGTTCGCTGACTTCGACCTCATCGTTCAGGGCGAGCTTGCCGTTACGGATGGCCTCGAACACAAGGTACATCGTCATCACTTTGGACATCGACGACGTGGGCATCGCGGAGTCGGAGTCTTTGGAAAAAAGAACGTCGCCTGTCTCCGCCTCGACTAGGACGGCGTATTTAGCCTTGGTTTCAAGAGGCGCGACGCCGGACGACGCAGCGGTAGTCGTCACGTCTTGCGCCCTTGCTTGAGCTGCCAATCCCAGAAAACACAGAACGCACAAAGCCTTTTTAATACAAGCCACGGGCATCACTTCCTTGTTTAGTCGACGATGATGCGGGCTTCGCGGTATCCTGTCTGCACGACCTTTTGCAGCAGCCTGTCGGCGGAAGGAACATCGGGGACGGGACCCACGCGCACGCGGTAGAAACGTAACCCTTTCACGTCGGCGTTGGCAACCCTAACCTGTCCCAAAGACGCGAGTTTTTTTTGCACATTCGCGGCGTTTTCGATTTGCGTGAAGGCTCCGGCCTGTATGTAAATCTGCTGTTGGCCGGTAACCGGCAACTGGTGGACTTCTTCGACGGGCTTGATCGATGCCATAACGGCCTTTGCGTCCGCTCGCGCGACAGGCAACGGATCGAGCGGCTGGGATTGCACGTTGCCGTACGTGACGGCCGGACCCGTATCGGCAAGCGTTTCCGGCGGAAGCTGCGGTTGCGCCGACGCGAGCTGAACCTGCGGCGACTGGCCGCCGTAACGGCGCATGGCATCGGCGATGGCCTTGCTTTCGTCGGCCAGAACTTGCACGCGCACCTTGGCCGTTCCCTGCCGCTCAAAACCGAGAAGCTGGGCCACACGGTGCGAGGTGTCGAGGATGCGCTTGCCTTTGACCGGGCCGCGATCGTTGACGCGCACGACGATCGAGCGTCCGTTTTCAAGATTGGTCACGCGCGCAAGGCTTGGCATCGGGAGTGTCGCGTGCGCGGCCGTCAGTTCGTTTTTGTTGAATATTTCGCCGTTGGCGGTTTTCTTGTCGTGGAAGTCGTCGCCGTACCACGAGGCGATCCCCGTTTCGTCGTAGCTGAAATCCTCTTTCGGGTAGTACCACTCGCCTTTGATCTGGTAAGGCTGGCCGACTTTATAATAACCGCCCGCGCTCGCGGTTTGCGGGGTTTTGGGTGGCGCAGCGGCGCGCTGGCTTGAGCATGCGTTGAGCGACAAGACAAAAAAGATCGCCGCAAGCGTGCGGAAAACCGTCGCGAACCCAATCCTCATGCGCCTTGCCTCCCTCTTTCG
>CAZYPX010000104.1:0-6389 GCA_964649675.1 uncultured Rhodospirillaceae bacterium | reverse complement strand
GGTCATTTTCCCTGTTTTGGCCATAGCGGGTTCGCTGGCGCAAAAGAACGTCTTTCCGCACAAGGAAGGCGCACTATCGACGACGACGGCGCCTTTCGTGGTTATGCTTGTATGCGTTGTCATTTTTGTTGGCGCACTCGCTTTTGTTCCCTCGCTCGCGCTTGGCCCTGTCGCAGAGCACTTCGATTTGATCCATGCGAGCCTGACACCATGAAACTCCGTTGGATAAGGATCGTCTTGAAAAACGGAGCCATCGCAAGAGAGGCCGCGAAGCTGTCCTTTGACAGATTGAGCTTTTTGTATCAAATGCGCAATCCAGTCATGTTCGTCGTTTATATCTGCGCGTTTTTATCCAGCGTTCTTTTCTTTTACAATCTTATAAACGACGAGCACGAGCCGGCGTGGTTTGTTGGGTCGATCGCCTTCTGGCTTTGGTTTACGGTTCTCTTCGCCAATTTCGCCGAGGCGATCGCCGAGAACAAAGGAAAAGCGCAAGTAGAATCCCTGAAAAGAGAGCGCCGCGACATTATGGCGAAAAAACTTGATGGAAGAGTCAAAAGCGACATCTACAGGCTCGTTCCCGCCACGTCCTTGCGCGAAGACGACCATGTTCTTGTTTCGGCCGGAGACATCGTTCCGGGCGATGGACAAGTCGTGGAGGGCATTGCCACGGTTGACGAAAGCGCAATCACCGGTGAAAGCGCGCCTGTCATTCGCGAAAGCGGCGGCGATCGCGACTCCGTAACCTGCGGAACCCGCGTTCTTTCCGATTGGCTTGTGGTACGCATAGGCGCCAATCCCGGGGAAAGCTACATCGACGCGATGATCTCGCTTGTGGAAGGCGCTAAAAGACACAAAATGCCCAACGAAATCGCCTTGAGCATCCTGTTAGCAGCCCTGACCATCATTTTTCTGGCGGTGAGCGCGACTCTTCTACCCTTTTCTCAATTCGACTCAAACCCTGACGGACATGGAACGTCACCAAGCGTCACAGTGCTTGTGGCGCTTCTCGTCTGTTTGACACCTACGACCATCGGCGCACTTTTGTCGGCCATTGGAATCGCGGGTATGAACAGGCTTATTCGGGCCAATATTGTCGCCACCTCGGGACGCGCCATCGAAGCCGCAGGGAACGTCGATACGCTGCTTCTGGATAAGACCGGCACGATTACGAATGGCAACAGGCAGGCGGTTGCCTTTATACCCGCGCGCGGCGTCACACCAGCCCAGCTCGCCATGGCCGCGACACTGGCGTCTTTGGCTGACGAGACTCCCGAGGGCAGAAGCATCATCGCGTTTGCCCGCCTGAAATACGGCATGTCGGAACAAGAAAAGCTTCCGCAAGAAGCCGTGCCCATCCCCTTTTCGGCTGAAACGCGCTATAGCGGCATCAAGCTCATCAACCGCACAATAATCAAAGGCGCCTGTGACGCCATTACCGAACGTATATTAAAATTAGGAGGTTTCACGCCCGACGATCTTGCGCGTCATGCCGAAACTGTCGCAAGGCAAGGCGGAACGCCTCTGATGGTGGCGGACGGCAACCGCGTTCTTGGGCTTATCCACCTCAAGGACGTCGTGAAGCAGGGCATCAAAGAACGACTGGCCGAACTGCGCGCCATGGGCATTAAAAGCGTTATGGTGACCGGCGACAATCCGTTGACGGCAGCGGCCATAGCTGCGGAAGCGGGCGTTGACGATTACATTGCGCAGGCCACTCCGGAAACGAAACTTGTCTACATCCGGAAAATGCAGGAAAAAGGCGAAATAATAGCCATGGTGGGCGACGGCACCAACGATGCCCCCGCCCTGGCCCAGGCCGACATAGCCGTAACCATGAACTCGGGAACGCAAGCGGCCAAGGAAGCCGCCAATATGATCGATCTGGACAGCAACCCGACAAAACTCATCGAGATCGTCGAAATCGGCAAGCAGATGCTTATGACACGCGGCTCGTTGACGACGTTCAGCATTGCCAACGACGTCGCCAAATATTTCGCCATATTGCCAGCCGTCCTTATCGGAACCTATCCCGCGCTAGGCCAGCTCAACATCATGGGGCTAACGTCGCATTACAGCGCCATTCTTTCCGCCGTAATTTTTAACGCCGTCGTGATCGTCTTTTTGATTCCATTGGCCCTGAACGGCGTGAAATACAAGCCTATGAGCGCGTCCAGAATGCTTGCCAAAAATCTGGTCATCTACGGCGGCAGCGGCGTCCTTTTGCCTTTTTTGGGGATCAAGGCGATCGATTTCGGCCTGCGCGTTTTAGGGATGGTCTGACATGTACAAAGCCCTGCGCCCCGCCATAACGCTTTTTCTCCTTATCACGTTTCTTACGGGGGTGATTTATCCTGCTTTGGTCACGCTCGCCACGCAAAGCCTGTTTCCGGACAAGTCGCAAGGCAGTCTTGTCATCAAAAACGGCTCCGTCGTCGGCTCGCGCCTTATCGGGCAGCCCTTTAACGACCCAAAGTATTTCTGGAGCCGCCCTTCCGCCACACAACCCTTCTCCTATAACGCCGCGCAATCCTCCGGAAGCAATTTAAGCCCCGCCAACCCTGCCTTGATCGAAGCGATCAAAAAAAGAACAGAACGCCTCAAGGCCGCCGATCCGGATAAAGAAACCTTGATCCCCGCCGATCTCGTCACGTCCTCAGGCAGCGGCCTTGATCCGCATATTTCGCTCGCTTCGGCTCTTTATCAGCTCAACCGCGTCGCTAAAGCTCGTAATATTCCGCCAGAACGTGCGAAAGAGATACTTGATCTGCACGTTGAGAATCCCTTGCTCGGCTTTATCGGGGAAAAGCGCGTCAACGTCCTGATGTTGAACATGGCGCTCGACGCACTGCCTAAAGAGGTTGGCCCATGAACGACGAACTTAAACGGCCCGATCCGGACGAGCTGCTCGCCCGCATCAGCGACGATGCGAAAAAGGCCAATCGCGGCAAATTGAAGATATTTTTCGGCAGTAGCGCCGGCGTCGGCAAGACGTACGCCATGCTTTCCGCCGCCCGTGAAAAAAGCGAACAAGACATCGACGTTGTCATCGGAGTCATTGAAACGCACAAACGGCCTGAAACCGAAAAGCTTTTGGAAGGGCTGCCCATCCTCTTGCCGAGGAAGGTCGAGTACCGCGGCGTGATTTTGCGCGAGTTCGATCTTGATGCCGCACTGGCCCGGAAGCCCGATATCGTTCTTGTCGACGAGCTGGCCCATACGAACGCGCCGGGCATGCGTCATCCGAAACGCTGGAACGACGTTATGGAACTGCTGGACGCAGGCATCGACGTTTATACCACCCTGAACGTGCAGCACATCGAAAGCCTGGCCGATATCGTCGCGGGAACGACCGGCGTATGGGTCAAGGAAACCGTGCCGGATTCCATCTTTGACGCCGCCGCCGACATCGTGCTGGTGGACATCGACGCCGACGGGCTTCTGAAACGGCTTGAAGAAGGCAAGGTGTATGTGGCCCCTCAGGTCAAAGCGCGCGCTGCCGAGAATTTTTTCCGCAAAAGCAATTTGATCGCGCTGCGCGAGCTGGCCTTGCGGCGGACGGCCGAACGCGTCGACGCCCAAATGGATGCCTATATCGACAGCGAAGGGTTGCACGA
Source organism: uncultured Rhodospirillaceae bacterium (assembly GCA_964649675.1). GTDB lineage: Bacteria > Pseudomonadota > Alphaproteobacteria > UBA9219 > UBA9219 > CAZVCG01. The sequence continues at coordinate 2,772 of CAZYPX010000104.1, read as the reverse complement.
CAAACCTTCAGTTTCGGACAAGCTTCTTGTCTGCGTAGGGCCCGACCCGTTGTCGGCAAAACTCGTGCGAACAACCAAACGGCTCGCCTCCTCCATGAAATCAGCGTGGACGGCAATTTATGTGGAAAACGCGCACCACCATCGTCTCGACGACATGGCGCGCCGCAAAGTCGAATCCCTGTTCCGCATGATCGAGCGTCTTGGCGGTAAAACGGCCGTTGTTCAGGGCGAGTGCGCCGAAAGAGAAATCGTCGCCCATGCGCGCATTCACAACTTTACGAAAATTATCGTTGGTAAGCCTTTCAAGTCCAAGTGGCAAAACATCCTGCAAGGCTCGCTCGCGGACAAAATCATCAGGGAAAGCGGCGATCTGGACGTTTACGTCGTCACGGGACAAAGGGAAAAGCCGGAAAAGAACGAGTTCAACGCCCGATTCACGCCGTCAAGAACACTTCCTTACGTATGGGCCTTTCTGCTTGTTTTGCTTATTACCATCGCAGGAGTCGCGGCAGACGGCTTGCTCGACCTGATCGATCAGTCCCTGATCTATCTGACCGGCATCGTCTTGATCGCCGCGCGTCATGGACGCGCTCCGGCATTTTTCTACGCGCTTCTCAGCGCCGCTTTTTTCAATATTTTCTTCCTTACCCCGCATCACGATTACGGTGCCGACGATAGATCCTATCTTATGACTTTTTTTATTATGTTGTTGATGGGGTATGTAATCGCCAATCAGGCATCAAAGCTCCGCACACAGATGCTTCTGGCGCGTGAGCGGGAAAGGCATACGCAAACGCTGTACCGCTTGACGAGAGAGCTGGCGGGCAGCAAGGGAAGTCATCGCATCGCCGAGATCGCCGCAAGGCATATCGGCGACATGATCGACGCCGACGTCACCGTTTGGCTGACGGACGACGAAAAGCACCTTGGGCCGGTCGTCGGCGATCTTTCTTCGAACGATTATGTCAAGGAGCGCAGCGTCCTTCAGTGGTGTTTTGATAACGGAAAACTGGCGGGAAAAAACACGGCGACGATGCCCAGCGCGAACGGGCTTTACTTTCCCCTTGCGGGTTCCTCAGGAACTTTCGGCGTCGTGGGCATCGCCATGCGCAAAAACGAGGACACACTGTCAATCGACGAAATAACAACGCTTGAAACGATCGTCAGCCTTCTGGCCTCGGCGGAAGACCGCGTAAGCTCCGGCGAAGTCACGCTCATAACTCAAAAAACCTGAAAAAAATCATTACGGGCGTTTTCGCCTCAGATGGTCGTTCTCAAGATATCCTGATAGGCGTTTATGACCCTGTCGCGCACGGCAACAACGGTCTGCATCATGATTTCGGCGTTGTTGACGGCCAAGACGACTTCTTGAAGGTTGGCCTTGCCCGACGCGGCTGCTGCTGCTGCCTTTTCTCCGGCTTGCAAGCTCTCAACCGCATCGCCGATGAAACCTTTCAGGGTATCTTCAAAGCTCGCGCCTTTAACCTCGACGGATTTCGCTTTGCCGCCTGAAACGGCGCCATCCATGGTTTGGCGGTACGCCGCTAAGGCATCGCCTATGTTGATAGCCATGCTTTACCCCCTGTTCATCGCAAAAGATCGATCGTCCGCAGCAGCATCATGCGCGAGGCGTCGATGACGTTGAGATTGGCTTCGTAGGCGCGCTGGGCCTCGCGCATATCCATGCCCTCCATAACCGTTTTAACGTTCGGCTTAAGCACATAGCCTTCGTTATCGGCGGCTGGATTCGTTGGATCAAATTTTTTGAGGAAGGGGCTGTTGTCCTTGCGCACGCCCGAAACCTTGACCTTATGGGCGCCCAGAGCCTTGTCGAATTCGTTCTTAAAGGTGACAACCTGCCGTTGATAGGGCTTTTGGCCTGGATGCGTTCCTGTCGAATCCGCGTTCGCGATATTCTGCGCGACAATCTTCATGCGTTCCGATTGCGCCTGAAGACCAGAACCAGCTATGGCGAAAATACTGGTTATGTCGGATGATCCCATGGTTTTCTATCTCACTTGCCGATCGCCGTGCGGAAAAGTCCCATGATTTTTTGGTACATTGCGGCCATGGCCTGATAGTCAACAGCCGTTTTGGAAACCTCCATCATTTGCTGTTCGATCTCGACAGAATTGCCGGAAGGCACGGTTTCATATGTCTTCGCACGCTTCGTCGCGGCGTTCACGCCATCCATGGACGCAGGCACAATGTGCTTTTCGTTTGTCACGCGCATGCCGCCGACATCTTTAAGGGCGGACTCGAAAGAAAACGGGGCCAAATCCTTGGACTTGTAATTCGGCGTGTTGGCGTTGGCAACGTTCTGCGCAAGAACCGCCTGACGCTGCCCCAGATAGGACATCTTCTCGGCCATCAATCGTATAAGACCGACGTCGGTCAGAGACATCTGCCAATTCCTCCCATGAACTGAACAAATTGCGAATCACATTCTTCCTTTTTATAGCACCACTTCCCATCACAACCTTTAACATTTCGTTAACGCAACGTCGGGCGGTGCAAAAGCTCTCTTTGGGCGGTGCCAGATAAACATATTTTAGAGACAAGAATGGAAACTAAGCCTTTACGGAAATCCAACACTGATGAGTAAATCTGAACGAAATAAATCATTAAAAGAATGAGAGCCTTTTGGGATAATTGATAAGGCACACCGTATGTTTAGATTTTTTATAAATTATAACCCTTTTTATCTACACATATGAGGTGACGTTCTCCCCGAAAACTGAGGCAGAAGGAATTAGAGTCTGTTAACCTTTA
>CAZYPX010000103.1:0-6496 GCA_964649675.1 uncultured Rhodospirillaceae bacterium | reverse complement strand
ACGCGCGTCTTGTTACGGTTAGTCTTTACCTCGCCGCGTTCGTGGCCTTGCTTGACCAGGGGACGAAGTGGTGGATCGTGAACGAAGTCATGCGTCCCCCGCGGATCGTTCCTGTCACGCCCTTCCTCAACTTCGTCCTGACGCTCAACAAGGGCATAACGTTCGGCATGTTCAACCATGATCATCCTTATATGCCGTATGTTTTTATAGGGACGTCCGTTCTTATTCTGGGCCTTTTGCTGCGGTGGCTCATCACGACGACGTCGCCCGTGGCGGGAGTCGGGCTTGGCCTCGTCATGGGAGGGGCCATCGGCAACATGATCGATCGGGCCAACTATGGCGGCGTGATCGATTTTATCGATTTTCACATCTTCGGCTATCACTGGTACACGTTTAACGTCGCCGACAGCGCCATCGTTTGCGGCGTGATTTTGCTGATGCTGGAAAGTCTGGTAAGCGAGCGAAAAAAAAGCTAGGTTCCAGACTTGCGGCCGGTGCAGGTTTTGCGCGGTCGAAAAAGACGGATCGGTCACGAAAAAACCCTATTTCGGTTGTTATTTCAGGAGTCTCATGAAACACATCCTTGTGACGGCTTCATTGGCCATGTTGACGGCTCTTGCGGGGTGCAGCGGTGCTGCCGAATCGCTTGGTTTTGGCCGCAAAGCTCCGGACGAGTTCGCGGTTGTGGAGCGCCCCCCCTTGTCCATTCCGCCCGATTTCGAGTTGCGTCCTCCGCGTCCCGGTGCGCCCCGTCCTCAGGAAGTTTCCATGGCCACGCGCGCCAACACGCTGTTGTTCGGCGCCGAGGCGGCCGGTGACGCCAGCGCGCTATCTGAGACCGAGCGAAAACTTCTTGATTCGGCCGGATCCGCAGGAGCCCAGGCGGATATCCGCGATATCGTCGATCGCGAAGCCTCAGGAAAAGTTGCCGGTTCCAAGCCTTTGATCGAGGAGCTTTTGTGGTGGCGCAAGCCTGCGCCCGCCGGAACGGTGCTTGATCCCGCAGCCGAGGCCGAACGCCTGAAAGATGTGAAGGAAAAAGGCGAGGCGCCAAACGCGGGGCCGACCCCCGTCATAGAACGCCGAAAATCCGGATGGATAGGGTTGTGACGGCCTTACGCGCGGGAATCTCTCGCGCTATGCGACGGTCGCGATCGGCTGCCGGATCCGGAGGCCTGACACGCAAGGCCGCGCGGGCCCTCGGCCTTTTTGCGGCATTCGCCGCTCTTTTCTTTTGCGCGCCGTCGAACGCCGCCGTTTTTTATCCCGAGGCTTTTACGCTTGCTAACGGCTTGCAGGTGGTGGTCGTGCAAAACCGCTTGTCTCAGGCTGTATCGCATATGGTGTGGTACAAGGCGGGATCTGCGGACGAAGATCCCGGGCGTTCCGGTCTTGCCCATTATCTCGAGCACATGATGTTTCGCGGCACAGCGGCCGTTCCTCCGGGGGGCTTTAGCCGCATTATCGCCGCGCAGGGAGGTAACGACAACGCCTTCACGAGCCGCGACTTTACCGCCTATTATGCGAACGTTGCGGCCGACCGCCTTCCGCTCGTCATGCAGATGGAGGCGGACAGGATGCAAAAACTGCGGATCACGCCGGATGTGGCAGAGCCCGAACTGAACGTCGTGCTCTCGGAACGCCAGCAGCGCATCGATAACAAGCCGGAAGGCCTTTTCGCCGAGCGCATGCAGGCCGCGTTGTTTCCCGGGCATCCCTATGGCATTCCGGTTATCGGCCACGCGGCGGAAATCGCTGCGATCACGCCGGCGATGGCTCAGGACTTTTACCGCCGCCATTACGCGCCCAACAACGCCGTCGTGGTCATAAGCGGCAATGTCGACATGAACGAGGTCATGCGTCTGGCTGCTGGAACCTATGGGCGCGTGCCGCCGCGCGGTGTTTTCCCGCGTCGCGATTTGCCTGCGGTTGGGGAGCCGCGCGAAAAACGCGTTTTGATGACGGATGCGCGCGTGCGCCAGCCTTACGTCACGCTGCGGGCCGCTGCGCCGTCTTACGCCACGGGAAAGGGGCGCGAAGCCTATGCCTACGAGGTTCTTCAGGAAATCCTTGATGGCGGCGAGGTGGGCGTTTTGTACCGTGAGCTTGTCGTCCGGCAAAGACTCGCAAGCGCCATAAGCGTTTCCTATGATCCGCAAGTTCGCGGGCCGTCCGTCTTTGCCATTACGGCCATGCCTCAGCCCGGGATCGGCGCCCATGAGGTCGAAAAGGGCGTTCGCGACGTTCTGGGCGATCTGGCGCGCAAAGGCGCTGCGCCGAAAGAAACGGAAAGAGCTAAAACGCGGTTAGCGCGGCGCGCCGTTTTCGCCCGCGACAGCCTGATGACGCCCGGCTATGTGTTCGGGCAAGGACTGGTCACCGGACAAACCATAGAAGACATCGAGACATGGCCTCAAAGGATCGAGCGGGTGAGCGCGTCCGACGTGACGCGGGCGTTGCGCGCCCTGAACGCCAGCCGCAACCGCGTCACAGGCATGCTGTTGCCCGGCCCGGAGGACGAAAAACGATGAAGAAGGCCTTCGCTCTCGCTTTTTTGTTTCTTGCCGTAAGCGCCGGTTCCGCGTGCGCGGAGTTGCGCGCTTCGGTTCAGGTGCAGGAGGTCGTGAGCCCCGGCGGCATCAAGGCGTGGCTGGCGCACGACGACAAACTTCCGTTGATTTCCATGCGCATTGCGTTTCGTGGCGGCGTCGAACAGGATCCCGCAGACAAGCAGGGATTGGGCGAGCTTATGGCTTCGTTGTTGACGCAAGGCGCGGGCCCTTACGACGCACAGGCGTTTCAGCAAAAACTGGCCGACGAATCGATCGGCTTCACGTTTGCCGCCGGACGCGACGCCGTTCAGGGATCCCTCAGGATGTTGAGGGAGTCGCGTCGCACGGCTTTTGAGTTTATGCGTCTTGCCGTCAACGAGCCCCGCTTTGACGACGAGGCTTTTGAGCGCGTTCGCCGCCAGCAGATAACCCAGATACAGGCGGAACTCGGCAACGCGAGCTGGCAAGGCCGCCGCGCGATGTTCGCGGCCATCTTCAGGGATCATCCCTACGGCATGCGTCGGCTGGGGACGGCGGGGTCCCTCGCGGGCATGAGGCGCGAGGACGTGCAAGCCCATGCGCGGCGTCTTCTGGCGCGCGACAACCTTTTGGTGACCGTGGCGGGCGCCATAACGCCGGAGGAACTCGGCAAGGCGCTTGATCAAATGTTCGGGAATTTGCCTGAGCATGCGGACCTGAGAACAATTCCCGATTTTTCGGGCGCTTTTGAGTCCGGCAGCCTGCTTATCAAACGCGAAGGCACGCAAACCGAAATGCTCTTGGCCATGCCCATGGTGCGACGTAACGATCCGGATTGGTACGCGGCGGAAATCGTCAATTACGTTTTGGGCGGCGGGGGATTTGCTTCGCGCCTGATGAGCGAAGTGCGCGACAAGGAAGGCCTGACGTACGGGATCGGCACAGGCTTGGGCTCCATGGATCGCGCTGCCTTGCTTTTGGGGCAGGCCTCGACCGACAACGACAAAACGGACAGGGCGTGGACGAAAATCCTCGATGTCTGGCGCGGGGTTTATGACAAAGGCCTCACGGAGGACGAGATCGCCGCCGCAAAGGATTACCTGACGGGATCGCAGCCGTTGTCTTTGACCTCCATAAGCGCGATCGCCAACGTTTTGATGGAAATGCGCCTTGAGAACCTTGGCCGCGATTATCTTGAGCGTCGCAACGCGTTGATACGCGGCGTGACCGCCGAAGATGTGAGACGCGTCGTCAAGCGTTGGTTTGATCCGTCCAAAATCCTTTTGGTCATGGTAGGTGAGCCGGAAGGCCTCAGACCCGACAGGATGCAGGAGCAAGTGAGGGAATAATATGGGAAGGCTTGCCGAAACGGCCGCATGGAAAGAGCTTCAGGCGCATTACGCAAAGACCCAAGACGTCACGCTGGCCAACATCTTCGCGCAGGACCCCGCCCGCTGCGGTTCTTTCACGGTCCGCATGGCAGGGCTTGAGGCCGATTTATCGCGCAACCACATAACCAAGGAAACCGTGACGCTGTTAGTCAGGTTGGCGGAGGAGCGCGGCGTTCCGGCTTTGCGCGACCGGATGATGCGGGGCGAAAAAATCAACGTGACGGAAAATCGCGCAGCCTTGCACACGGCCTTGCGGACGCCGAAAGACATGCCGATTTTCGTTGACGGGCATGATGTGATTCCGGACGTGCGTGCAGTTCACCGCAAGATGGAGTCTTTCACGGACGACGTGCGCGAAGGGCGCTGGCACGGAGCGACGGGGCAACCGATCAGGGATGTCGTGAACATAGGCATCGGAGGTTCCGATCTGGGGCCGCGCATGGTGATGACCGCGCTTCGCGCGTGCGCTTCGGGGCCGCGCGTACGCTTCGTCGCGAACGCCGACGCCGCCGACATTTTGAACGTTCTCGAAGATCTCGATCCGGCCACGACGCTTTTCGTCGTCGTGTCGAAAACTTTTACGACGCAAGAGATGCTTTTGAACGCCACGACGGCCAGACAATGGCTTGTGGCCAAACTGGGAGAGGCGGCGGTCGAAAAACATTTCGTGGCCGTATCGACGAATCGTCAAGCCGTCGAATCTTTTGGCATTGCTGCGGCGAACATGTTCGCGATGTGGGACTGGGTCGGGGGTAGATATAGCCTGTGGTCGTCCGTAGGCTTAAGTATAGCATTAGGTCTGGGGTGGAAGCATTTCAAGGCGTTGCTGGACGGCGCTGCGGCGATGGATGAGCACTTTTCCACAGAGACCTTGGAACGCAACATGCCTGTTCTGGCGGCCCTTACAGGGATTTGGTACAGGAATTTTTGGGGCGTGTCCTGCGAGGCCGTTCTTCCCTACAGCGAGCGATTGAGGGAGCTGCCCCGCTATCTCCAGCAGCTTGTCATGGAGAGCAACGGCAAGTCAGTGACGCTGGATGGCGAGCCTGTGGAGTGCGCCACGTCGCCTGCGATCTTCGGCGATTGCGGCACCATCAGCCAGCACAGCTTTCATCAGTGCCTGCATCAGGGAACGGATATGATTCCCGCGAATTTTATCGGCGTGCGCAACGACGATCTGGCGAAGCCGGAACATCACCGCGCTTTGCTTGCCAACATGCGGGCGCAAGCCGAGGCGCTTAGGCAAGGCGCCGGATCGAACGACCCGCATCGCTCCAATCCCGGCAACAGGCCGAGCACGCTTTATTGGCTCGACAAACTCGATCCTTACCATCTCGGGTTGCTCCTTGCGCTGTTCGAGCACAGGACATTTGTGCAAGGCGCGATTTGGGGGATCAACCCCTTCGATCAGTTCGGCGTGGAATTGGGAAAAAAAATGGCGCGGGAAATTCACGGATGAATACGATAAAAAGCGTCAAAGGCTTGCTTTAACCATAATATATTTGTAGTATAGGCCTTAATGAATCCTGCAAGCGGCAAGATGTGTTTCAAATTCTGGTGGCGCGCCTAGCCGCCACATAGTCGCTCGTCTTCTCCCTACAGTTTGAATTTCTTTTTTGCCACGCAAGTGTGCCTTGAAGCACACTGCGCAACACCGGGATTGCCATGCCTGAAATTTCAGATAGCAAACTGTCGAACATCCTGTCAGGCCTTACACAGGGCGCACGTCAAATGGGAGCCTCAATCGTGCAGGCCCCAACAGCGGATCCTGATGCGATCAGGCTCCACCTGAACGAAAACCCCTTGGCTCTGCCCGAAACGGTCATTTACGAGGCTCGCGCCACACTTGAGGAGCTGTACAAATACCCCGATATCGACGGCTCAAGCTTGCGCGATGCAGCAGCCAATGCCTATGGGCTAACCAAGGATCATGTCATTGCCGGTAACGGCTCATCCGAGCTTTTAGGTCTCATTCATCGGTGTTTTCTCAATGCTGGCGACAAGGCCGTTATGCTGGCCCCGGGCTTCACACTGAATAGAAAGTACGCGTTCCTGCAAAACGCGGAGCTAGAGGAAATCCCGTTTACGGACGAATATGGTCTTCCACTGAAAAAGCTGACGCAAGCAAGCCGCCAAGCCAAGTTCATCATCATTGCCAATCCGAACAATCCGACCGGCACGTTTATCCCGCCTTCCGAGATCGTTCCTTTGCTTGATGCCACCGAATGCCTGGTGATCATTGATGAAGCTTATGTCGAATTTGCACCGGAAAGCGTTTTGCCTCTGCTTGACGAATACTTGAACCTGATGGTGCTTCGAAGTTTTTCCAAAAGCTACTCTCTTGCCGGACAACGTATCGGCCTTGGATTTGGGCATCCTGACATCATGCAGTGCCTGCGAAAGGTGCAAAATGAGTTTAACGTAAACCTTCTGGGCCAAAGCATGGCCATCAACATTTTGAGGCACCGGAACGAATTTGAAATTAACTTTCAGGCGGTGTTCGAGCAGCGCAAAAGACTTCATGAGCTTCTCATGAAACACGATTTTGCGCCGATCCCCTCTCACACCAACTTT
>CAZYPX010000102.1:0-6573 GCA_964649675.1 uncultured Rhodospirillaceae bacterium | reverse complement strand
GTCATCCTTCCTTTCCATAACGAGGGGGTAATGGTGCATGCGATGCTCCAACGCCTGTTTCCAGTTCTTGGGGGATTGGGAAAAACCTTTGAGATCATTTGCATCGACGACGGCAGCGCGGACAACACCTTCGCCCAGCTCATGCAGGAGCGCGCGAAGGACGAACGCATCAAGATCGTCCGTCTCGCCCGCAATTTCGGGAAGGAGGCGGCGCTTACCTGCGGCCTGCATCGGGCGCGGGGAGATATCGCCATCACGATGGACAGCGATCTTCAGCATCCGCCGGAACTTATTCCCGAGCTTATCGCGGCATGGCAAAACGGTGCGAAAATGGTTTACGCCATCCGCAAGAGCCGCGATACGGACAGCTTCATGCGCAAAAGCCTGTCCAAGGCGTTCTATCATATTTTCCGGCACATTGCCGACATACGCTTGCCGGAAGGCGCGGGCGATTTCCGCCTTCTTGATCGCGCGGTCATTGACGCGGTCAACGCGTTGCCCGAGCGCAACCGCTTCATGAAGGGCCTCATGACGTGGGTGGGCTTCGACTATGCGATGGTTCCATTCGTGCCGGCGGCGCGGCGCGAGGGCAAATCGAGCTGGAGCTTTCTCACCCTTCTTCACTTCGCGTTCGACGGTCTCGTGTCGTTCAGCACCGTTCCCTTGAGGGTATGGACATGGTTCGGCGCGCTCATTTCCTTGTTCGCGCTTGGCTACGGCATTTACCTGATCGTCGACACGCTGGTGTACGGCGTCGACGTGCCTGGTTTCGCGTCGCTGATGGTGGGGGTGTCGTTTTTGGGAGGCTTGCAACTGCTTAGCCTTGGCGTGATCGGCGAATATCTCGCGCGCGTTATTACGGAGGTCAAGGGAAGGCCCATCTACCTTGTCGCCGACCAACGGGGTTTCGACGGCATGAAGGACAAGCGGCTTCCATGATGGTGGTCGGCGCAATCGCCGCGCGTCTCTGCGCCGCCGCGCCGTCGAACGTTTTCTGGCTCGCTGCTGCTGCGCACCTTGCGCTGTGGACGCTCGTTCCGGCTCTGGCCAACCCGAACGCGCCGCTCGATGTGATCGAAGGATTCGCCTGGGGGCGGGAATGGCTTATGGGCACGTACAAGCATCCGCCGATGCAGGCGTGGTGCCTTGAGATTCTCGGTCTTCTGACGAACGGCGCGCGCTGGACACCCTACTTCGCCAGCGCCCTGTCGGTCGTCGTGGCTTTCTGGGCCGTGTGGCGCACGGCTTTGCGGTTGACGGACGAACGCACGGCGTTGCTCGGCGCGCTTTTGCTGCAGGGCGCGGTTTATTACAATTTCACCATTCCCGAATTCAACCCCAATGTTCTTCAACTGCCGTTTTGGGCGTTGATCGCATGGTCCTTCCACCGAGGGGTAAAGGAAAACCGTTGGTTCGATTGGGCGCTGTTGGGACTGTGGGGGGCGTGCGGCCTTTACACGAAATACAGTTCCGCCCTGATGTTGGGGGTCGTCGCGGGCGTGGGCTTTCTGCATCCCGAAGCGCGCCAAAGGTTCAAGGGCGCGGGCCCTTATCTTGCGCTGGGGGTGATGCTGGCTTTGATCGCGCCGCATGCCGTTTGGCTCGTCGAAGGCGATTTTCTGCCCTTTACATACGCCGGAAGCCGCGCGCAAGAAGCCGCGCATGTTTACCAGCGCATTCTGTTTCCGGCCCAGTTTCTGGCCGCTCAGGCGCTGTCGCTCGCGGGGCTTGCGGTCTTTTTTTTCCTTTTGATTGGGGGGCGCATGAGGCGTAGCGCCAACTTCTTGCCTCATGCGACGGGGTTCGACAGGTTTTTTCTCGATGCCGTTGCGCTGGGGCCTTTGCTTGCGTTGTTGGCTGCGTCTATGGTCTTGGGCTTTCGGCCGCGCGACATGTGGGGCGCGTGCTTGTGGAATTTTATCGGCGTGTGGCTGCTGGTGCGCGCCGCGCCATACCCCGACGCCAAGGGCCTTGGACGTTTCGCCAAGGCGTGGCTTGCCGTCTTCGCGTTGTTCCTGATAGCGCTGCCGGTCTCGAACCATGTCTATCCTTATGTGAAAGGCAAAGACCTGCGGATCCATTTCCCGGGCAAGGCTCTGGGCGAATCCTTGACCAAGGCGTGGGAGCGACGCTTTGGCGAGCCTTTGCCCGTCGTGGTCGGCGACACATGGGTTGCGGGCAACGCGGCTTACCACGCGGGCGGGAGCTTTGCGCGTCGGCCCCATGTGTTCATTCAGGGAGATTACCGGATAAGCCCGTGGATTCAGCCTGTTATACTGCATGAGCGTGGTGCCGTCATCGTATGGTGCAGCGGCAAATGCGCCGATGCCGAAGAAGCGCGGCGCATGCCGCCGTCCTATAAGGCTCTTTTTCCGGACGCTGAGATTCAGCAACCCTTAACCCTTTCCCGTCACACTCAGGCCGCTTTGCCGCAGGCTGTCGTCGGATGGGCGATCGTTCCTCCGGCGGCGCGGACGCGCGAATAGGCGCGTTGCCTGCCGCCATCAGTCGTTGTGCGGGCGGTTTATAAAACGTCAGGGAACCATGAACACCGCGAAAGAACGCAATATCCTTATCGTCGAGGACTCGCTGCCTCAGGCCATGATGTACGAAGAGTGCGTCAAAACCTACGGTTACACGTTCGTGACGGAATCCCACGGGCAAGCCGCTATGGACAGGCTCAGGGAGTATTGTCCTTCGGCCATGCTGCTGGATCTGCATTTGCCTGACATGGAGGGTATCGAAGTCTTGCGTTTCGCGCGGCGTCTTTATCCACGTTTGCCCATCGTTGTCATGACGGTTGACAGTTCACCCAAGGCGGGGCGGCTCGTCACAAAGGAAGGCGCCGCCGATTTCCTGCACAAACCGTTTTCGGCCGATCGCCTGGGCGTGACGCTGAGCAAGGTGATCGAGGCTGCCGAGCTTGCGCGCGAAGTGGGCGCGTTCCGTCAGGCGCTGAATCACGAAAGTTTTTTCGGCTTCATTGGCCAGTCGTCGCCGATGCAGGCCGTCTATCGGGTTATTGAATCCGTGGCCGTCAGCAACGCGAGCGTTTTCATCACGGGCGAAAGCGGCACCGGAAAGGAGCTGGCGGCTCACGCCATTCATCAGGCCAGTCCCCGCCGCGCCCGTCCGTTCATCGCGATCAATTGCGGGGCTATTCCGCGCGAGCTAATGGAAAGTATGCTGTTCGGCCATGTGAGGGGAGCCTTTACGGGTGCGGTGAATGACCATGACGGCGCGGCGCGAAAGGCCGACGGAGGCACGCTGTTTCTTGACGAAGTCACCGAATTGCCGCTTGATCTTCAAGTCAAGCTTCTCCGTTTTCTGCAAACGTGCGAGATGACGCCGGTGGGCTCGAGCAAAAGCGAAACGGTGGACGTGCGAATTATCGCGGCCACCAACCGTTCGCCGCTCGAAGAGGTCAAGGCTGGCAGATTGCGGGAAGACCTATACTATCGTCTTCACGTCGTTCCGCTCGAAATTCCACCCTTGCGTCATCGCGATGACGATATCTTGTTTCTGGCGGCTTACTTCCTCAATAAATACGGCAAGGACGAGAAAAAGGATTTCACGGGTTTCGCGCCTGAGGTTTTGCGGATTTTCCGCCGCTACGAATGGCCCGGCAACGTGCGCGAGCTGGAAAACACGATCCGCACGGCCGTCGTCCTGAACAAAGGGCCGCTGCTTGACGAGTCCATGCTGCCCGGCGCCATGCGAGCGCTCGGGAACGTGGACGCGGATTCCGGGTCTGAAGTTGCGCCGAACGCGGCGGAGCCTAAAACGGACATGGTTGTCAAACCTCTCTGGCTTATCGAAAAAGAGGCCATTTTGCATGTGCTCGACATAACGCATCAGGACGTCGCGAAAGCGGCCGCGTTGCTCGAGGTCAGTCCGTCCACGCTTTATCGCAAGCTTCAAGCGTGGAAAGCCGCGGGCGAGGCCTGAAAACGCGCGTTGCGGCCAAAAATGTGCACCATCGTATGCCGCCGTTTAATCTCGCCTTAAAAAGGAAAGCCTTTAATAAGCCCTGACATAATGGGGCCGGGGCTATGCCGTTTTCAACTTCCGGAATAAACGTTCTGTCGCTCTCGGACTTCGCGCGGGCGCATGTGCTGATCGTTGACGACGAACGCAGCAATCGCCTCTTGCTGCGAGAGGTCTGCAAAAGGTTGCGCATCGGCATAATTGACGAAGCGGAGGACGGCGCGACGGCCTGGGATTTCATCGCGCGGTTCCGGCCCGATCTCGTCCTGCTCGACATACGGATGCCCGGCATGGACGGGTACGAGATCATGCGCCGCATACGCGCGTACAATCTTTGTGAAAGCGTTGCGGTCCTTGTGTTGACGAGCCTTCAAAGTGATGGCGATCTCGTGCGATGCTTCGAGCTCGGCGCGACGGACGTTGTCAGGCGTCCGTTCCACGTCACCGAGCTTGAGGCGCGCCTTCACGCTCACTTGCGGTCCGCCATCGCCGCGCGCGTTCTTTTCGACTACCGTAACCGCATTCAGGCTCATATTGAAATCACCCACGCGTTCCTCAACGCTATTTTGCCCACTCCCGAAAGGGCGCAGGAGATCGCGGGGCGTTACGGTCTTATCTGCTCGGCGGTTTACAGGCCGCACGATGAAATCGGCGGCGATTTATGGTCGCTTATTCCTCTTTGCGACGACGAACTCGCCGTCGTCTTGGTGGACGCCAGCGCGCATGGCCTCGCGGGGGCGATCAACGCTTTGCGCGTCGATTGCCTTGTTCAGGAAAACCACGATTACCTGCGCGACCCCGGCGTGTTTCTCGAAAAGCTCGACGGCGCGATGGCGAAAATATCCTTCGGCCAGCTTTTCGCCGGTGCCGTGGCCCTCGTTTACAATCGCCGCGACGGGTCGGTGCGCTATGCAGGCAGCAACATTCCTTCGCCGCTTATCCGCGACGGCGAAGGCGTTGCGGAACTAAAGACGCGCGGGTTGCCTTTGGGTTCCGGCATGGTTCATGCGGCGGCTTTGACGGCCGTTTTACCGCCGGGCGGTGCTCTGGCACTGGCCAGCGACGGATGGCTCGACGGCGATGCGGTCGAAACCGTTGCGGCGCTACGCAAAGCCTGTTCGCGCGGTCCATGCCTTGCCGAAAATCTTGTGACGGCCGAACCGCCGCCCGACGATCTCACCCTTATCGTACTGCAAAGGAGATAGTTTCATGGCGTTCAAATTCCGAAGGGAAGGGGACGATCTGGTTGTTTATATCTCGGGGTCGCTCACCTTTCACCAGCACGCCGAAGGCGAACAGCTCGTGTATCAGGTGACAAAGCTTGTCGACGACGGCGAGGTCGGCAAGGTCCGGATGAATTTCGCCGAGGTTACGCGCATGGACAGCCATTGGCTTGGGATTTTGATACGCGTCATGCGCCGCGCGCGCGAGAAAAACGCGAATTTCGTCATCGAAAAGCCCGGCTTGAACATCAACAGACTTTTCGAAATGGTTGAGTTGAACAGGATCGCGGAAATCCGAGTGTGACCATGGGGCAAAACGATGCGCCTGTTTGGAATGCCTTCCCCCGACGTCCTGAAAGCCGCCGACGCTGCGGCTTTCCATTCGGGCAACGCCTATAAAGCCGTCATCGACAACAAAGCCCTGTGGGACGAGGCGACGTTGGAGGCTCTCGCGTCGGAGCTTCCCGCGTTGTTGAACGACGGCGGCGACATGTATCTGCTTTTGGCCGAATGCGTCGCCAACGCCGCCATGCACGCGCGGGCAGAGCATCTTGTTCTCTACGCGCGACGGCGCGGACGCGTTGCGCTTCTGACCTTTTACCAAAAACCGCCGCTTGGCGAGGCGGCGGCGCGCAGGCTTGCAAAGGCGCGGCGAGGTGGTCTTCCCGATTATTGGCGCGACGCGCCCGGCGGCTTTGGCTTTCCCATAGTGGCGCGACTCTCGCGCAACGTGACGCTCAGTCACGATCGCCACAAGCTTCATGTCTGGTTCAGGCTTTAGCAAATGCGCGGAAGCTGTTCGCCGGTCAGCCAATCGACGATGCGGTTGCCGCCTAAGGCTGTGCGCATTTCCACGAATTGGCCGCTGTCCTCCACGACATGGCCGATGATCGACGCCTCGCGCCCGTATTCATGGTCGCGCATCGCCCTGAGGAGAGTATCGGCGTCCTTGGCCGCGCAAAAAGCGATCAAACGCCCTTCGTTCGCGACGTAAAGCGGATCGAGCCCCAAAATCTCGCACGCGCTTTGCACGGCAGGCCTCACGGGGATCGCGGTTTCCTCGATACGGATTCCTGCCTTTGCCGTTTGCGCGATTTCGTTCAACGTGGTGGCCAGGCCCCCGCGCGTCGGATCGCGCAGCGCATGGATGTCCGCGCCGCACGCCAGCATCGCGGCGACAAGGCCGTTCAGCGGCGCGCTGTCCGAGACGATTTCGCTCTCGAACGACAGATTTTCGCGTTTCGACATCACGGCCATGCCATGATCGCCGATAGGCCCGCTCAGCAGAACCGCATCGCCCGCTTTCACGCGATGCGCCGACACATCGACACCCGCCGGAACAGTGCCGATGCCGCACGTGGTG
>CAZYPX010000101.1:0-6608 GCA_964649675.1 uncultured Rhodospirillaceae bacterium | reverse complement strand
GGGAAACGTCTTCCGGTAAAGGATCGGCGGGACGGGCGATGAGCGTAACCGTCAGCCCGTCAGCGCTTTTTTCGATGTCAGGCTTGGCGAACATTGCGTTGTGTTCGTTTTCGACGAACACATCCGGCGCGACGAATTCCTCGTTCCCTCTTAAGGTTATCCGGATATCGTCGCCGGTTCGGTGGAACGCAACGATCGACCATCCGGATTTTTCCCCGTCGTCGGGCAAGGACGCCCACGCGCTTTCAACCGTGTATTTAAAGGGAGAGGGCGTCGCAGGACCGACAGGCAAGGCAAGGGTCAAGTCGAAACTTTTGGGCACGCACAGGTCACGGCATGCTAAAAGGTCTATTTTTGCTTGAATGTTGAGCGGTTTGCCGGACGATCTTAGCCGCGCCGCAATGGGCATGACGGCATGGCCGCCATAGCCGTAGGATTCGAACTCGTTTTCGCCGAAACGCAGGGGTGGAGGGAAAAACAGGACGGCGGATTCCAGATTGCCGCTTTCGGTCTGGCTTTTTTCCCAGTTGATCTGCGGCGGAAGGCCGAGAGGGCCGGGAGATCGCCAATAGGTGTGCCAGCCAGGGGCCATCTCGATTTCAAGAGCGAGGGGAATGACGCTTTCGTCCCCTGTCGCTTCGACGGAGGCAATAAGGCGCACCCCGATGTCGTCATCGCGTTGCCATGCCCCCGCCGCCGCAAAAGCCGGAAAGGGCTGGACGAAAAGGAAAAGCAAAATAAAACGAAGTAAAATATGCATGTGCGGTATAATCCGATTCAACGCTTTCGATTTCGTTTATGAACCTGTAAAATCGTAAGGTCAAAGCAATCAGACTGTCAATTGTCGGGGCTTAACAATGCGTTCGACCGATTCAGGCCTTAAAACGGAGTCGCCTTGGCTGACGGGGCATATGCTGATCGCCATGCCGAGCATGCAAGACGCGCGGTTTGCCCGCACAGTGACGCTTCTTTGCTCTCATGGCCCCGAGGGCGCGATGGGCCTGGTCGTCAACCGTTTGTACGGGGATATCGATTTTCAGGGGCTTTTAGGGCAACTGAACATCAAGGTTGAGCAAGGCGCCCGCGAGATGCCCGTGCATTTCGGCGGGCCCGTTGATCCTGTCCGCGGTTTCGTGTTGCACTCGACAGACTACATGCAGGAAAGCACGATTAAAATAAGCGACAAGGTGGCGATGACGGCGACTGTCGAGATTTTAAGGGATCTGGCCGAAGGAAAGGGGCCTCAACGCGCCATTCTCGCCCTCGGCTATGCCGGATGGAGTCCCGGGCAGCTGGATGCGGAAATGCAAAGATCAGGCTGGCTGGTCGCGCCTGCCGATGACGAGATAATCTTCGACAACAACATGGGCGATAAGTGGGAGCGCGCGCTTGCGAAATTGGGGGTCAGTCCCTCGCTGCTTTCCGGCGACATCGGACACGCCTGAATGCCCCGCCTTAAGGCGCATGTATGTCTTATGAAAAGAAATAAGATGAAGGTGTTGGCCGGATTTCGGCCCTTACCATTTCCTTACGCGGCCCACATCAAGGTGAACGAAACCCGAGCTTGGGTAGAAGCCGACGCCGCCCCGCCGCATCAGAAGAGCGGCGTTCTGGATTTGCCTGAGCGTGGAGCCATCCAACCGGATGTCTATCGCCATGCCGTCCATGTGGAGACTGCGGTGCGCCACGCCGTCCGACGCTTTGTTAAGGATAGCGTTCGTTTTGGGGGAACGATAACCTGAAATGATTTCGATCGTGTTGTGATTTTTGAGCGAAGCCTGCAGATCATGCAAAAGGTCAAGAAGCGAGGTGCGTATCGGGTAAACGTCGCCCGTTCGGTGATCGCGCAGAACCCTGTAGATTTTGTTCAGGTTGGCGCGATTGTATTCTCCGTCTTTCCAGTAGGTTACGTTGAGCTTTTCGTCCGTATGAAGATTGCGGAAAGCCAGCCTTTTTTCGCCTCTCGTCCGCGGCATGGCCGCAAAGGCCGGAGAGGCCGTGGCGCATGTCAAAGCAACAAGTCCTAGCTGCAATACCTTACGTCGTGATCCATCAATAATATCGTTCATGAAGCGATGATATTTTCCGGTGAGCGTGGTGCTTTGGCGGGGTGTCGGGACGTCCTGTCTGAATGAGACTTGGCCAAAAATTGACGAAGGCATGCCTAAAGCCTTTAGGCCTTTAAATCAAGCTTTTTTGTAGGAAGATAAGGTTAAGAAAAAATTAACACCAATCAAATCAATAGCATAGAGCGATCCTTGGCTGCGGAGGGCGATTCTTTCATTACGTTTTTGCGCGCTGTTTCCATAAGGAAGCTGTCATAAGCGTATATATCCTTGCGAAAGTGCAACGGCCCATCGTCGTTGTCGGAAAAGACCGTCCAGTAAACGAAAAAGACGGGCAAAGGTTCGCCTACCTTAAGCCACCTAGTCTTGCCCTTGCTTATTTCCTCCTTGACGCGATCCAGAGACCAAGCCGTTTCATTGCCGGCCAAAACGATCTCGGCGAAACGGTCGGGGTCGTGAAGGCGCACGCATCCTGAACTTAAATGGCGTTCGGCCTTGCCGAAAAGCTCAAGATGTGGAGTGCCGTGCATGTAAACAGCGAAATCATTGTCGAAATCGAATTTGAGTTTTCCCAAACTGTTGATGTCGCTTGGTGATTGGCGGAGACGGAAATTGAAGTTGTTTTCGCTCAACGAATCCCAATCGATATCGTAGCCGTGGGGGTCGTCGGCGCTTCCTTTGATGACGAAGCCCATTTTTTCAAGGTAATGCGGGTCTTTCCTGAGCTTGGGGAGGATGTCCTTGCGCGCGATTTTGGCGGGCACGTTCCAGGCCGGATTAAACACAATGCTGCGGATGGCGCTTTGGATAAAGGGCGTTTTTCTGTCGGTTCTTCCCACCACGACGGGACCCGTATAAAGGACGCTTTCTTCATGGCGGACTTCGAGCCGCGCGGACGCGACGTTCACGACGGCGTAACGGGACGGAAAACTTTCAGGCATGTGCCGCCAACGCTCCATGTTGGCGAGAATCTGGTCGATCCGCGCGTTGACCGATACGTTCATGGAGGCGACGGTTTTCGGCCCTATGTTGCCGTCGACCTCAAGCCCGTTATGGGCCTGATACGCTTCGACGGCGGCCTTGAGATCCTCATCGTAACGCGTTTGCGGTGCGTCGGCATCGTCTTGAGGTATGACATAGCCTTCGGCCGCGAGCCGCGCGCGCGCCAGCGTCACGCGTGGGTCGTCACTCCCGGGCTTGATGGTCGGCCCCTTGTCGATGGTGGGCCAGCCGCCTTTGTCCTTGATATCGCGATACGTTTTCAGGCCGCGCGCCAAACGAATGTATGCGGCGTTGTCCGGCGCCAGACCCGATATGTACTCATGAATTCTGTTGTCGCGCACGGCATTTTCAAGGCCCGTGGCAACGTCTTCGCGATCGCGCTTAAAACTCCATCCGGGATAGATGTGGGATAGTTTAAGGCTTGCGCCTTGCAAATGACCGCCCAGCCGAAGAAGCCAGTCAGTGGTCAAAAGTTCGATTTTCAGGGCATCCGACTCGTCGTTGCTTTCGATAAGTTTGCCAAGTTGCACGAAGGGGTAACCGTTCGCGTCTAGGCCGTGATAATTCGTGAAAGAAACCATGGATGTTAGAAAGCTTTTCAGGCCCGCACGGTCGCCAGAGGACTTCGTGTCCCAGGCGGGCCTGTACTGCCGCAAGGCGTAAAAGCGGTTGAGTTCTTGCATGTTAAGGCTATACCCCTCGATGGCAAGATTTGGGGATTCAAGCGCTTTTTGGAGTCTTTCGGACGCGGAATTTCCAACAACGGCCTGAAAAGCCTCGGTGATGTAAGATGTTTTGAAAATGGACGCCTGCGCGTTTTCTTGCGGCCCTGTGCCGGAAGTCTGTGCGGCTACGGGGGAAGCGATAAGGACATGGCCTAGAGCCAGCAAAAAGATAAAATGTGGCTTATGCATAGGGTCGAAAGATTCCTTGCTGAACTTCATGAAACGAAAAGCGCGGCGTAAGTTGACCAGATCGGTATAGTTTAGCAAAGAATCATAAAAGGTGGACAGGCAAAATGCCGCAACGCTTTGAACAAAGAACGGTACCATATACTCCAAAACAAATGTTCGCGCTTGTGGCGGATATCGAGCGGTATCCGGATTTTTTGCCGTGGTGCCATGCGGCCACAATTCAGGAAAGAAAAGGCGCGAAACTGAAAGCTTCGCTTGTCGTGGGCAAAGGTCCTTTCCGCGATACGTTCCTGTCCTGCGTTTCCTTGGATGAACCGCGCAAAATCACCGTGGAGTACGGCGGCGGCCCCTTAGAGCGTTTGAGCAACGCGTGGCTTTTTGAACCTGAAGGCGATAAAGGTTGCGCGCTTTCCTTTTATCTCGACTTTGCCTTTCGATCGCCTTTTTTATCGAGCATAACGGATGCGTTTTTCGATAAAGCTTTCAACAAAATGGCAGCGGCTTTTGAAGAAAGGGCACGCGAGATTTATGGATAAGGACGCAAAACCGCAGCCGGGCCTTGTTTGGCCGCGCGCCGTTGTTTTTGACTGGGACAACACGCTGGTCGACGCATGGGGATGCGTCACGGACGCACTCAACGTTACGAGGGAGGCTTTCCGGCAGTCGCCCGTCGCCATAGACGACGTCATACGCTATAGCGCGAAATCGGCCCGCAACCTGTTCAAGGACTGGTACGGCCCCGAGGCCGAAAGGGCGCATGCGATTTTTTACGAAAGCTACCAGTCTTCGCATTTGGCGCATGTGAAACCCATGGACGGCGCCGAGGAACTTCTCATCAAACTACACAAAAAACAGACGCCCATGTTCGTCGTCAGCAACAAGCGTGGCGATGTATTAAGAAGCGAATGCAGCCACTTAAGGTGGGATGCGTTCTTTTGCGCTTTGGTGGGATCCACGGATGCTCCGCGCGACAAACCTGAGCGGGATCCTGTTGATTTTGCTTTAAAAAAAGCTTTCCTCGCCGCCGATGACCCAACCATCTGGTTTATTGGCGACACGCTGTCCGATGTGCAGTGCGCCCGCAACGCCGGATGTACCCCCGTTTTATTACATAATAATGTTATGGAATCGAATCTTTTGGCGGTCGAATTGTCTTTTTCGCGATGTGCGGACTTGATTCCTTTTCTGGATAGTTTAGAACAGTCCTAAATAGCCAAGCGACAGGAATGCATTTTCATGCGCTAATGCGCTAGATTTGTTAGTAGAAAGCGGATGAAAGTAAGGAGCCTATTTATGAGCGAACCACGTCAAAATGTTCAGGACGTTTTTTTAAATTATTTGCGAAAAAACAAAACACCCACAACTGTATTTCTGGTAAACGGTGTGAAGCTACAAGGCGTTATCACTTGGTTTGACAATTTCTCGGTGCTTTTGCGACGCGATGGACATGCCCAGTTGATCTATAAGCACGCAATCTCTACAGTTATGCCCAACGTTCCGGTACAACTGTTTGAGGATGCAGGCGAAATTGCCGAGGCAACGTAAACCGTTTCTCACGGATGATTCTTTAAGCGTCGAAGGCGTTCGGCGCGGCGCGCGCGCGCTTGTCTTAAAGCCTCTCCTAAAATACATGCAAAATTATGGGCTTAGAGAGGCCGATGCCATGCTGGCCGAGGCTGTCGGCCTTGCCGAAGCCATTTCCCTGAGCGTCGTGGCGGCGCAATCTCTTACGGTCGCTAAGCCCGTTCCGGCGACTCTTTTAGGGCGCGGGCAAGTCGAGGAATGGGGAAAGGTCGTCACGGACGAGAAAATCCATTTGGCCATCGTCGATCACCCCCTCTCGCCCGTGCAACAGCGTAATCTTGAAAAAGCATGGAATTGCAAAGTTATAGACAGAACTGGCCTGATCCTCGAAATTTTTGGGGAGCGCGCCCGCACCAAGGAAGGACAATTGCAGGTCGAGCTGGCAGCCCTGAACTATCAGAAATCCCGCCTTGTGCGTTCGTGGACCCACCTTGAACGGCAGAGGGGAGGTTTCGGCTTCATGGGTGGGCCGGGCGAAGCCCAGATCGAAATCGACAGGCGTCTGATCGCGAACCGAATCGCCAAGCTGAAAGAAGAGCTTAATCAGGTCCAGCGCATGCGCGGGCTTCAACGCGATGCCCGTCAGCGCGCCGAAAGGCCCACTATCGCCCTTGTAGGCTATACAAACGCCGGAAAATCAACGCTTTTTAACAGGTTGACAGGCGCCGATGTCACGGCAAAGGACATGCTTTTCGCCACGCTGGATCCCAGCATGCGGGGCTTAGAGCTTCCGAGTGGCAGGAAGGTTACGCTCTCCGACACCGTCGGTTTTATTTCCGACCTCCCGACCCATCTGATCGAGGCCTTTAAGGCGACTTTGGAAGAGGTGCAGACCGCAGAGATCATACTGCACGTGCGGGACGCGTCCCATCCGGAAACGCGCACACAGAAAGAGGCGGTGGAGGCTGTATTAGCCGATTTGGGCATCGAAACGGACGATCCACGCATTATCGACGTGCTGAATAAGGCCGATGCGCTGCCCGAGGACGAGCGCGAGGCCTTGAGGGCTTACGCCGCGCGCGCGAACGCCGATAAGAGCCGC
>CAZYPX010000100.1:0-6752 GCA_964649675.1 uncultured Rhodospirillaceae bacterium | reverse complement strand
GCGCCTTTGCGCCGCATATGCGCGCATTTTCGAAAGCTGGGTAGCCGAAAAGCCCGAAGTGCAGGCCATCATAGGCCAGCAACGTTCCTTCGGCCACTAAGGGAAGATCGTTAACTTATAATCAAATTCTTGTTCCTATAATGCCTTTGTGTGGCCATGTTTCAAGGTCACAAAAAAAGGGTAGGCAATTTGATGAAGGCGATTTCACCATGACGCACTCTACGGATATAACAAAAAGCAATGAAACGTGGGCTTTGGCCAACTTGCTGGCCGGGCGCTATGGACGTTTAGCTCTCACGCGCGCCGCGGGCGAAGCTTCGGCGGCGCAAAGACAAGGAGACATGGAGTCGTGGGCTGTATGGCATAGCGTCGTTCTTCACCTCCGGCAAACAACGGTTCAAAGAACGGCTGACGCAACCACCTAAATCTTTCCGCCACAACAGACCTTATACGATCAAACAAAGGGTTAGCCCCAACCATTGATGAAAAGCGGTTTTTTTTTGAGCTTGATAGTTAACGACGAGTCGATCTAGTTTTCTCGCGGCAGTCTTGTGTCGCTTTTTTCTTTATTGGCGTGTGTTGCTTTTATGCACAAAAATTCTGTCGTCGTTTATCACAAGGATCAAGACGGGCTTGCTGCGGCTTATCCGTTTATGGCTATGCGCCCGACGTTTGTGGAGTTCACCCACCCCCTCTTTGAAAACACGCTCAACCACGACATCCTCGCCCGCACGGCAGAAAACGGTATCGTGTATTTTCTGGATTGCGCTCCCCCGCCGGGTATCGCCAACCGCATAGCCAAAAATTCCAAGGTCGTCATCCTTGACCATCATGCAACGGCCGCGCAGGACTATAACTCCTTCAAGAACCTTTCCCCAGAGGTCATTCCGCACTTCCTCACGGATCGCTGCGGCGCCATTCTTGCCGACGAATTCGCGGAAAAGAACCCCCAAATTTTCAAAAACGACAACAGAATTGACTGTTCTTTGCTTCAGATAATCGATATGGCCGACCGGAATATGATGCGAACCAGAGAAGACAACCATCGCGTAAGCTTTATGGATTGCTGGTTAAGTTCCACAAACCGCATAGAAGTTTTCGGAAAACTGGCGGGGTTCAATCAGCTCTCGCACGAGGACAAACAGGGCTTTCATGAAAGAATGCTTGCGGACGGGCGACAGCTTTATGAAGAAAACCTGACAATCGCCAAAAAACGGCTCGACAGAAACAACTTGAGATATGCGGCCTTGGGGCTCCCGAGATCGGATGCCCGCTTTTACGCTTTTATCCCTGTCAACCCGCATGAAAGAGGCGGGCGCGAAGTTAGCCGTATGGCCTGTGAGCTCGCGGAAGAAACAAACAGCATTGTTTTTCTTTATTGCAAACGAGACGGGCTCATTAACTTAAGCGTACGCACAGGTTCGGCCTTTAATGCGGGACAAGTGGCGAGACAATTGGCCGCATACGGCAGCCTTAACAGCGGCGGCGGCGGAGAAACCATGGGGTGCATTCAGTACTTTTCTCATGAGTTCGAACATCTTTTCAAATTCCACGCCTATGGACGGCAAGTCGCACACAACCTTAAGCCTGAATCGTATGCCGTCATCCTCGCCGATACAGAACCTGGATCCGTAACGAAGCATTTCCCGCGTTCGCCACATTCTCTTGCCAAGCCTTATCTGGGATAGGTCTTTCGCATAAGCTTCGGGCGTTTTCTATTCGAGCAAGTCTTTCACAGGCACAATAACGAATCCCGAGCGCTCCGCTTCAGGCAACCACCGCTTCAGCGCCGCCAACGTCACCGGATATGGATGACCTATGGCAATGGCCGCTCCTTTGCGTCGCGCTATGCGCTCCGTCTCGGCCAGTTGCGCCATAACGTTGTCCAAGGTCGCCTTATCATCCAAGAACACATCTCGCACCAGAAAAGGAACGCCGAAATCATACGCCACTTCCTTGCCCACAGACTTCGAAGTCGTGTACGAATCCAGAAAGAAAAGCTCCCTTTCCTTCAAAACCTCCATCAAGAGCATCATGCCGACACGATCGGCCGTAAACTTGCTTCCCATATGATTGTTGACGCCACTAAAGCCTGAAAAACTGCCTAGAGCCTTTTCAATCCTGCTTCTTATCTCCTCGGGCGAATGGCCTATATAGAGAGCTCCATGCCCCGGATTTTTGGAACCGAGAGGCTCCATCGGCACATGCAACATCACATCGTGCCCTGCACGAACCGCCCTGCTCGTCAAATCGGCAAGCCTTATGCCATAGGGCAAAAAGGATAATGTAAGCGGCGCAGGCAAAGCGATGGCCCCCTCGGAATTGGCGATGTTCAACCCCATATCGTCAATGACAATGGCTATCCGCGGCCTTTCAATCGGAGAGTATGGAATCGCGGGTTGCGGGGCTGGCCGTGGCAAAGACCGTAAAACGTTCATCGCCACGGTTTGCTGCGAAATTTCGGGGTTCGGCAGACTCTCGGCCAAGGGCTGCTGAGCTAAGGTTGAAACACCCTCAACGGGATATGCGTTTCTCTTAATTTCTGGCAACGCCTGCGGTTGCCTCACTTGAACCTTCGTCGACCAAACGCGCCGTTCGGCGTCTTCCGTTGTCGTAGCGGCAAACCATACAACCGCTAAAAACGAAACAATGAGTATGAACAACAAACCGTTGTGGGCGCGTTTCTTACGTTTCATCGCGCTAAACTAAAAAAATCGCGCATAAAGCACAAGGCGAGACCATAAATCCCGCCTTGCACGCCTCGCCCTGCTAAAGAAAGATAGGCTTACTTGAAACTAAAACTGAAAAAGGCTCCGCTCGGCGGCGGCGCCACATACACAGGCCGCGCAACCGGATGATAGACCGGCGCATGGTGATAGGCCGGCGGGTAATAATACCTTACCGGATGTGCGGGATAATAAACCCTGTGCGGACCGGCAACCCACCACTTGCCATAATGGCCATTATGCCAACCGTGATGCCAATAGCCGCGTTGATTATTATGAGACGTATAGTGGCGGCCACGGTTATCATGCCCACCACGAGCCAGAGCCGGACTTGCCGCTAAAGGCGCTAGCAAAGCCGCCATTAAAAAGACTGCCGCAAGTTTTTTCATGATGATCCTCCGTGTTAGGGCCGCACATTCTTACGCGTTTAGTCAATTTGGCCCTCGAATCCCGACAAAATAATGGCCGAGTTCGTACTTTTTGAAGAAATATTAAGGCATGAAAGATAAAAGATAATAGACCAGATGCTGCCCAAGAGGCCGTTTCGATCCCTGACTGGCGTTGACGCTGACGCATTTCAATAGACGCTTAGCCGATTTTTGATCGGCGGGCTCGATCCGGCGACCTCTTTGCGTTAAAAACTCGCGGACTTTCGCAACAGGTCTATTACCACGAAGGTTTTCGGCCCACCGATAGTCGGGACAACCATCAAGCAATACAAAGAAAACCTTTCCCGAAAATCTGCATATACATCAATGCCTTACAGTCTTCCGGCCCATTGATTCCCCAAAAACCAAGGTCCTTCACCCATTTACCTATGCCTTCGATCCCTGCTAGAACAGGCCCATGAAACCGTTTGTCCGCTTTGCCCCTTCGCCCACCGGCCTCTTGCATATCGGCAATATCCGGGCGGTGCTATTTAATTATTTGTTCGCGCGCCGCCACGGCGGCACATTTTTGCTGCGCCTCGACGACACCGATCAAGAGCGCTCCACGCAGGAATTCGCTGAAGCGATCGAACGCGACCTGAAATGGCTGGGCCTCACGTGGGACACGTTCGCTCGCCAGTCCGACCGTACGCACCGCTACACTGAAGAACTGGAAAAGCTGAAAACCTCTGGCCGCGTTTATCCGTGCTTTGAAACGCAAGCCGAGCTTGACCTGAAACGCAAGACGCAGCTTGGCCGCGGCTTGCCGCCCGTTTACGACCGCGCCGCATTGAAACTATCGGACGCCGACCGCGCCAGGCTCATCGCCGAAGGCCGCAAACCTCATTGGCGCTTCAAACTCGACTATACCGATGTCGTGTGGGACGACGGCATCCAGAAGCGTAAAAGCTTTCCCGCCTCGTCGCTGTCCGATCCTGTTCTGGTGCGCGAAGACGGCGTGCCGCTCTACACCTTCTGCTCGATCGTCGACGACGTCGATTTCGGCGTGACGCACGTCATCCGCGGCGAAGACCACGTAACCAACACTGCTGTGCAAATCCAGATTTGGAAAGCCGTGACGGACAAACCCGCGCCGCAATTCGCGCACTTTCCCTTATTGGTCAGCGCGACGGGCGTGGAGATGAGCAAACGCCTCGGCACGCTCAGCATCTCAAGCATGCGCGACGAGATGGGCATCGAACCCATGGCGATCAACGCCTTGCTTGCCAAGCTCGGCACGTCCGACCCCGTCGCGCCGCGCCTGACGCTCGATGAACTGGCCGCCGAGTTCGACCTCAGCAAAATCTCGCGCGCGACAGCCAAGTTCGATCTTGAAGAACTGAAATCGCTAAACGCGAAAATCCTGCACATGACGCCTTTCAACGCCATCGCATCGCGCCTGAAAGCCATGGGCTTTGAGGCCGCCGACGAAACGTTCTGGAACGCAGTCCGCGCGAACCTTGCAAAGCTGGAAGACGCGCGCGACTGGTGGAACGTCGCGCATGGCCCGATTGCCCCTGTTATCGGCGATGCGGACTTTATCCGCGAAGCCGAAACCGCGCTCCCCGCCGCCCCTTGGGACAGGAACACATGGACTCAATGGACGGAAGCCGTTAAAGTCAAGACAGGACGTAAGGGCAAGGATTTGTTTATGCCGTTGCGACTCGCGCTAACAGGTGTCGATCATGGCCCGGAAATGCGCGATTTACTCCCACTCATCGGGCGAGAACGCGCCGATGCGCGGCTTAAAGGGAAACAGTCATGATTTTTGATTTTATATTATTTTCTCGATGTTGCTGACGCGCCGCCTACACGGCATTGCTCTCTTTTCGCATTAATGAACTCATCGAGGCCAATATCATGACCACACTCCACCTTCACAACACCATGTCGCGGCAAAAAGAAGAATTCGTGCCGCTCGATCCCAAACACGTGAAAATGTACGTGTGCGGCCCCACGGTGTACGACTTCGCCCACATCGGCAACGCGCGCCCCATGGTGGTGTTCGATACGCTTTACCGCCTGCTCAAACGCCACTACCCCAAGGTCAGCTATTGCCGCAACATCACCGACATCGACGACAAGATCATCGCCAAGGCCAAAGAGTCCGGCGAAACGATCGACGTCATCACCAAGAAAACGACGCAGGGCTTTCACGACGACCTCGCGCACCTGAACACGCTTCAGCCTGATTTCGAGCCGCGCTGCACCGAAACCGTGCCGCAGATGATCGCGCTCACGCAAACGCTGATCGATAAGGGACACGCGTACGAAGCCGAGGGGCATGTGCTGTTCCATGTCCCGTCGATGAAAGAATACGGGCAATTGTCGCGCCTGTCGAAAGACGAGCTTATCGCGGGCGCACGCGTCGAAGTCGCGCCGTACAAAAAAGACTCTGCCGATTTTGTGCTCTGGAAACCCAGCACGCCCGACCAGCCCGGTTGGGACAGCCCATGGGGACGCGGCCGCCCCGGCTGGCATCTGGAATGCTCGGCGATGTCGAAAGAGCATCTCGGCGCCACGTTTGATATTCATGGCGGAGGGCTTGACCTCATCTTCCCGCATCATGAAAACGAAATCGCGCAAAGCCGCTGCGCGCATGATGGCGCACCGCTCTCGAAATACTGGGTTCATAACGGCTTTTTGATCGTGAACGGCGAAAAGATGTCGAAATCGCTCGGCAACTTTTTCACCATCCGCGATCTGCTGGCCGAAGCGCCGGGCGAAGCGTTGCGCCTTGCCCTACTCTCGACGCACTACCGCTCGCCGCTCGATTTCACGACAGACGGATTGAAGCAATGCAAAGCAACGCTCGACCGCTGGTATGGAGCGTTGCGCAATTTTGCTGATGTGAAAACGGAGAAAACCGCGCCGCCGGAAGCCTTTGAATACGCGCTGCTCGACGACATGAACTCGCCACTGGCGATTTCCGTCATCCATGAACTCGTGAACGAACTCAACCGCTCCACCGCGCCCGCCGATCAAGCCAAGCTTAAGGCCCAGATTCTCGCGTGTGGTGATGCCCTCGGCATTCTTCAACAAGACGCCGAAGCCTGGCTGAAAGGCGGCGCGTCGGACGGCCCGTCAAATGAAGAAATCGAAACGCAAATCGCCGCGCGTCTAGCCGCGCGCAAAGCGAAGAACTTTGCCGAAGCCGACCGCATCCGCGACGAACTCGCCGCTCAAGGCGTCATCCTCGAGGACGGCCCCTCCGGCACCACGTGGCGGCGGGAATAAGATTCATCAAAGGCTCGTTATTTTCCCCTCCCGCAAGGGAGGGGCTTTTTTAAAAGTTATGGTAAAGGTCACACCATTAACCAAATGTTTTTTTGCAAACAATTCCCTCTTTACAAATCAGGGGACGATTCTTACACTGCCTTCCATGCGCAACGCTCTTATCACATCGGATAAAAGCCTCACGACCGCCTCCAGTGCGGCGCGCATCAACGCGATTATCATTGCGATTATTATTCCTGCGTAAGCAGGAAACACACGCGGCCTCACCCACAGTTTGACTCTATCCCACCGCCCAAGGCGGTTTTGACTCCGTTTTTGTATTTGAGGTTATAATGTCGGTCGCTCGTAAAAAAAATCGCGT
>CAZYPX010000099.1:0-6821 GCA_964649675.1 uncultured Rhodospirillaceae bacterium | reverse complement strand
GATCCTGATCGAGGAAGGCGATACCACGCTTCTCGTCGATACGTCGCCGGACATGCGCCAGCAACTTCTCGATTGCAACCTTCAGCGCCTGACGGGCGTTCTGTACACCCATGGTCACGCCGACCACTGTCACGGCATCGACGATCTGCGCAGCGTCAACTGGCTGGTGGGCGGGAAAATACCGATTTTTGCCGATTCCGCGACGATGGAAGAAATTCAGTTTAGATTCAATTACATATTTGGCCGTGCGCCCACCGATACCCGCATGACGCGGCCTTTCCTCGAACCGCACATGGTCGAAGGTCCCTTTTCTTTCAAAGGGTTAGATGTTGTTCCCGTGCCTCAGGTTCACGGGAGGGGCCATTCGGTAGGCTACCGCATCAATGATTTTGCCTATTCGACAGATGTTAGTGCAATGGATGTCGAGGCGTTTCAAAAGCTCCACGGGATAAAGGTTTGGGTCATCGGCTGCATTCGCGAGAACGATCATCCGTCGCACGCGTCCTTGCGCACTATACTGGGGTGGATAGCCTGCGTTGGGCCTGATCGCGCGTATCTGACCCATATGGACCACAGTCTGGATTATGATCGCCTGAAGGCCAAGCTGCCGGACGGCGTCGAACCGGCCTATGACGGACTGGTCATCGCATGCTGAAGGAAAAAGCGGAAAAAGCGCGAAAAGTCATCGGGGTGCCCCATAAGCATACACCGCTGGTTCATGCGTCATTTAACATAATATACCTTATGCGACATTTTGATTTGGGAGAGTAAAGCGTCTATGTCCGCCTCAACAGACCGCCTTATCGAGATCATGAAAAAACTGCGCAGTCCTGAGGGCTGTCCGTGGGACATAAAGCAAGACTTCAAAAGCATAGCGCCCTGCGCCCTTGAGGAAGCCTATGAAGTCGTCGAAGCCATCGAAAACGACGATATGGACGCATTGCGCGAGGAACTGGGGGATCTCCTCCTCCAGGTCGTCTTTCACGCCCAAATGGCCAGCGAGAAAGGCCTCTTCGCCTTCCATGATGTCGCCGAAACCATTTCAAACAAGTTAATTGAGCGACATCCGCATGTTTTCGGAGGCCGCGACGGCGTAAAGACGGGCGAGGATGTCTTGAGAAACTGGGAGGCGGACAAGGCCGCAAAGCGCGAAAAGAAGGCCTTGGCCGAAAACCGCGCACCAAGCGTTCTTGATGGCGTTAACGCCGCCCTGCCCGCTGTCACGCGCGCTCTCAAAATATCGCAACGGATGGCGCGGGTAGGGTTCGACTGGCCGCATGCCAGCGACGTTCTGGCGAAGTTGCGCGAGGAGACGGGCGAGCTTGAGGACGAAATTCGCAACGACGCGCCGCGCGAAAAGATTGAGGACGAATTGGGGGACGTTATGTTCGCGCTGATAAATCTTGCGCGGCATTTCAAAATCGATCCCGAAAAAGCCCTGCGCAGGTGCGTTCGCAAGGTGGAGCGGCGGTTCAGGGGTATCGAAAACATCCTTGCCGCGAACGGCGCCAAAGCCGAGAACACCCCGCTCGATGACATGGAAAAGCTTTGGCAGGAGGTCAAAAAGGAGGAACGAAACTAACCGCCCTGCCCCTCGAACAGCTCTGTCGAAAGGTAGCGTTCTGCGGAATCTGGAAAAAGCGTCACGATCGTTTTGTCCTTCATCTCCGGCCTGCGGGCGATTTTTACCGCTGCGGCCAAAGCCGCGCCCGAGGAAATGCCGATCGGCGCTCCCTCGACGGATGCGGCAAGGCGTGCGAACTCCATAGCCTCCTGGTCCCCGATTTTCACGATCTCGTCGATGATTGAGACGTCCAGAATATCCGGCACGAAACCCGCGCCGATCCCCTGAATTTTGTGCATTCCGGGATTTCCGCCCGACAAAACGGAGCTGGAATCCGGCTCGACGGCCACGACTTTGATGTCCGGCTTTCTTGTCTTCAGTTCCGCGCCCGCGCCTTGAATCGTCCCGCCCGTCCCGACTCCGACCACGAAAACGTCGATCGCGCCTTGCGTGTCGTTCCATATCTCGACGGCAGTTGTGACGGCGTGAATGGCGGGATTGTTCGGATTTTTGAACTGCATCAGCATCACGGCCTTTGGATCGCGCTGCACTATGTCCTCAGCCTTTTTAATGGCCCCCGCCATGCCTTCGGCCTGCGGGGTCAAAACGATTTTCGCCCCCAGAAAGGCCAGAATCTTCCTTCTTTCCACCGACATATTCTCGGGCATCGTCAGAATCAGCCGATACCCCCGCGCGGCGCATATAAAGGCGAGGCCGATACCCGTGTTGCCGGAAGTCGGCTCCACCAAAACCGTTTGCCGGTCGAGCCGCCCTTCCCTCTCCGCAGCCTCGATCATGCCGAGAGCCGCGCGGTCCTTGACCGACGAGAGCGGATTGAAAAATTCGAGCTTGGCGAGAATATGACCAAAGCTTCCCGTATGACGGCGCAATTTCTCCAGACGCACAAGCGGCGTGTCGCCGATCGTCCCCACCACCCCGTCATATATCTTGCCGCGTCCCTGAGTTGTCAAAGGCATGCAAAAGCTCCTGCGTTAGGCTTGACCTCGAATACAGCACAATAGACCGGCTCTGTTGAGGGCATAAGCTCAGCCTTTTCCGACCCATAAAACTGCCCCCAAAACCATGAGTTGTTATGTTGCGACAAATCATGTGCGCAGGAAACAAAAGTGTCGCGGCTTTGTGAACATGTTTTCATAAATTCTAAAAGCATGTTTCCTATATATTACAATGATTTATGTGCTTTTCTTCGACGCCGATACCCCCAATCGGTTCAAGCCATGGTGTCGTTTTAACACTCAAGCATAAAACCGGTTTTTTTCGTCGCTTTCTCGTCCGAATTCAGTTGCCTTTTTTTTGCTTTCATCTTAACCCACCGCAAATATACAGGGAGGCCAACATGGGCGTTCGCACACGATTTTTTAGAATGTTTATAAAACGTCAAGAAACATCTGGTTTTTTCCTGATGTTTACGGCCTTGGCCGCTATTATATGGGCCAATTCGCCGTGGCAAGCCGAATACATTTCTTTATGGGAAAAATATATATCCGTTTCCTTCGGAACGCTTAAAGCAGGGATGTCGCTCCGCCATTTTGTGGACGACGTTCTCATGGCTGTTTTCTTCCTGATGGTCGGATGCGAGCTTAAGCGCGAATGCGTGGAAGGCGAGCTTTCCTCCCCCGCGCACATAAAGCTACCCATCATCGCCGCTATGGGGGGCATGATAGCGCCGGCTCTCATTTTTATGATCGTAAATCTTGTTCTGCCTTCCGGCGAACGCTCGTTCATGCACGGTTGGGCCATCCCCACGGCCACGGACATCGCTTTCGCGCTTGGCGTTCTCGCCATGATGAAATCGTACGTGCCGCCGAGCCTTAAGGCCTTTCTTGTCGCGCTCGCCATCATCGACGATTTGGGAGCGGTTTTGCTGATCGGGCTTTTTTATACATCCGATTTGAATCTCGCGGCCATGGCTGGCGCTGGCCTGTGCATGATCGGTTTGTGGTCCATGAACCGCAAGGGCATTCATTTCATACTGCCCTACGCCGTTTTAGGGGCGTTCCTGTGGTACGCGATTTACAAATCGGGCATCCACGCAACCCTATCGGGCGTGATATTGGCTTTGTTCATGCCCATGCGGGCGGAAGCAAGAAAATCGCTTAATAAGTACGTGATTGTAAGCCCGTTGAAGACCATTGAGCATAAGCTGCATCTTTGGGTCGCCTACTTCATCATCCCTGTTTTCGCGCTGGCGAACGCTGGGGTGGTGCTTAAAGGACTTTCGTTCGACATGATGCTAAGCCCCCTGACCTTCGGGATCATAGCGGGGTTATTCTTCGGCAAACAGATCGGGGTGTTTGGCGCCACATGGCTTAGCGTCAAATTCAAGTTTGCGGCCTTGCCTTCAGGCGTCAAATGGCATCACATGTATGCCGCCTCGCTCCTGTGCGGCATAGGCTTCACGATGTCGCTGTTCATCAGCTGTCTGGCCTTTAACGATCAGGAGGCCTTGATGTCCGCTCGCCTCGGGGTCTTGTCGGCCTCGACGATGGCCGCCTTGGCGGGAAGCCTGATTTTCTACATGTTCGGCAAAAAGAAGGTCGCGAAAGCTACCGGCGCCGTTCTCCATGCGAAAGGCGTAAGCCAGGCCGCGTAAACGGGGATGATAAAAGGGGGCGCCGTCTTGACGGCGCTTCCATCGTCATAAGCGACGGCGCATTAGCCTGCATTGCATGTTTCTGGCTTTATCTTTCCGCAAAGCGATTCATGGCGATGCGGTTTGTCGAATAAAAGGCCATCGGGATTTGTGTAACAAACGATGTTTTTGCCTTTTTGCTTGGCCGCATAAAGCGAGTAATCGGCGAGTTTGAAAAGTTCTTCCATGACCTTATTGTTTGTATGCTTGGCCACGAACGCGTTGGGCAAAGCGGCAACGCCTATGCTTGCCGTTACCTTGAATTCCTCCGTGCTTCCAGGAGCTTTGTGTTTTAAGGCCTCAACCGTCAACCTGACTTTTTCGCCGACCATGGCCGCGCTGGCCTCGTTAGCGCAACGAAAAAGCAATATAAGCTCTTCCCCGCCATAACGAGCGGCCTTGCCCTTTGCCATGAGGTCTTCGCTGCGCGTCACCTGCTTCAACGCTTTAGCCACCGACGTTAGCACGCGATCGCCGACCTTATGTCCTCGCCTATCGTTTATCTTTTTAAAGTTATCAAGATCAACCATGACCAGAGCGAGATATGATGGATCTTGGCGGTGGTTCTTGATAACAACGCCCTTCCCGTTTTTGATCTGCTCGATCAACTCTATCGACGCCTTCTCGAAGGCATGCCTGTTGAGAAGACCGGTTAGCCGGTCTTTTTCAAGCTGGGTGATGTGCCGTTGCGCCTTTTTCACTTCCGCGCGAAGCTTTTTAATTTGTATGCAAAGAGTTCCAGCGCACATGCGCTCACACTGCTTTTTATCGGCGTTCATGGTATTGCTCCAAAAGCGTAAAATATTGTTATATATGAGGTTTAAAATATATTATTTTTTGTAACGTTCCCACCATCATTATTTAGCGGTTCGGATGCATTGAAAGCAATACAAAAAAGAAACACCAATATTCACTTAAGAATAATAATTATATAATAAATAAAATTAACAAAACCATTGTTTATATTGCATTTTTTGGTAATGTGTTATTAATCTAAATTATAAACTTAGACTATATGGCTATTATATTTAGAATTTACTTTTTCAAACTGAACAACCTTGGCGGTTGTATATGCTGCGGTGCAGCAATTATTTATTATATCAATATTTTTTTCTTGAACGAATCCCTCCCTTAATACTAAGAACTCTCAGAAAACATGTTTAACAAAGAACGAGCGCGTCAAACGCGCCGCCGCAAACGACACAGGGAGGAGAAACGTCATGGGCCACACGCGTGCTACAAAGTTGAAATCCCCTTCTTCTTCAAATACCCCGACGATTGGCTCGCATGGCAAAAAAACGCCCCTTCCCTCCTTCAAACTTTCGGTTTGGCAGCGTCAAATCGACGTAAGAGACTTTATTCAAGCCAATTACATTCCCTATACGGGCGATGAGTCCTTTTTAGCGCCAGCGACGGTGCGTACGGAGAAGCTGTGGCGCGAGGTTCTCGACCTCATGGCCGAGGAACGCGCAAAAAGCGGCGTGCGCGGCATGGACACCGAAGTCATCTCGACCGTCCATTCACATCCGGCGGGCTATATCGACCGTGAGCTTGAACAAATCGTCGGACTGCAGACGGATGAGCCGCTTAAGAGGGCCTTGATGCCTTTCGGCGGACTGCGCGTGGCCGAGGATTCGTTGCACGCCTACGGCTACACGATGGAGCCAAAAACCAAGGAAATATTTGAAAAATACCGTAAGACGCACAACGACGGCGTTTTTGATGTCTATTCAGAGCAAATCAAGAAGGCGCGTAAGGCTGGCATAGTGACGGGGCTTCCCGATGGTTACGGACGTGGCCGGATCATCGGCGACTATCGCCGCGTCGCGCTTTATGGAACGGCCCGCCTGATCGAAGACAAACGTGAACAGTTTTCATCTCTGGACGGTGTGATCAACGAGGAAACGATCCGCCTGCGTGAAGAGATCAAGGAACAGATCAAGGCCCTCCATGAGCTGGAAATCATGGCGAAATCCTATGGCCATGACATCACCAGACCCGCCGCGAACGCGCACGAAGCCGTTCAGTGGACCTATTTCGCCTATCTCGCCGCAGTCAAGGAGCAAAACGGCGCGGCGATGTCGCTGGGCCGCGTGTCCAACTTCCTCGACATCTATATCGAACGCGACCTTCAAGCCGGAACGCTTACCGAGGCCGAAGCGCAAGAGTTGATCGATCATATGGTCATGAAACTGCGCATGGTCAGGTTCGCGCGCACGCCCGAATACAACGAACTGTTTTCCGGCGATCCCACATGGGTGACGGAAGCTCTCGGCGGCGTGGGCGAAGACGGACGGCCGCTTGTCACGAAAACGACGTATCGTTTTCTGCACACATTGTCGACTCTCGGCCCCGCGCCGGAGCCGAACCTCACGGTTTTATGGTCGCAACGCCTGCCGGAGGCGTTCAAAAAATACTGCGCCAAGGCTTCCATAGCGACCAGCTCCATCCAGTATGAAAACGACGATCTGATGCGTCCTTACTGGGGCGATGATTACGGCATTGCCTGCTGCGTCTCCGCGATGCGCATCGGCAAGCAGCTCCAGTTTTTCGGCGCGCGCGACAACCTTGGCAAGGCTCTTTTGTACGCCATCAACGGCGGAA
>CAZYPX010000098.1:0-6906 GCA_964649675.1 uncultured Rhodospirillaceae bacterium | reverse complement strand
GCCATGCAGCAAGGCGGCAGCGCCTTGCCCACGCCTGTAGGCCAGAACATCGACATCAATGAATTGATGGCCAGAAAAAAAGAAGATCCTCTGGCGGAATTCCGCGCCGAAACCGAGCGCCTCCGGCAAGAGATGGCGATGGAACGTCAACAAAGCGCTCAACAAATGCAGGTCATCCAACAACAGGTTCAGGCAAGGCCCGCTCCCGTAAGGGAAGACGACACCTTGGCCCAAGCCATGCAAAAGCAAATGCAGCAGTTGATGGATGCATGGAGCCCTCGCCCTATCAGGGTCGTCGAGGGCCCGGGGCTTAAAGATGTGGGGAAAGACCGAAGAGACGGCGTTCAGACAGCGTCTGCGCCCTCATCGCCGAGGGAGCCGTCCATGCCCGAGACGGTCACGCGCACGGTCGTGCAGGCCGGAACGGTCAACTATGCCCAACTTCTTGTGGAGGCGAACTCCGATGTGCCCGGTCCCATCATGGCGCAGATTCTCTCGGGGCCTTTTGCCGGCGGACGCGCCATTGGCCGATTCAAGACGATGAACGACTATCTGCTTATCGAGTTCCGCAATGTGAACTACAAGGGCAAGGATTATCCAGTCGAAATATTGGCGCTCGATCCCGATACGACCTTGGGCGGCATGGCGACGGAGATCGACCGCCGATATCTTGAACGCATCGTTTTACCGGCGGCGGCTCAATTCGCGTCGACGTTTGGATCGGCTCTCGCTCAGGGCGGCTCGACGACGACGATTACGAATAACGCTGTGTTGGTCGAGCAAGCGGGCAAAAGCTACAAGGACGCTTTGTTCTCAGGATTGGGGCAAGCCGGGCAAAGCGTGGCGCAATTCTTGAATCGGGAAGCCGCGCAAATAAGGCCGCTTATACGCGTGGCGGCCGGTACGCCCATGGGCCTCTTCTTTCTGACGTCCGTCAGGGAGACGACCGACGGGAAGCCCGTTCAGGAAGCCACGTCGTCCCGTATGTTTTTTGATGATGCGAGCGGAGGCCAATTTGCGCCACAGGGCGTGGCAGGCGCGGGTTACGCGGCGCAACAACCTTACGGCGCGCCTTCAGGCGGCGTAACGCCCTATGCTCCTGCGGGGTATTATAGCCCCGCGCCGCAGACAGTTTATCCATCTGGCGGCTATGCTCCTGCCGGAGTGCAGCCTTTGCCTGGAAGTCCCGTGACGATATTGACGCCAGGCATGTCAGGGGCTGGCGTGCAGTATTATGGCCGATAGTCCTTTACGCCGATCTTGAAGAAAGATCGGTGAAACCTTAAAGTGCCGCTTCCGGCGCCGGGTGTTCATGAATCTGATGGTGGGCATCATAGCGCGGGTCTTGTCATGGTTATGGCGCCTTTCCTTCGGGCGCAATCGTTTATGCGGGAGTTTTTGAGATGACGGACAATCCAAAAGATTTCGAAACGGAATCGGCTCTGCCCGAAGACGGCGAGATTCAGGCGGAAAGCTGGCAGGAGGATTCGCCCCCGGAGGACGATTTTCACGACCATGACGAGGCGGCCGTCGGCATGGGCGAGGAACATTTGGAAGAAACCGAATCGTACGCTGTGAGCGAAGGTCCCGACAAGAAAAAGGGGACGATCGTTTTGCTGGGCACGCTCGGCGGCATCGCTTTGGTTATCGGCGGTCTGGCTTACATGCAGTTCTCGGGAGATTCGGGTTCCTCCAGATCTCCGGCGCCGGTTCCTATGGAAGCGCTTTACGGCAAAGACGCGAAGGATGCGAAATCCGGGGCGGAAACGTCTCTTCCGGATTTTCCGGTGTCCCCTGCGGCATCGGAAGCGGACATCGCTGCAATATACAATGTCGGCGTGCCTGGCGCGACGGCGACCACCGGTCATGCTTTTGCCGTGCCCAGCAACGCTGTGCCGGATAGCAGCGCGATCAAGTCCGAAGGAAACAAGGCTTCGGAAACAGGCATGTTGACGACCACGCCTATCATGCCGCCGCCGATGCCTGAAACCGTGGCTCCGGCGTCCGACAAAGCGCCTTTGGCTCCGGCGGCTCCGGAGATCCCGATACACGCCCCGCCTGCATCTCAACCCGCAGCGGCCGTTCATGGCGCGGTCCAAACGCAAGCTCACCAAAGCCCGAGCGCGAAGGAAGCCGAGACGGAGATCGAGTCGATAAAAAAAGCGCTTGAGCAAACGAGCCAGCAAACGGCTCAATTGGCTTCGCGCATAGAGGCGGTCGCCCCATCAGCCGAGTTGTTAAAGGCCGTATCGGCGCTGGAAAGCCGTCTGGAGCAGATCGAGCGCAAATTGGCCGAAACGCCCGAAAAGAAGCCTGAAGCCGCCGCGCCGCAAAAAGCCGCAAAAAAAGAGCAAGCCGACGACACCGCCAAAGGCGTAAGCCTTTCATCGCAAGATCTCGACAATGTTCTTTTCCCTTCGGAAACGGAGGAGCGCAAAGAGGTCGGGCAAGCTAAAACGCGGCAAGCCACGACGGTTAGCCGTCCCGCAAGAACGTCGTCTGTACGCAAGACGGCGGCTCCCAAAGCCACATCTCCAAAATGGGTCTTGCGGGCCGCAACGCCTGACTCGGCGTGGGTATCGAAAGACGCCCAAGCCTCAGAGCTTCAGCATGTGCAGGTCGGCGACACTTTGCAGGGCATCGGCAGGATCCGTTCCATAGAACAGTCCGGAGACGGGTGGGTCGTTGTGGGAACGCAAGGGAGAATCCGTTAACCAAGCGATACAAAAATTTTCGGGCAAAATGAGGGAGTCCGCCGCGAGGACCTAAGGCGCGAAGGCGCTCATGGTTAAAGCGCGTTCGAGGCGGATTTGGATAATTAAACGCCTTTTTAAGCTTTGCGCTCATAATAGTTTTTGAAAGTGATAAAAACCGCGTTATTTTGTAACAGGACTATTAATCGGAGGCCTTGATGCCAATGGCGCTGTGGGGATTTGGCCGTAATCGTGTTTTACAAGAGAGAGAGCAAACGCTGGTCGCTTTTTTTGCGATGGCCTTTGTCGCTCTTTGGCCCGACGCGGTTTTTGCGCAGACACTCGGTACCGTTATCTGCAATCTTCAGAGAAATTACGCGCCCTTTTCGCCTTTAATCAACGCGATCGCTTATGTGATCGGTGCGCTTTTTGTTTTTCGCGGCGCTCTTTACCTCAAACGCCATACCGATAACGCGAACGAAAACCCCATTCAAAAAGGCGTTGGCCATATGCTGGCCGGCGGCGCGCTCGCGGCGCTTCCGATCACGGCGAAGGTTTTACAGGAGACGCTGCATATAAACCCACAAGGGCCAGGCGGAGTTAAAGGTTGTGATCCCGGCGGGGTGACGGGCGGAGCCGTGGCTCTCGACCAGATGATGCGGAATTTTGTGGAGAACATCCACGGCCCCATGTTCTATGCGTTGTCGGTTCTCTGTTTCGTTATGGGCGCGTTTTTTGTCACGCGCGGTCTTATGCGCGCGGCCAAGTCAGGCACGGATCCCAGGGCCGGAGACCCCAAAGGCGTTATAGCGACGCTTTTGATAGGCGCCGTTCTTATGTCCGTTGCTGGCATGTTCACCACCATGATGAACACGCTGTTCAATACGGGAAATATAAGGAACTTTTCCACCCTTATAAATTGGAGCCAGATTGCCGGGGAAGGCGTAAACACGGCGGCTGTGGACCTGACCGTGAAATCCATACTCATGTTTGTCCAGATCATTGGGGCCATCGCCTTTATCCGCGGGTGGCTGATCGTCAAAAACGCTGTGGAGGGCGCGGGACAGGCGACGGTGCCGCAGGGCATAACCCACATTCTCGGCGGCACCATGGCCCTTAACATAGGCCTTATGATCGAGATATTTGACAGGACTTTCGGCACGAATTTGGTAAATAATAATTAACCTTATGAAGGTCAATTATTTGAGAGCCTAATTAACCGCTTGTTAAGGGGGGGAGGGGGAAAATAAGAACGTATGAAAAGCGTAAAATATCAGGAGAGTTTATCTTGTAAATGGCCTATGTTTTTGGTAATTTTTCGCAGAACTTTATGAATATATAACATGAGTTTTGAGGGGCCGCGAAACGGTCGTGAAACGATAAGCGAAACGAGGGAGAAAGACATGACGAAAGGTTCTTTGTTAAAGGATATTTTTCAAT
Source organism: uncultured Rhodospirillaceae bacterium (assembly GCA_964649675.1). Taxonomy (GTDB): domain Bacteria; phylum Pseudomonadota; class Alphaproteobacteria; order UBA9219; family UBA9219; genus CAZVCG01. Next base: position 2,773 of record CAZYPX010000098.1, on the reverse strand, counting down.
GGGGGACGCTGGCAGCCGTTGTTGCCTTCGCGATCCCTGATGCTGCATTTGCTCAATCGGTTGGTGCTTCTTTAACGTCGTTTCGTGCGGAAGACGTTGCCAGAGTGCCCCCGCTGATTAATGCGATCGCTTTTACGGCGGGCGCGGCGCTGGGCATAAGCGGCGCTTTGAAGCTGAAGGCGCACGCCGAAAACCCGGCGTCGGAAAAGCTGGCTCCTGGGATCGCGCGCCTTTTGGCGGGCGGCGCGGTGGCGGCGTTGCCGATCCTTGTCAACACGGCGTTCCAGACGTTGCACTTTACATCGGGTGCGGTCGGGTTCACGACCATTGATCCCATCCCGGGCTAACAAGAATTTTGATGATCAAGGAGTTTAACATGAATACGGAAAAAGGCCTTTTAGAAACCTTTAAATGGGGAGCCTTGTCAGCGATAATTGCTTTGGCGATTCCTGATGTGTCTTTTGCTCAGTCCATCGGTGGATCTTTGGAGTCGTTTCGCACAACGGACGTGGCGTCTGTGCCCCCGCTGATTAATGCGATCGCTTTTACGGCGGGCGCGGCGCTGGGCATAAGCGGCGCTTTGAAGCTGAAGGCGCACGCCGAAAACCCGGCGTCGGAAAAGCTGGCTCCTGGGATCGCGCGCCTTTTGGCGGGCGGCGCGGTGGCGGCGTTGCCGATCCTTGTCAACACGGCGTTTGAGACTCTGCATTTTGGTGGGGGGACAATCGCCGGCGTGAACATGCCGGCAATTAACTAGGAATTATCGTGTCGTTTCTCCCTATCGCCCTCGGCGTCCGGCGCAAGCCGGAAGCCGAGGAGAGGGTTTTTAAAAACCGCTCCAAATTCAAAGCTGTCGTCGAAAAAACGTTGTGGCGTGACGACTATGCGTGCCGCTGTTGCGGTTTCCGCGCGCAGCGTTATCAGCGCGTGATCCCCAGTTTTGACGGTTCGGGCGTGAAGGACGACTTCATCACCGTCTGCCTGTTTTGCGAAAGCTGTCTTGCGCTTGATCGGGCGGGTATGTCCGGCGTCGGCGTTCTTGTCTGGCTTCCTGAATTGACACAGGCCGAATTGAACCACGTCATGCGCGCCGTTTATGTCGCGCGGGAGTCCGGCCATCCTCTTGCCGCGACGGCCAAGCATGTGCACGAAGCCTTGATGACGCGGCGCACCGAAGCCAAAAAAAGGCTGGGCAGCGACGACCCCTTGCTTCTGGCCACGGTTCTTTTCGAATCCCTGAACGACGCCGAATACGATGCGGTCAAGGAAAAGCTCGAAGGCATCAGGCTCGTTCCGCTCGATCGCATGATTGTGCGCACCGCTCAGGGCGACGTTAATAAGTTCGCGGAAATCGTCAACTACTGGCGTTCGCCCGATGGTCCATTTGGGAAAACGCCTCTGGATTCCTGGGAGGCTTTGTTTGATTCGGTCAAAGCCAAAATCGGGAACAAAAACTGATCGCGGCCGAAAACGCGCCGAGCCCGCAGAATTTCAGGAAAAATTCCTTTTCAGCGCAGGTCTTGCGCTTTTCCTGCGTGTGCGGAGGCCGATTTAAACCTTCCGTGCGATATTATTAGTTAATTGTTCATCAAAAAACCGCTATAGCAAAACAGGATGTCAAAGCGTATGGCGAATCTGGCCTTGCCTGTGTTCTCCTTCGCGTGTCCGTTCTTGTCTTCGCTTTTCATGCCTCCGTTTTTTTGACGCGGGGCATCAGGTATCAGCAGCTTTGGGTTAAGGGAATGCTCGGTATCATAGACGAACTTATCGCCTCGGCCATGCTAGCCATGAAGCAGCCGGTGGAGTCGTTTATTTATTTGGAAACGGCGGATGACGCGACGACGCTCGTCGCGCCCGACGGTTCCCTTGTTTCCTTCGTCAAAATACTTGGCTCGCGCCAGATCGTGGGCGACGCCGAATACCGCTGGCTTGTGGAACAGGCGACGATGAAACTCGGCGCCCGTTTCGACAGGCAAGGCTACGCCATGCAGGTTTACTTTGCGCGCGACCCCTTGATGGTCGGGCGCGACATCGACAAGGGCATGAAGTCCAACCGCAACGCTGCTCAGGCGCTGGACTTGAATCTTGAAGACCTTCTGAATGAGCGGCATCGTCATTTGTCGCGGTTTTTGGCGCACGAGGATATCTATTTCGTTCTGTGGACGCGGCCTTCGTCGGTCAACAAGAGCGAAATGCAGGCGGCCCAGCGTCAAAGGGCGGAGCAAAAATGGGTCGTTGCGGCGAACTCGCAGTACCCCATGGCTGCGCTGGAGCCTTTGCGCGTGCGCCACAAAAGCTATGTTTCGTCCGTTACGGCGGCTTTGGAAGAGGTTGCCATCAAGGCAAGACTCATCAACGTTCATGAGGCCTTGAGCGCGGTGCGAACCAGCCTTTATCCTTTGCTGGCCCACGACGATTGGCGGCCGAATTTGCCGGGAGACCCTTTGATCCCGCGCGTGCCCACCAGCAACAGGGATTTGTCGGACGTTTTATGGCCGCCGATAAGGCGCCAGCTTTGCGTGGGCGACGCCGAGATCGTTTCTTCGACGATCGTGCGTATAGGCGATCTGTATTGGTCGTCCGTGGATATGACTCTTGCGCCCGCCGATCCGTCGCCTTTTCCGCAATTGCTGGCCCGTTTGATCGATAGCGACGTTCCGTTTCGCATTTCGTTCCTTATCGAGGGCGGAGGCGCGGGAGGAACGGCTTTCCGCACTTTCGTGACGGCGGTTTTGGGATTCAGCAACGAAGTTAACCGGCAAATCCGCGAATC
>CAZYPX010000097.1:0-7079 GCA_964649675.1 uncultured Rhodospirillaceae bacterium | reverse complement strand
TTAAAGGTTAACAGACTCTAATTCCTTCTGCCTCAGTTTTCGGGGAGAACGTCACATGTACCCCAAAGTTCATCGTACGCCCACAGAAGAAATGTACAGTTTTTCCCGTGACACAGGATCGTTGAATCGCATCTTTCATGAAAAATTACTCGATACAAGACAAGCCATGGATGAGTGTGTTCAAAGAGGCTTCGCCCATCTCAAAACGGAAAACCCCGAAGTCATCGAGTTCACGACAACTGAAAACATAGGCATTCCCGCGCCATACTGGGAAAAGGCCGAACCCGTGAACGATGACGCAGCCAAGCTCGTGCACGCGATCACATCCCATAGAAATGAAGGTCCGGAAATCGTCAAAAAATCGCTTGAAGAAATTTTCAAGCGCGCCCGACAAGAGCTTGGATACCAAGGAACAGAAAAGCATCTTGACAGAGCGCCGTGCGGACGCTGGAAAAAAACCACGCTTTACACGCTCTCGCGCTAGCCGAAACGCCAGGGGACGCATTGGCTTTACATATGCAAAAGCCTCTGTTAGCGAGACTCTCGATCATTCAACCTGATCGGGAATCGTAACGTATGGGACGCAAAGAACGACGAGCGGAACACAGCCGCCAACGCCACGCTTTGGCGAACGACGGCTTTTCGTTTCAGGACGATCTCGATGCCGCCATGGCCCATCATCAGGCAGGACGGCTTGACGAAGCCGAAACGCTCTATCGCGAGATACTGGGAAACGCGCCCAACAGCATCGACTGTCTTCATCTTCTTGGCCTGATCAATCTCCAACGCGGCGATCCCCAAACAGCGGTAACGTTGATAGGCAAGGCCATAGCCGTGAACGGAAAGGTTGCGGCTTTCCACTACAACATCGCCAACGCGTATATGAACCTGAACGCAACGGACGATGCCAAAGCGCACTATGAAACGGCCCTTGCCCTTCAACCGTCTTACGCCGAAGCCGCGAACAACCTCGGTTTTATCCTTCTAAACCGGAAAGATCCCGAAAAAGCTTCCGCCTGTTTTGCCAAAGCCTTGAAAGCCAAACCTGACTATGCCGAGGCGCACAACAACCTCGGCCTTGCTTTCAAGGATATGGGAAACTTTGAAAAGGCGGCTTACCATTTCGAACGCGCCGTCCTCGTCAAACCGGACTATCTCCACGCCCTGAACAACATGGGCATGATCCAGCGTGCCCTTGGCCGTCCGGACAAGGCTATCCCCATTTATGAACGCGCCCTGCAGCTTCAGCCGCACTACGTCGAAGCGTGCAACAACCTCGGCAACGCCTTGCGCGACGTTGGCAAGCTCGACCTTGCGAAAAAAGCCCTTGAACGAGCTCTCGATATCGCGCCTCAACACGCCGAAGCGTATTGCAATCTGGGGAACGTCCTCAAAGATCTTGAAAAGCCCGACGAGGCTTTGGCCTTATATGAACGCGCCCTCGCTTTCAACCCGCGTCTGGCCATGGCCCACTACAATATGGGCACGACCTATCAGGAAAGGGGCTTGCACAACGAAGCGATGGCTTGTTACGAGCGTTCCTTGTCCATAGATCCCGATTACGGCGACGCGCTCTGGAACCAATCCCTGCTCTTTCTCCTCAAGGGCGATTACGAAAAGGGCTGGAAACAGTACGAACGCCGTTGGCTGGTAAAATGGGTCGGCGACCATGGCTACCGCGCGCCATTATGGGACGGCTCGCCTCTTGATGGAAAAACCATCCTCCTGCATTGCGAACAGGGTCTTGGCGACAGCATTCAGTTCGTGCGTTACGCCCCCTTGGTCAAGGAAAGCGGGGGACGCGTCATCCTTGCCTGCCCACGCGCGCTTGCGCGGATTTTTCAAAGCGTCGCAGGAACAGATTGTGTGATCGAAGAAGGCGAAACCGTCCCAAAACACGATTGCCGCGCGCCTTTGATGTCGCTGCCGCTCATCTTCAACACCAAGCTCGACACCATTCCGGCCCAAGTCCCTTATCTTTCCCCTCGCCCCGAAGACGTCGCGCGATGGGCGGAAAAACTCAAGCCGTTCGCTGGCATCAAGGTCGGCCTTGTATGGGCCGGAGAACCCAGAATAATGCTGGCCGAGCTTAACGCCGTTGACCGGCGCCGGAGCATGTCGCTCGAACAGTTTGCGCCGCTTGCGGGCGTTCCTGACGCTCATTTCTTCAGCCTTCAAAAAGGCGAACCAGCGAAACAAGCCATAAACCCGCCCGAAGGCCTTACTCTTATCGACTTTATGGACGAGGCGACCGATTTCGCCGACACGGCCGCCCTTATCGCCAACCTCGACCTCGTGATCGGCGTGGACACGTCCGTCATCCATATGGCCGGAGCATTGGCGAAACCCACATGGGTCTTGTCACGCTTCGACGGATGCTGGCGGTGGCTTCTCGATCGCGATGACAGCCCGTGGTATCCAACGCTTCGCCTTTTCCGGCAAACCAGAACCGGCGCATGGGAAAACGTCGTTCAAAACGTGCGATCGGCGCTCATCATGCTTCAGCTTGAGCGCCTACGTCAAAGCGTGAAGTCTTGAATGCATCGCCCGGGAGCGGGACGGCGCCCGTATTTTGATCCCGCCTTTTTGGCATTCGCCACGGAACCCGCAAATGTCGAACAGGGAGCCGAGGCCGTCGCGCAATCGTGATCGGCTCCATTTGTTTTTTCAATGCTTTCTCGCGTTTCCGGCGCGCCGTTATTTTTGTTTTCGTATTTCGCGGACAGTGTGCAGTTGCTTTTCAGTGTATAGGCGCGCCTCGCCCTCAATAAGAACTTTGCGCTTCGCGTAAGCGCTACCCTCGTCGCATGATTTCGGTTGGCGAAATAAGCCGCTTTCCCCAACAAGTATGCGCTCGCCGTATAAGTCGCCACCGTAGCCGCATAACTCATGCTGGCAAACACATGCCATCCCGCTTCGCCCAGGTTCGCGATGCCTTCCGACCCCCACACGCCAAGAAACGCCAAAGGCAATGTGACCGCTGCCCAGGGCATTTTCGTGCGGAAAAAGCGTTGGCTTTCTATTTCGAAACGGCAATTCAGAATTTCGGGTTCATCGATGGATTGTTCGGCTATTTCCAAACATTTCTTCGGATCACTGGCCGTTCTGCAGCCTTTGATGACCTCGCTCTCCAGCTTTCTTAAATTCCTGCTCGCCATAAAGCATGCCGCGGTCTTGCGCAAAGCGGCAAGACTCGACAACGTGCCTCCGGCCACCGCCAAAGCTCCGCCGCCGAATGCAAGCAAAAAGCTGAACAAACTTTCCGATCCGAATAGCGGCAAAGAAGCGGTTGACATGGCTAAAAGGGGCAAGCCCGCCAAAACCCTTCCCCATGCATGCGCGGATTTTATTTTGGCCGCGTCATATTCCCTGTTGGCGAACTGAAAACGTACATCAAGATTTATAATGTCATTCATTATTGGCACAACAATATTTGGATGCTACATGCAGCTCATATAATACAATTTTCATCCTATAAATTACAACCTCGAAAGATATATTAACTATATTATTTTACTCAGGAAAGTTGGAGCGGGTGAAGGGAATCGAACCCTCATAGCCAGCTTGGAAGGCTGGAGCTTTACCACTAAGCTACACCCGCTTTGATGCAGCACGGCGGAAACCTAGACCAGCTCGCATTTTTCTTCAACCCCTTAGCTTCGAAGGTTTGGAACGCTCGCGCGTCATCGCGCATTTTGCTTTGTCCGGCCTTGAAAAAGCTTATATAAATTAACAATGTCTTTATGGTGTAAATTTTAAGATATACTATCAACGGAGTTTACCATGCGCGCTCTTCTCTTTATAGCCGCTTTGCTGACACTTCTCGCGGTTTCGGGGGCTCAAGCCCAAAAAGGCGTATTGCTCCCTTCATGCGAACAGGGCAGCGAGGGTTGCGAGTCAGGCTCTTCTCTCGGACTGCTTCCGAATCTTGGCCGCGCTCCCTCGGCCCCTGTAAAACCAGCCGATCAGCCACAAGCCGAACCCGCCGAAAAGCCCTCAGGTCTTTCTTGGTGGCCTTTTCAACCCAAACCTAAAACCGAGCAACCTGTAGCGGCCCCGATACCAAGCGCTCCGCCGGTAATCACAAACATTTCCCCGGGCGGATCGACCGCGAAAGACTATAAAACCAAGGAAGAAGCCGTTCAGGCTCTGGCGGCGCAATATAAAATCCCGCTTCCTTCGGCTTCGCCCGCTCTTACGGACCCGCGGCTTATCGAGTACAGAAAAAAAGTTGAGCAGCGGCAAATCAGAAAGCCGATCATTCTCAACGATCCGGATCTGCTCAGAAATCCCGCAGCCGACGAAAAATCGACAAAGGATTATCCGGGCCAATACTCTTTTGCGGTCTCGGGCTCTTACACTTGGGGCCGGAAAGACATTAAGACCGTGCAAGACGCCTTAGGCTACAATGCGCAAGAAATTCCAAAGTATTGCCAGCTTCTCGTCAAAGCGAACCTCAAAACCGACAAAGGCACATACGGCGGCAAGGCTTTTTCGGGACAACGAAGCGTCATAAGATTTGTGGGGTCGAGCCAATCGGCGGTCTTTTCATCGTTCGCGGTTTGCCGCCCTCCAAGCGGCAATCTTCCGCAAAAAGGCAAAATCATTTACAGGATGGGCAATGTTTTGTCCGTCCAGCTGGCCGCTAAAATCGCATGCGCGCCGATCGCCACGGGATCGACCTCAGCCGAGATACGCTACACCGGAGACGGCAAAGGCGAGTGTTCGCATCGGTAATGTTCTCGAAAACGGGACCGAAAAAGGCGCCGATTCCGGCGTCTTTTTCATGAGGGCATGTCGGGCGCGATGCCGGTCAGGATCATTTCAAGCTCGCCCGTCTGGAACATCTCGCGCACGATGTCGGCGCCGCCGATAAAAACGCCCCGCACGAACAGCTGCGGAACGTTGGGCCAATCGCTGTAAATCTTCAGCCCGCTTTTCAGGCCCGGATCGGACAGCACGTCGATGCCCTTATAAACGGCATCCAGCATCCCGAGCATATGCACGATCTGGGCCGACTGGCTGCACTGGGGAAAAACGGGCGAACCGTTCATGAAAAGAACAACATCGTTGTTTTCGACTTCCATCCGAATGCGATCTAGGACGCTGGCATCGCTTTCCGAGGGCATGACGCTTGCCTAACTTGCTTGAAGAGAAACGTTTCGAGGCGGAGGCGCCGTTTTTAGGGTCATGGTGCGAAGCGACGTGCCGATATGTCCCTGCAGGGCCTTGTACACAATCCGATGCTGATCGACGGGCGCGATCCCGCAAAAAGACGCGCTTTCGACATAGGCGGCATAATGCTCGCCGTTCCCGCGCAGGTCCTCCAGCTCAACCGATGCGTCAGGCAGCACCCCCTTGATAAGGTCGATTATGTCTTCGGGACGTATCAACTAAGTTCTTCCCCCATATATTTCGGCAACCATTCCTCATGCGTTTTGCGCAATTGGGCCAGATCAAGATTCGCACCCGCCAAGGTTATCGTATCTCCACCCGTCTGACCAAGAAGAAGTACGGGAATGCCAGCCGAGTCGGCCTTCGCCATGAACGCGTCGCTATCCTTGACCGTCACGACGTACCGCCCTTGGTCTTCGCCGAACCAGAATCCGGCATCCGTTGCGGAAACGGACAGATCGCATCCGATGTTTCCTGCCAAAGCCATCTCGGCCACGGCGACCAGCAAGCCTCCATCCGCCACGTCATGACACGCCGTCATGCCGCCCTCTTTAATCAGGTTGCGCACGAACTTCCCGTGGCGGCGCTCTTCCGTCAGGTTCACGGGCGGCGGCGCGCCATCTTCCTTGCCGTGGATCATGCTGAGATACAGCGACTGCCCGATGTGCCCCTTCGTCGTGCCGATCACAAAGATCGCCTCGCCGTGGGCCTTAAATGCGATCGTCGCATGCTTCGTCACGTCCTCCAGCAGCCCGACGCCGCCGATGACGGGCGCCGGATGGATCGGCTCGCCGTTCGTCTCGTTGTAGAGCGAGCAGTTGCCTGAGATCACCGGATAATCCAAAGCGCGGCAAGCTTCGTCCATGCCCTGAATGGCGCCGACGAATTGTCCCATGATGCGCGGCTTTTCGGGATTGCCGAAGTTCATGTTGTCCGTAATGGCGATGGGCGTGCCGCCCACGGCACAGATGTTGCGATACGTTTCGACGACAGCCTGCCTTCCGCCCATGACAGGATCGGCAAAGCAATAACGCTGCGTGCAATCCGTCGTCATCGCGAGGCCCTTGTTCGTGCCATGCACGCGCACCAGCGCGGCGTCGCCGCCCGAATTGATGACCGTGTCAGCGCCGACTTGGCTGTCATATTGTTCCCAAATCCACCTGCGTGAGCACAATTCCTCCGTGCCCATCATCTTTTCGAGCGTGCCGAGCAGCGTTTCGCCCTTCGGCAAAGGATGCTTGGCCGCGTCGATCTCCGGATTCTGTGGCGTGGCTTCATGGGGGCGCTTGTAAACCGGCGATTTCTCGACCAAAGGATCGACCGGAATATCCACTTCCACCTTGCCGTTGCGCTTGCATACGATGCGGCCCGTGTCGGTCATCTTGCCGATCACGGCAAAATCCAGCTCCCACTTGCGGAAAATGCGCTCGGCCTCAGGCTCGCGGCCTGGCTTCAGCACCATCAACATGCGTTCCTGACTTTCGGACAGCATAATCTCATAAGCGCTCATCTTGGTTTCGCGCAAAGGCACCTTGTCCAGATCAAGCTCGATGCCCAATTGTCCCTTCGAAGCCATCTCGACCGCCGACGAGGTAAGCCCCGCCGCGCCCATATCCTGAATGGCGATGATCGCATCGCCTTCCATGAGTTCGAGGCAGGCTTCGATCAGCAACTTCTCCGTAAACGGATCGCCGACCTGCACCGTGGGCCGCTTGGCGTCAGCGTTCGCGTCGAACTCGCCCGAAGCCATCGTCGCGCCCTTGATGCCGTCGCGGCCCGTCTTTGAGCCGACATACACCACAGGATTGCCCACGCCCGCCGCCTTCGACGTGAAAATCTTGTTCGCCTTGGCGATGCCAACCGTCATCGCGTTGACGAGGTTGTTGCCGTTATAGCTTTTATGG
>CAZYPX010000096.1:0-7213 GCA_964649675.1 uncultured Rhodospirillaceae bacterium | reverse complement strand
ATCAATCCGAGCCGCATACAACCCTGCTGACTCTCGACGCGACGACGGGGCAAAACGCCCATGCGCAGGTCGAGGTGTTTCAGGCCATGACAAAGGTATCGGGCCTTGTCCTCACAAAACTGGACGGATCGGCCAAAGGCGGCGGCGTTTTGGCTTTGGCCGAACGCTTCCGCTTGCCCATACATGCGATAGGGGTCGGCGAGCGCATCGACGACCTGCGGCCTTTCGAGGCCCGCGATTTCGCGCTTTCCCTTATGGGACTCGACGCGACATCTTCCTAAACGCCTTTCCCCCGATTTTTTGCCCTGTTTTTTGCCGAGAAAGATGGCAACGGGGAGAGTTTATAGTTAATAATAGGGAAAGCGTCGCGTCTTGCCCTCCTGCAGTCGAGCGTTTCTTGGAAATCTTTCCGTCATGCTGTTCAATTTTGGAAAATCTTCAAAAACCCCGTTCCAAGCGCGATCTTTCACGGACGCACGCGAGGCCGTAGCCTATGCCCGCCAGATCTACGATTCGAGTTCAAGCGCCTTACGGCACTATTTCAAGCGTTTTGCCAACGGCGAATGGATTCCCGATAAAGTAGGCGCCAATTATCCCTATGTCGCCATCATCATCAAAAAACCGAAACGAATCGACACGCGCCTGTCTTATGGCTTTGTGTCTCGCCCGGGGCGCTACAGCACGACCCTGACAAGGCCCGACCTGTTCGCGCCGTATCTTGAGCGGCAGCTTGACCTTCTTCTTAAAAGTCAGGAAGTTCCGCTTGAAGTCGGCCTAAGCCCCACGCCTATCCCCATACACTTCGCTTTCCATAACGGCGCGCATATCGAGGGCGAGCTGACCCACGATAAAGTCGAAGCTATGCGCAAAATTTTCGATTTGCCTGATTTGTCGGTCATGGATGATTCTATCGCGAACGGAACGCATTTTTCCGCCGCTGACGACGACCGGCCTCTGGCTCTTTTTACCGCGCCGCGCATCGATTATTCGCTTCATCGCTTACGGCATTACACCGATACCGATCCCCGCCATTTTCAGAGTTTCGTGATTTTCACGAATTACCAGTTTTATGTGGACGAATTCGTGCGTCTTGGCACGGAAATGATGCAGGTGACCGACGATCCGCTTCTGGCTTCCGCGCGCAAGGCCTATACGCACATGGTGGAGCCCGGAAACATCATCACGCGCAACGCCAACCTTGGCTATAGCGGCATCCCTGAGGGCGACAGGCCATCGCGTCTCCCGCAGATGCCAGCTTATCACCTTGTCCGCGAGGACGGCAAAGGGATAACGATGGTTAACATCGGCGTGGGCCCCAGCAACGCGCGCAACATTTCCGACCATGTCGCCGTGCTGCGTCCCGACGCATGGATCATGTTGGGTCATTGCGCGGGTCTGCGCGAGACTCAAAGGCTGGGCGATTACGTTCTGGCCCACGGCTATGTCCGCGACGACCGCGTTTTGAACGACGAACTGCCGCTTTGGGTGCCTATACCGGCGCTTGCCGAAATTCAGCGCGCGCTGGAAACGGCGGTCGCGGACGTGACCGGCTTTTCCGGCTACGGCTTGAAATCGGTTATGCGTACGGGAACGGTGGTGTCCACGGACAACCGCAATTGGGAAATCTCGGGCTTTACGAACCTTGTTAAACGCTTCGCGCAAAGCCGCGCCATCGCCCTCGACATGGAATCTGCCGTGATCGCCGCCAACGGATTCCGTTTCCGGGTCCCCTACGGCACCTTGCTTTGCGTTTCGGACAGGCCCTTTCATGGCGAAATCAAATTACCCGGCATGGCGAACTCGTTCTACCGACAGCAAGTCGATCAACACCTGCAGATCGGCCTTCGTGCTATCGAGCTTTTGCGGGCCAACGGCCTCGAAACCCTGCACAGCCGCAAGCTCCGCAGCTTCTTCGAAACGGCGTTTCAGTGATTCACCATCCATAACAAGCTCTTGAATGCCGCGCTTTTGGCGTTAAGAATGCCTTTTTAAGCCTTGCTAAAGGTGAAAGACATGCCACCCCGCATAGAAACGGATTCTTTCGGCCCTATAGAAGTTCCCGCAGAGCATTATTGGGGCGCGCAAACGCAGCGCAGCCTGCAAAACTTCGTCATCGGCGGGGAGACGTTGCCGCTGCCGTTCATACATGCGCTCGGCATGGTCAAGAAAGCTGCAGCTCTCGCGAATATAAAACTTGCAGGGCTGGACGCTACTATCGGCAACGCCATCGTCAAAGCCGCCGACGAAGTCATCTTGGGCAAGTGGGACAGCGAGTTTCCGTTGGTCGTGTGGCAAACGGGCTCCGGCACGCAGACCAACATGAACGCGAACGAGGTGATTTCTAACCGCGCCATCGAGATGCTGGGCGGCGAGAAGGGCAGCAAGAAGCCCGTACATCCGAACGATCACGTCAACATGGGGCAGAGCACGAACGACGGCTTTCCCACGGCGATGCACATTTCCACGGTGTTGCAACTGACGGATGAGCTAATTCCTGCCTTGCAGCATTTCCATGACGCGCTTCAACAGAAAAGCGAAGAATTCAAAGACATCGTGAAGGTTGGCCGCACGCATTTGCAGGATGCCGTGCCGATCACCTTGGGGCAGGAGTTTTCCGGCTATGCGACGCAAATAAAACTCGCGATAGACAGGGCGCAAAGCGTTTTGCCGCGCCTTTATCCGTTGGCTCAAGGCGGCACGGCGGTCGGCACGGGCCTCAACGCCGCAGCTGGATTTGCGGAAGAGTTCGCGCGGCAAATAGCTGGCATGACGGGCAAGCCTTTCGTTTCCGCTCCAAACAAGTTTGAAGCTCTCGCCAGCCATGACGCAATGGTCGAGGCTTCGGGCGTACTCAATACTATTGCTGTCAGCTTTATGAAAATCGCCAATGACATCCGCTTGCTCGGCTCCGGCCCACGTTGCGGCATCGGGGAAATCATTTTGCCTGAGAACGAACCCGGCTCATCGATTATGCCGGGCAAGGTGAACCCCACGCAATCCGAAGCCACGACAATGGTCGCGGCGCAGGTGATGGGCAACCATGTCGCCGTGACAGTGGCGGGATCGAACGGGCATTTTGAGCTGAACGTGTTCAAGCCCGCGATCATTTATAACGTGCTGCAATCTATCCGTTTACTGGCCGACGTGGCGCGCAGCTTTACGGATCATTGCGTGGCGGGGATCAAGCCGGATTTGGCCCGCATCCAGCATCATCTGAATGAATCGTTGATGCTCGTGACGGCGCTCAACTCGCATGTGGGCTATGACAATGCCGCCAAAATCGCCAAGAAAGCGCAGACAGAAAACAAAACGCTGAAACAGGCGGCGGTGGAGCTGGGCTTGCTCTCGGCGGAAGACTTCGACCGTCTTGTCAGACCGGAGGCGATGCTGGGGCCAAAGCCGTAAGGAGCCCGCCCATTCGTTAACATATGCTTCCCCTTGATGATAGCGGCAAGGTGGTTTAAGACGCTTTCCCTACGCAATGACAAGGCATACTCAATGAGCGAAACGCAAACCACGGATGTCATCATCGTCGGGGCAGGGCCTTCGGGCCTGTTCGCGGTGTTCGAGCTAGGCTTGAGCGACATGAAGGCGCATCTGGTTGATATTCTTGATCGCCCGGGCGGCCAGTGCGCCGAGCTGTATCCCGAAAAGCCGATCTACGACATTCCCGCCATCCCCATGTGCACGGGTGCGGAACTGACCGAAAACCTGATGAAGCAGATCAAGCCGTTCAATCCGGTGTTTCACCTCGGCCAGATGGCCGAGAAGCTTGAAAAAACGCCGGAAGGCAAGTGGCGGCTAACCACGGACGCAGGGACGGTTCTCGAAGCGCCGGTGGTGATGATCGCGGCGGGCGGCGGCAGCTTCGTGCCAAAAAAACCGCCGATCAAAGGCATCGAAGCGTTTGAAGAAACATCCGTTTTCTATGCCGTGCGCAAAAAGGATACGTTCGCGGGCAAGAACCTCGTGATCGCGGGCGGCGGCGACAGCGCGCTCGATTGGGCTCTGAGCTTGCAGCCCATCGCCAAGAAAATCACGCTTGTCCACCGCCGCGACGAGTTCCGCGCCGCGCCGGATTCCGTGAGCAAAATGCGCGCGCTGGTCGCAGCGGGCCAAATGGACCTGGTCATCGCCAACTTCACGGGCGTGGAGGGGCAGGGCGCTCAAATCTCGGGCGTCACTTTGCAACAGGAAGGCAAGGAAACCTTTGTTTTGCAATGCGATTCCCTGCTGGCCTTTTATGGCCTCACGATGAAGCTTGGCCCCGTGGCGAACTTTGGCGTGAAGTTCGAGGGCGAGTTTATTCCCGTCGATACCGCTTCGTTCGAGACGAACGCGCCGGGCATCTTCGCCATCGGCGACATATGCACCTATCCGGGCAAGATGAAGCTTATTTTGTCCGGCTTTCATGAGGCGGCGCTGGCGGCGAAAAAGGCTTTCGGCTATGTTCATCCCGACCGCAAGTACCGCTTCCAATACACCACGTCCTCGAGCAATCTGAAGACCGCTCTGGGCGTGAAAGACAAGGCCAATTAACCTAAAAAGACGAGTAAAAACATGAAGATTTTCTGCACCGATATAGAAGGCAAAGTTCACGAACTCGAGGCCACGGAAGAATGGAGCCTTATGGAGATCATCCGCGAAGGCGGTATCCCCATTCTGGGACAATGCGGCGGCTCCTGCGCCTGCGCGACGTGCCACATTTACGTCGATCCGGCGTGGAAGGATAAAATCCCCGAGCCCTCCGAGGAGGAAATCGGCATGATGGACGGCGCTTTCGGCGTTAACGAAAATTCCCGCCTTTCTTGCCAGATTTTCTTTACAAAAGAACTGGATGGCCTGAAAATTACGTTGGGGCCAGGGTCGATTTAGAATCGGCCTGAATTGGCAATCTGATCCTCTTTACAACCCATTTTAGGCAATTTATTATCGAAAAAAGGTAATAAAAGGTCTGGACGTATATTGAGCGCGTAATTTCACAGGGGCGATGCATGTTGAGCAAGTTCAATGGTGGGGCTCTTTGTTTTTCGGATTTGGTGGAACGTTTTGGCAGCGAAAGCGCCACGGCAATTTTAAAAACGCTTGAGCAATTCGAGGGCGTGCGCGAGGAATGGGTGAGCGGCATGTCCAAGGAAGAGCGGCTCGATAATGTTTACAGGCTTATGGGAGAAAGCGTCCTTTATCAAACAAGACATTGAAAACGGATTTATAAATGCTCTTTGACGAACTGAGCGAGCGCTTTGGGCCTTATACCGCCGAAATGGTGCGGCAGGCGTTGACGCTTGAAGAGTTCGACAAAGTGGAGATGGAGGAATTAGTCCCCTTCTTCGAATATCGCGCCGAACAATATTACGAGCAATACCGCAAACGCCTCGACTTCCCCGACGCGTCGACCCGCACCCCGCAAGAGCGCGAGGATTCCTTGAACATCTTACGGCGCCGATGGCAGGAAGCCGAGGAAATTGCCCACCTTGTCCTCGCAGCCGAAATGTCGGCCCGCGAGGCCGTGAAAGCGAAAGTTGCGAGCGGATAAAAAGCAGGAATTCTTCCTCTTTAGAAATTTGGTTTTTTTAGATTAGGGTCTGTACACAGACAATGCATTGATTGAGGGGGTATAATGTTATCCGCCATGATTGGAGGTGGATCATGCGATTTGACCAAAGCCGACAAGACCAATAACCGTGAATTCTTGGCAGATCGCGTCCCGTGTGAGAACGTGATGGCCGTTCTCAAAAGGTTCAAAATCGTCAGCGACCGTTACAGAAATCGCCGCAAACGCTTCGGTCTCCGCTTCTTTCTCATCGCCGCCATCTACAATATGGAGCTCGCCTGATATGGTTATGCAAGAGGCCTGGTCTTCTGTTTACGGCCTTGTGCGGCGGATGAAGGCTTTATATGCTGCGACCCAACCGCAGATGCTGTCTTCTTTGAAATGTTTCCGTCAATCCCGATAACGAGAGTGTAACAATGAAAGTTTTGGTGACCGGCGCGGCCGGATTTATCGGATCAAGCGTGGCGATGGCCTTGTTATCGCAGGGCGCCGAGGTTGTCGGCGTCGACAATATGAACGATTACTACGACGTCGCCCTTAAGGAAGCCCGCCTTGCCCGACTGGAAGCGCACAAGGGGTTCCGCTTCCATAAGGCCGATATCGCCGATAAGGAGGCGATGTTTAAAATCGCTTCGAAAAATTCCGATATTACGCACATCGTTCATCTCGCCGCGCAAGCGGGCGTACGCTATTCGCTCGTCAATCCTTACGCCTATGTGCAGACGAACGTGATGGGGCAGGTCGTCATGATGGAGACGGCGCGACAGCTTCCGCAGCTCAAGCATTTTGTTTACGCGAGTTCGTCGTCCGTTTACGGCGGCAACACGAAAATCCCCTTTGCCGTCGAAGATCCTGTGGAAAAGCCGATATCGCTTTACGCCGCGACGAAAAAAACCGACGAACTTATGGCGTGGACGTACGCGCATCTTTACAGGCTTCCGTGCACGGGCTTGCGCTTTTTCACGGTTTACGGGCCATGGGGCAGGCCGGATATGGCCGCCTATATTTTCACCCGCAAGATTATGGCCGGAGAACCCATCCCCGTTTTCAACCACGGCAAGATGAAGCGCGACTTCACCTATATCGACGACATCGTGTCGGGCGTGCTGGGCGTGCTCGAACATGTTCCCGCCGACAAGGGATCAGACCATCCGCCCGCGAAGGTCTACAACCTCGGCAATTCGCACGGCGAGGATTTGATGGATTACATAAGTCTCATCGAAGAAGCGGTGGGCAAGAGCGCTATCTATGACTTTCAACCTATGCAGCCCGGCGACGTGCCCGAAACGTTCGCGGACATTACGGCGAGCGTGCGCGATTTCGGCTACAAACCCGCGACGACGATCCGTGAAGGTATTCCGCGATTCGTGGCGTGGTATCGCGAATATCACAAGGCCTAGGCAAAATGGGGCGCGAAAGCCTCTTACGTCTTGCAAACACTTAACAACGCGATAAACTCCCACGAAGCCAATTAATCCCGCGATTCGATCCATGGCCGATACAAAAGACGGCAACGCAACGACAGAACCGACGATGGAGGAGATTCTTGCCTCGATCCGCAAAATTATTGCGGACGAGAAGGATTCGCCGACGCCTTCGCTGATCGTGGAGCCGCCTCCGTCTGTTGCGCCGACCGAAGATGTCCTCGAACTCACGCAA
>CAZYPX010000095.1:0-7246 GCA_964649675.1 uncultured Rhodospirillaceae bacterium | reverse complement strand
GCCAAAGGCCGCCTCGTGAATCTGGGGTGCGCCACGGGCCACCCGAGCTTCGTCATGAGCGCGTCGTTCGCGAACCAAACGTTGGCTCAAATCGAATTGTGGACGAACCTTGGCAAATACGAACGCAAGGTCTATACGCTGCCGAAACATCTCGATGAAAAAGTCGCGCGCCTGCATCTCGAAAAACTCGGCGTTCACTTGACGAAACTGACCGACAAACAAGCCAAATACATCGGCGTCGATGTCGCCGGACCCTACAAAACGGAGATGTACAGGTATTGAGAGAGAGAGTCCGGCAAGCAAAGAATCAATCGCGCCGATAATCCTTTGCCTGCCTCAACGTTATGGTTAATATTCCTTAGTCTTGGAATTTCCCCCCCTGTCCCTCTCATCTCCCATGCGTGACCAAATCGCCGATATCCTGTGGCACATCAACGACCTTCAGGAACGCCTCGAAAAAGAATTCGAAAAGAGGCGCGCGGCCTATGATGTTCAAATAAAAGGCAAGCTGACCGAACTGCAAAGAGAAATCAGAAAACGCCACCGCGCCTTACGCATAAGCTCCCTGACGCTTCTCAAAACATCACACGTGGCGACGGTTCTTGTCGCACCGGTCATCTACGGCATGATCGTTCCGATCGCTCTGCTCGATTTGTGCTTAACGATCTACCAACACGTTTGTTTCAGGGCCTACGGCATCCCGCGCGTCAAGCGAAACCTATACATCGCGATCGACCGTCATCATCTGGCCTATCTCAACACGATCGAAAAGATCAACTGCGTCTATTGCGGCTACGGGAACGGCGTCTTCGCCTACGCGCGCGAAATCGCGAGCCGCACGGAGCAATACTGGTGCCCCATTAAGCACGCGCGCCGCATCCGCGACCCGCACCTGAGATATCTGCGCTTCCTTGAATACGGAGATGCCGAAGGCTATCGCGACAAGCTCAAGGAGATACGCCACGACGTGCAAAAACCTGAAGGCACATCCAAATCTTAGAGCCTACATTCATAATTACCGTGAGGTTCTGATTATGAGTACAGACCCTAGCTTTAAGCGCGATCCCCTTGCCCTTCCCGTTGGGGAAAGTTACATTGCTCACTCATGACATAAGGAGGTTCGCGTGACTTTTGTTCTGCCCGCCCTGCCTTTCGCGCTGAACGCGCTTGAGCCGCATATTTCGGCCCGCACATTTGAGTTCCACCATGGCAAGCACCACTTGGCCTATATCAACAACTTAAACGCCCTCACGAAGGATACACCTTTGGCCTCCATGGCTATCGAGGACATCATCCATGCGACCGCCAACGACGACGCCAAGGCCGGAATTTTCAACAATGCCGCGCAAGTATGGAACCACACGTTTTTCTGGAACAGCCTGACGCCCAAACACATGCCGCCCCCGAAACCACTGGCCGAAAAGATCGAAATAGACTTCGGCAGTTTCGACGCGTTCAAGGAACAATTCAAGCAGGCGGCGGTCGGGCAATTCGGCAGCGGCTGGGCCTGGCTTGTCGCCGATCGCGGAAAGCTCAAGGTTGTAAAAACCCCCAACGCCATGAATCCGATGATCGCGGGACAAACGCCGCTTCTCACCTGCGATGTGTGGGAACACGCCTATTATCTCGATTACCAGAACCGCCGCCCTGATTTCGTGCAGGCCTTTCTCGACAATCTGGCCAACTGGGCTTTTGCCGCCGCCAATCTCGCTGCGGCAAAATAGGCGCAACCGAAAATCCTGCCCCATAAAAAACCCCGGCGTTTCGGCCGGGGTTTTTCTTTGATTTCCGCATTGGCCGGAAAGGTCTTACTTTTTGACCTTCTTCATCGCACGGTGGGGCTTGACGCCCTTCTTGGGGGCTATGGCGCGAGGAGCCATCATGGCCTTGGCCGCTCCGGCAAACTCGACCTCCACTTCGACGCGGCGATCACGCTGCAAGCACGCGACGAGTTCCTTGCGCTTCATGCCTTTGGGGCAGTTCGTCGCGGGAACCGTGTCGCCGAACCAGCGGGTTTCGACCACTTGGGCGTTCACGATGCCCTTCGAAACAAGGAACTTGCGAACGGCATCGGCGCGGCGCTTGGAAAGTTTTTCGTTATGCACGGGTGAGCCGAGACGATCGGCAAAACCGGCGATGCGAACGGTTTTCGCGGGGCCGTGTTCCTTGATCTTCTTGGCCAGAGAGTCGAGCTTTTTCTTGGCTTCAGGTGTCAAGGTCGCCTTGTTCAGGTTGAAATATACGGTACGCTCCTCCAACGGGATGCGAACTTCGGGCACTTCGGCGCAAGGATCGCAATCGGCCTGCCATTGCGTGCGGACGCAATTGCCCGAAGTCGATCGAACGGGCGTGCCGCGTGAATCGACGACGGCGGCTCGGGTATCGGTTACAATAGGGCCTTTGGGGTAGGGAACGTACATCTTGCCGGTTTCGGCGTGAGCCGCTCCTGTAGCCGCCAGAAAGGCAATGCCGGCCACAAGCAGTTTACGGGAATGTTTCATGGGTATCTCCATCAGGGGGTCGATCGTAAAAAAGTGAACATAGAGGAAATCTCATCGCATCAACTTAATAGAGAACGATGTGACCGCCATATTCAAGGCGAAAATGGTGTTTTTTTCGTTACTCGGCGGTTATTTTCCTAGAAAAATCGTGAGTGTGGCGTGAGGGCATCCATAACATACTAGTCTAAACCTTTATATTATAACATTTTTTTACAAAATGCACACGCGTTATTTCTTCATCTGAAACGCTATCCCTCCCCCTCTTCCCGTGGAGGTTTCAGGAATAAAAACTTCCTCCCTCTCGAACCAAGGCTTATTAACAAACATTTAATGTCAAAGGTTTAGCGTCCTTTTGTGTTTATTGGATTGAAAGCGAGCCTTGGAGGAGTGCCATGCCGTTTATGGAGTGGAACGAAGGCCTATCATGCCACCACGATGTCATAGATGCCGATCACAAGCGGCTTGTCGAGATGGTTAACCGCCTGCACGAGGCCATGATGGCGCGGCAGGGGGCTAAAATGGTCGGAGGCATCCTTGACGAGCTTATCGACTACACGCGTACGCATTTCGGACGCGAAGAGGCACTCATGGCCGCCAAAACCTATCCCCATTATCTGGCGCACAAGGCCGAGCACGACAAGCTTATCCAGCAAGCCAACGAGCTTCAGCGCAAGCACGAGACGGGCGCGATCAGTCTTTCGCTCGAAACCATGGACTTCTTGCGCGATTGGCTGTTCAACCACATCATGAAAATCGACAAGCAACTCGGAAACTGGATAGCCGAACAACCGGCCTGACGCCTGAAGCCGCGCTTATAGAACAAAAAATGGCCCGGTTTCGCCGGGCCATTTTTTTTACGCAGCTTCCATCACTTCTTTTTGGGCTCAGGCTCTTTCATCGGTGTGCCGTCGAGATTGAACTTCTCGACCTTGGCTTTGCCCTCGATATCCTTGACAAGCTGCTGGACCATTTCCTGTCCCAGCTGGGCCTGAATCTGCTCCTTCACTTCGGAAAGAGGCGGCGCGGATGATTTACGGCGGTCTTCAACCTTGATGACATGATAACCGAAATCCGTTTTGACCGGCTTGTCGCTGACGGCGCCCGCTTTCATGGCAAAGGCGGCGTCGGCAAAAGGCTTGACCATCACGTTGCGCGTAAAATACCCGAGATCGCCGCCCTGTTTGGACGACCCCGTGTCCTTGGATTTCTCCATGGCCAGCTTGGCGAAATCCCCGCCGTCTTTGACCTGCTTGAGGATGTCGTTGGCTTCGGCTTCGGTCGTGACCAGAATGTGGCGCGCGCGCACTTCGTCCTCCGGCTTGTACTTGGCCACAAGCTCGTCATAACGGGATTTGATTTTGGCTTCCGTAATCTTGGGCTCCACCGTCTTGCGGACATAAAGATCGGCGACGATTTGCGCCTCTGCGTCCTTCAGGCGTTCCTTGGTTTCCGGATCGTTCTGCAGCTTTTGCTCATAGCCTTTCGCCGCGACAAGTTTCGTCACGATGACCTTGTTCAACAACTGGGGATAGAGCATCTGGGGCGGCATAGACTGCGCCTGGGGCCCCATCGCCTGAAGCTCGCGCAATACTTCGTCGCGGTGAATTTCCTGCCCGTTCACGCGAGCGACGACCGGATTGTCCGCGCCTTTGTCCTGAGCTCCCGCCGGCAAAGCCACGGCGCCGAGCACCAAGGCGATCGCGGTTACACGAAGCAATTTTGACATATCGTTCTTCCTTTCTGTTAAAAAAACCCCAAGAGCGGCTCAGGGAGTCTTCGAGTCTGACGAATCGGCATACTCTAGCGTATGCGCTTGCTCTTGCGAAGGGCGCGTTCATTCAGGCAAGCAATTGTGGCAGGATCAAGGTGTTTTCTTTGGCGAGCTGGCCTCGCCCGGCCATCGCGGGCAAGGCCGTACTGAACGAATTCGCCGTTAACCGACGTGCTTATACCACGCCAAAGCCGACCGAACGATATCGCCCAGCGTCGCCTGCGGCATCCAGCCAAGAAGGTCTTTCGCGTGGCTGTTGTCCGCCACAAGGCGCGGCGGATCGCCCGCGCGGCGCGGAGCGCGGACGACGGGCACGGGGTTGCCGAGCGCCTGTCCGACCGTATCGATAACTTCTTGGACGCTCGACCCGTTTCCGGTTCCGAGGTTACATATCTCGGTCGTCCCTCCATCCATCAGATAGCGCAAAGCCGCAATGTGCGCATCCGCCAGATCCATCACATGCACATAGTCGCGCACGGCGCTGCCGTCCGGCGTGGGGTAATCCGTCCCGAAAAGGCTGACGGGCGTTTTCCGGAACATACCGGCGCGGATCACGTTGGGAATCAAGTGCGTTTCGGGCTCGTGCGCCTCGCCGATCTTTTCCTTTTCCGGCGCGGCGCCCGCCGCGTTGAAATATCTCAAGGTTACGGATTCGACCCCGAGATTCGTCATGTCGCGCAAGTACGTCTCGGCCGCCAGCTTTGACTCTCCATACGGGTTAATGGGGCACAGCGGGTGCGTTTCCTTGAGGTTGGTGTCATCCCTGGGAATGCCGTAAACCGCTGCCGTGCTGGAAAAAACGATCTTGCCGATACCGCATTCCGCCACGATATCGAAAAACTGCGCGGCCTTGTGATAGTTGTTGCCCATGTATTTAGACGGATTGGCCACGGATTCCGCCACCTCGATAAAAGCGGCGAAATGGATGACGGCCTCCGGCCTGTAAGCAGCGCACAGCTCTCTGACAGCGTCTCTGTCACCCATGTCGGCTTTGACGAAAGGTCCGTATTTCACGGCCCATTCGTGCCCGTTTACGAGCGAATCCAGCACAATAGGCGTATACCCCGCCTTTTTCAGCGCATACGCCGTATGGCTACCGATGTAACCGGCCCCGCCAGTCAAAAGGATGTTCATAACGATGCTTTTTAGGCTCTATTCCCTTGCTTTTCAATGAAGGAATGTCCATGTAATAGCGGCATTCAAAAATACGCATCAGGATACACAATGTTTTCTTCTCTGGCACGCAAGCTGTTTGGCTCCCATAATGATCGCTTTCTGAAATCCCAAGACCGCATCGTCGCCCGCATCAACGCTCTGGAGCCGGATTTTGCGAAGCTGTCCGACGGGCAATTGCGGGCCAAAACGGACGAATTCAGAGCCAGACTCATCAAAGGCGAAACGCTCGACGCCCTCCTGCCCGAAGCTTTCGCCACAGTGCGCGAAGCCGCCAAGAGGACGCTCGGCCAGCGTCCTTTCGACGTCCAGTTACGCGGCGGCATGGTTCTGCACACCGGCAAGATCGCCGAGATGAAGACGGGCGAAGGCAAAACGCTTGTCGCCACGCTTCCCGTGTATTTGAACGCCTTGTCCGGAAAGGGCGTTCATGTCGTGACCGTGAACGACTACCTCGCCAAACGCGACAGCTCATGGATGGGGCAAATCTACACTTTTCTGGGGCTGACCGTGGGCTGCATCGTGCACGGCCTTTCCGACGACGAGCGGCGCGCCGCCTACGCCGCCGATATCACCTACGGCACCAACAACGAATTCGGCTTCGACTATTTGCGCGACAACATGAAGTTCCAATACGACGAGCTGGTGCAGCGTCCCTTCAACTACGCCATCGTGGACGAAGTGGACAGCATCCTGATCGACGAGGCGCGCACACCCCTCATCATCTCCGGCCCCGCCGAAGATTCTTCGGAGCTTTACAACCGCGTGGACGCCATAATTCCCCATCTGGCGGAAGACGATTATGAAAAGGACGAAAAGAGCAAAACCGTCGTCCTGACCGAAAAAGGCAACGAAAAGATCGAGGCCTTGCTGGGCGAAGCGAACCTGTTGACGCCAGGCGGCGGCCTGTACGATCCACAAAACATCATGATCGTGCATCACGTGAATCAGGCTCTGCGCGCGCACAAGCTTTTCGCGCGCGACGTTGATTACATCGTGAAGGGCGGCAAGGTCGTCATCATCGACGAGTTCACCGGCCGCATGATGGAAGGTCGCCGTTTTTCGGACGGCCTGCACCAAGCGCTCGAAGCCAAGGAACGCGTGGAGATCCAGCGCGAAAACCAGACGCTGGCCTCGATCACGTTCCAGAACTATTTCCGTATCTACCCCAAGCTGGCAGGCATGACGGGAACGGCCATGACCGAATCCGCCGAATTCGCCGAAATCTATAACCTTGAGGTCGTCGAAATTCCCACCAACATGCCCGCCATCCGCGACGATCAGGACGACGAAGTGTACGGCACCATGGCTGAAAAATACGAAGCCATCGCCCAGACGATCGAAGATTGCCGAAAGCGCGGCCAGCCCGTTTTGGTGGGCACCGTATCCATCGAAAAGTCGGAAGTTCTGTCGGACCTCCTGAAAAAACGCAACATTCCGCACAACGTGCTGAACGCGCGCTATCACGAGCAGGAGGCATCCATCATCGCGCAGGCCGGCCAGCTCGGCGCCGTCACCATCGCCACGAACATGGCAGGCCGCGGCACCGACATCAAACTGGGCGGCAACGAGGAAGCGCGTATAGCCGAAGAACTCAAGACCGTCACGGACGAGTTGGAACGCGCGCGGGTCACCGATATGGTGCGCAAGGAAATCGAGGCGGCCCGCGAAAAAGTCCGCGAGGCTGGCGGCCTTTTCGTTCTGGGCACCGAGCGCCATGAATCGCGCCGTATCGACAACCAGTTGCGCGGCCGTTCCGGCCGCCAGGGCGACCCGGGAACGTCGAAGTTGTTTCTGTAGC